>DATIZY010000262.1:0-2962 GCA_035516895.1 Thermoanaerobaculia bacterium | reverse complement strand
CGCCTGCGTCGGACAGGCCTGCTGACATGCGGTGACGATCTCGCCTTCGCGAATCGGACGGTTCTCGTTCTGCGCGCGGATGCGCGCGTGCTCGATGCGCTGCACGCAGTACGTGCACTTCTCCATCACGCCGCGCGCGCGAACGGTGACGTCGGGATTGAACATGAGGTCGAGCACCTCGTTCCCGCGCGGCGCGTATCGGAGGAAATTGAAGCGGCGCACTTTGTACGGGCAGTTGTTCGAGCAGTAGCGCGTGCCGATGCAGCGGTTGTAGATCATCTCGTTGAGGCCTTCGCTGCTGTGCACCGTCGCGCCGACGGGACAGACGACCTCGCACGGCGCGTTCTCGCAATGCATGCAGGGCCGCGGCTGGTGGTAGATCGACGGATTCTCGAGCGCGCCGGCGAAGTAGCGGTCGATGTGCAGCCACTGCATCTCGCGGCCCATCTCGACCTGCTCCTGACCGACGACGGGAATGTTGTTCTCGGCGACGCACGCGATGACGCACGCGTTGCAGCCGATGCACGAATTCAGATCGATCGCCATGCCCCAGGCGTTTTTGCCGTACGGCCACGGCGGATACATCGTCTCGCCGGGCTTCGGCTCTTTGTCGGGCTCCTTCGCGAAGTCGGGATGTTTGCGGAAGTCGTCGAGCGTCGCCGCGCGAAGGTGATCGCGTCCGGCGAGCGTGTTGTGATGCTGCGTCGAAGTCAGATTGCGCTTGTTTCCCGTCCGACGAACTGCGGCAGCGAGGAACGGCGCGTTGCCGAGTCGCAGCGCGCCGGCGTTGAAGCCGTGTCCGTCTGCGGTTTGATTCGGCAGCGCGCGGCCGTAGCCGAGGTGAAGGGTGATCGCGCTGTCGGCGTGGCCGGGGACGATCCACACCGGCGCTTCGATGCGCCGATTGCCGGCGTCGATCTCGATCGTCTGCTCGTTGTCGAGATGCAGGCGCTCGGCGAGTTGCGGACCGACCATCGCCGCATTTCCCCAGACGAGTTTCGTCACCGGCTTCGGCAGCTCCTGAAGCCAGCCGTAGTTTGCGTAGCGTCCGTCCCAGATCGTCGGATCGGGGCGGAAGGTGACTTCGATCGATGGAGATGGAGCACCGGCTTCAGCCGGTGGGTTTGGCGGAGAGAGGGACCGGCTGAAGCCGGTGCTCCATAAGCCCGTGCTCGATATGCCGGTGCTCCATGAGCCGGTCACTGAGGCCGGTTCGTTGGGCGCGGTTGTGCCGGCGACCACGCCGCGCGCGAGCGTCGCCTGCCACCACGCGTCGAAGTTGCCGCCGGCTTGCGCGAGCGGCACCGTGCGCCAGTAGCCTTTGACGATGTCGTGTCCGCGCATCGGAATGCCGGCGATCTCGGCGACGATCTCGTGCGCGGAGCGCGTGTCGTACAGCGGCGCGATCAGCGGCTGCACGATCGTCGCGGTGCCGTCGAACGCGCGCAGATCGCTCCACGATTCGAGAGCGTGCGACATCGGCAGATGCCAGCGCGCCGCCGCCGAAGTCTCGTCTTCGTACAGCGAGAGATGAATCGACATCGGCACTCTCCGCATGAGCTGCGCGAAGTCGAGCTCCGGCGGCGCGTCGTAAACGGGATTGCCGCCGATGATCAGCAGTACGTCGACCGCGCCGCTTGCCATCTCGTTTGCGAGCTCTTTGATCGATTCCGTCTGCGACGCGGGATTCGCGACCGGCGTCGCGTACGTGATCGTGTTGCCGCCGAGGGCCGAGGTCATCGCGTGCGCCGCCGCGTGCACTTCGGGCGGCTGCGCATCGCCGGCGATGACGAGCGCCGCGCCGCGATGTGCGGCGAGATCGCGCGCGACGGCGTTGATCCAGCCGGCATCGCCGCTCACCGCTCGCTGCTCGCCGCTCGCCGCGATCGCCTGCGCGTACTGTGCGACGTCGGACGCTCTCCGCGGCAGCCGATGATCCGCCATCGATCCCGTGACGGTCGGCATCGGCTCGATCGCGTAGAGGCGATTCATCGTGGCCGTGCCGGGATCGCTGACGCGGCGGCGCGCGATGAAATCGTGTGCGTACCGCACCGCGCCGGGCTCGTCGATCATGAAGTCGCTGTCGAGCGCGAGGACGATGTCAGCGCGATCGAAGTGATAGCGCGGCTCGAGCGGACGGCCGAACGCGAGCGCGGTGCCGGCGTAGACCGCATCGCGGTTGACGGGCTCGTACCGGTACCACTTCGAGCCGGGAAACGAGGCGAGGAGCGCGTTGATCTGCGCGGTGAGCGTGGGCGACGTGACGGTCGGCGTCAGGATGCGCAGGCCGCGGACGCGCGACATCGCAGTGACGATCTCGGCGTTGAAGTCGTCCCAGGTGCCGATCGCCATTGCCCGGCGAACGACCTGCGCGCGATCGGGATCGTAGAGGCCGAGGATCTCGGCCTGGGCGAAGGCGTTGGTGGCGCCGAGCGAGGCGGGATGATCGGGATTCCCTTCGAGCTTGACGGGACGTCCCTCGAACTGGCGCGCGAGGACGCCGATGGCGTAGCCGCGAAACGGAATCGCCGTCGCGTACCATTTCGACACACCCTGCACGCGATCGGATGGCTTGACGACGTACGGCACGATCGTCTCGAGCGGCTGCTGCGCGCATCCTGTCAGGCCGGCGACGGCAGCGGCGGCCGCGGCGAATTTCAGAAATCCGCGACGCGACAGACCGTCGAGCCAGACGTCGGCGCCGGCGGGAAACTCGTAGCGGAGCCATTCGCGGAATTCGTCGGTGTCGGCGAGCTCCTCGAGGCTGCGCCACATCTCGGCGCCCCTTGACCCAGCGAGCCGTCTGCGGATGTCGTCGAAATTCAGCGATGGCATGTCACACAATCCGTGAGGTGCCGCGTCTCGATCTTGTAGTGCGCGACGAGCGCCCGTCCGCGTGCCATCTGATCGGGCGGCTCGACCCAGGCCATGTTCAGGATCTGGTCGGGCGGTCGCAGATGGC
>DATIZY010000261.1:0-2319 GCA_035516895.1 Thermoanaerobaculia bacterium | reverse complement strand
GAAAAGTCACAAGTACAGCTCTGACCCCCTACAAATGCCGGCAGACGAAGAACAATTTCACCGGCCGGCCTTCCTGGTAAGGGTCGAATTCGATCATCTCCTGCGGCGCGAGGCCGGACGCCGCGAGCGCGTCGATGATTTCGCGCTCGCTGTGCGCGCGCTGCTGCCGCCGCTCCCGGATCGCGACCCGCTCTCCACCCACCATTGCCCAGCCCGTCACCATCGCCTGCGCCGTGCGGTCGCGGCGGCGGAACTTCGTCGCCATCTCCAGATGGAAGTCGGGACCGTCGGCGACGAACGGCTCATCGTTGCCCCAGATCTCCGGATAGACATCGGGACGATTGACGTCGAACAGAAATAGGCCGTCGTCCGCGAGGGCGTTCGCGACGCCGGCGAATGCGCCGCCGAGCTCGGGCAGATGATTGAAGCTGTCGTAGAGACATGTGACGCAACCGAATGTTCCGCGCAGCGGCAGCGCACGCATGTCGCCGCCAATGACGCACGCGTTCCGCCGCTTCGCGACCTGCAGCATCGGAAGCGAGAGATCGACTCCGATCGATCGATAGCCGCGCTGCTCGAAGAAGTGCATCGCCAGTCCCGTGCCGCACGCGATGTCGAGATGCGTTCGCCGGCGCGGCGGATTCGCCGTCAGGGCGCGCGTCAGCAGCCGCCGAACGGCGCGAAAGAAGCGTTCGCCGAGCGCCTGGTCGAACGCGTACGCGAACGCGTCGTAGGCCTCATTGTTCATCCTTCCACTCGTAGAAGCCCTGCCCGCTTTTCCGGCCCAGCTTTCCCTCGCGCACCATGCGCCGCAGAATCTCCGGCGGCTCGAAGCGGGACCCGAGCGTCGACGCCAGATATTCGGCGATGCCGAGACGCACGTCGAGGCCGACGAGGTCGGAAAGGCGCAGCGGTCCCATCGGATGGTTGTAGCCGAGCTCCATCGCGCGGTCGATGTCCTCCGCGGACGCGACGCCGTCTTCGAGCATGCGCATCGCCTCGAGTCCGATCGCGATGCCCAGGCGCGAGGTGGCGAAACCGGGAACGTCGCGGACGACGATCGGCTGCTTGCCCATCTTTTCGGCGACCTCGCGCACCTGCGCCACGGTCTCGTCCGACGTCCGCTCGCCGCGCACGATCTCCACGAGCTTCATCGCGTGCGGCGGATTGAAAAAGTGCATGCCGACGAAGTGCGAGCGCCTCTCCACCGCGCCGGCGAGCCTCGTGATCGAGATCGACGACGTATTCGATGCGAGGATCGTCTCCTCGCCGCAGATCACATCTGCCTGCGAGAAGAGATCGCGTTTCAGCTCCATGTCTTCGGGGGCGGCCTCGATGATGAGGTCCGCCTGCCGCACGGCCGGCTCGAGCTCGCTCGCGAGCTGGATCCGCTGCATTGCCGCCGTCGCCGCGCCGGCGGAGAGTTTGCCGCGCTCGACTCCTTTGGCCAGCGTGGATTCGATCGATGCTCTTGCCGCATCGAGCGCGCCGCTGTCGATGTCGTAGATGACCGTGTCGTATCCGGCGACCGCGGACAAGTAGGCGATGCCGCGGCCCATCGTGCCCGTGCCGATGATCGCGATCTGACGAATCATCGCGCGGACTATACGATGAGCATGAAGGAGGACGCCATGGGCCTGATCAAAGAGTTCCGCGAGTTCGCAATCAAGGGAAACGTCATGGACCTCGCCGTTGCGGTGGTCATCGGCGCCGCGTTCGGAAAAATCGTCAGCTCGTTCGTCGACGACATCCTCATGCCGCCGCTCGGAATCCTCGTCGGCCAGCACGATTTCTCGCAGTACTTCGTGACGCTCTCGGCCGGCCATTACCCGTCGCTCGCGCAGGCCAAAGCCGCCGGCGCGGCGACGCTGAACTACGGAATGTTCATCAATACCGTGATTAATTTTCTGATCATCGCCCTCGCGATCTTCCTCGTCGTGCGATCGATCAACAAGCTCACGCGGAAACCGGCGGAGAAAACGACGCCGACGATGCGCGATTGTCCGGAGTGCCTGTCACCGATTCCGATGAAGGCGGCGCGCTGCAAGTTCTGCTCTGCGCCGGTGACGCCGACTGCGTCTCCGGCCTGATGTGGAGTGGAGCGGCCTACACCGATCGCATCGCGAGCTTCAAAATCTCGCGGTGCGTGAAGAAGTTCACCGCCGGATCGTCGAGGTGAAATGTGTACGTGAATTTCTCCTCGTTGTCGGCGACGAAGGTGAATTTGAAGTAGCGCGATTCGGCGCCATCCGCAAATTCCTTGATGCTCGATGAGTAGCCGTCGTCCGGCTCGACCTTCAGCACGCGATACAGCTTGTG
>DATIZY010000260.1:0-6182 GCA_035516895.1 Thermoanaerobaculia bacterium | reverse complement strand
TGCCGGATCTCGATCTGCGGAAGGACGAGCCCATCCTCGAGTACGGCAAGTTCGTCGCCGGGACGATCTTGCCGCGCGTCGCGCGCGAGATGCCGGCGATCGCGCGCGTCGGCGGCTTCGGCGACTCCGCGGTCAACTACGAGATCAAGTACTACACGCGTGACTACTCGGCCCGCGATCGCATTAATGCTGACATTCGCAAAGCCGTCTGGTACGCGCTGCAGCGCAACGGCATCTCGATCCCCTTTCCGATCCGCGCTTTCCAGGCGTACACGCCGCCGTCCAGCGAGCATCAGCTCACGCCCGAGGAGATGTTCAAGCGGCTGCGCGAGGTCGATGTCCTCGAGCCGCTCTCCGACCAGGAAGTGCAGACGCTCGCCGCCGCCGTGAACGTGCACTTCTACTCCAAGGGGGAGGCGATCCTCCGCCACGGCACCGCAGGCGATTCCATGTTCATCGTGCACGGCGGCAATGTCGCCGTGCGGCTGCCCGACGATTCGCTCACCGGCTGGCATCAGGTTGCGCAGCTCGGACCCGGACATGTCTTCGGCGAGATGGCTCTGCTCACCGGCGAAATGCGCACGGCCGACGTCGTGGCGATGACCGACGTCGTCGCGCTGGAGCTCGGCAAGGACTCGCTGCAGCCGATTCTGAACCGTCATCCCGATCTCGCCGGGGCGATCTCGCATCACATGCTGCAGCGCAAAGTGCATCTCGATTCGCTGAAGGACGTCGCGCCCGACGAGGTGGAGCTCACACTCATGTCGCGCATCCGGTCGTACTTCGGCTTATGAAGGATGACCGGAGAGACACCGAGACCACCGAGAATCTCTGTGTGCTCTGTGCCTCTGTGGTGAATGTATGAAACGGCTGCTGATCGTCGAAGACAAAGAGTCGCTCGCGCTCATGCTGAAGGAGACTGTCGAGTCGGAAGGTCTCGAGGCCGACGTCGTGGCGAACGGCAGCGAAGCCATGCGCAGACTAGCCGAGGGGCGGAGGTATTTCGCGGTGCTGACGGATTTGCGTCTGCCCGGCGCCGACGGCATCGCGGTTCTCCGGCAGGCGAGAGATTCCGATCCCGATTGCCCCGTCATCGTCATGACCGCATTCGGCACGATCGAGAACGCGGTCGAGGCGATGAAGCTCGGCGCCTACGATTTCGTGCAGAAGCCGGTCGACGTCGATCATCTGCTCCTGCTCCTGCGGCGCTGCCGCGAACATCGCGAGCTGCTGTACGAGAATCTGCTTCTGAAGGAAGAATTTCAGCAGCGGCACGGACTGCCGGCGATCGTCGGCGATTCGCCCGGCATCATCGAGGTATCGCGGACGATCCAGAAAGTCGCGCCGACCGATTCGACCGTGCTGCTGCAGGGCGAGTCGGGAACGGGCAAGGAGCTCTTCGCGCGCGCGATCCACCAGCTGTCGCCGCGGCGCAACCGGCCGTTCGTCCCGATCAACTGCGCGGCGATTCCCGACACGCTCATCGAGAACGAGCTGTTCGGCCACGAGAAGGGATCGTTCACCGGCGCGACGGGGCGCCAGCTCGGCAAGTTCGAGCTCGCCGATACCGGAACGATCTTCCTGGACGAGATTGGCGAGCTCGGCCCGGCCGTGCAATCGAAAGTGCTCCGCGTGCTGCAGGAGCGCCGCTTCGATCGCATCGGCGGGACGTCGTCGATCGAGGCCGATGTGCGCATCATCTGCGCGACGAACCGCAATCTCGCCGCCGACGTGAAGCAGGGGAGATTTCGCGAGGACCTCTTCTTTCGCATCAACGTGTTTCCGGTGACGATCCCGCCGCTGCGCGCGCGCCGCGAGGACATCGACGCGCTCACCGATTTTTTCCTGCAGAAGCTCGGGCGCGAGATCAAGAAGCCGGAGCTGACGATCAGCGACGACGCGCGTGAGAGGCTGCGCCAGTACGACTGGCCCGGAAACATCCGCGAGCTGGAAAACTGCATCGAGCGAGCGGCCATCCTCTGCAACAATTCCCACATTCAAGCCTCCGACCTCCACCTCGGTCCCGAGACCTCCACGACGCGCCTCGGCGAGGTGCTCGACCTCTCCGGCACGATGGCCGAGGCGGCGGAGCGGGCGATGCGGGCGATCGAAAGGACGAAGATCGCCGATGCGCTGGCGCGGACCGCGTCGCGCAACGACGCCGCCGACCTGCTCGGCATCGCGCCCCGCACACTGGCGTCGAAGATGAAGGAGTACGGACTGGAATAGCTCGGGACACGCCGAATGCCGCATCCGACATCGCGAGAAGTCGTCGAATATCTGAACGCGCGCTTCGCAGCGCGCGGCCTGCCGTATCGCCTCGAGCATCTCGCGGTGCTGCCGTATCAGAATCCGATGTGGCTCGCGAACTGGGATGCGCCGGAGCTCGCCGGCGCGCCCGAGCGCGACATCATCGAAGAGGAGCTCCGTGAGGCGCGCTGGCGCTTTCCGCAGGTGCTGGAGGATTGAGCAGCGAAGTTCATGCGCAATCGACTGCTGGCTGTCACCCTCATCGCCGTCGGAGCCCTGTGCGTGGCGCTCTATTTTTTTCGCGCGCACGTCCTCGATCTCGGCGCGGCAGCGGTGCTGTTCGCCGCGGCAGCGCTTCTGGCGCGCAGCACACCGCCTAACGCCAACTGACCAGCACGTCGGGCAGAAGCGTCCGCTGCCCGCTGCCGTCGATGATCTCGATCTGCACGTCGGTCTCGTCGGGCACGCGGCGCGGACGTTTCGGGATCGAGATCGCAAATGCCGGCTTCGTCGTCAGCGGATAAAAAGGAAAATTCTTCGAGACATCCTCGCGCGAGAAGAGGCCGGCCGGAATCTTCACCCGTCCGTTGTCGACGAGCACGTTGACTTCGCGCACGCCGCGCGGCGACAGCGCCCATCCCGACACGATCATCGGGCCCTTGATCTCGTCGTACGGCTTCGGCTGATAGAGCTGCCCGAACGTCGCGCCGTTGTACGGTGTTCGGCCGGCGAACAGGCGCGCGAGCTGCGCGTCGTCCGACGGCACGCGGAATCGCTGCCACTCTTTTTCGTTCCGCGTGAGCGCGAAGAGCCAGTCGCCGTTGATGCCGCCGTCGAATCGTCGCACGAACGCGACTCGGCCCTCGGCGATGCCGCGCTTCAGCCACGCCATCACGTCCAGCCATCCGTATCCGCACCAATCCGGGCGCGCGAGGATGTAGTGGCAGTTGTTGCGCTCGAGCAGCGCATACGTCGCATCGCTGAGCGGCTGCTCGCGCAGCGTGCGGTGCAGCGGGGGCTCGAATCCGGAGATGCCGTCGAAGATCGGCACATGATGCGTCGTCGATCGCAGCTCCCACAGGTAGAGCGCGTTGATCCGCGCGATCGGCAATTCGAAAAGCGGACCTGCGTGCGTTCTCTGAAGCCAGAGGTCCGCCGGCTGCGGATCCGTGATCGCGTGCTCCCATCGGATGCGCGGTCGCACTTCGACGAGCGCGACGACGATCAGCAGCGGCATCACCCAGCGGCGGCGGATCAGCGCCGCCCCCGTGGCCGCCCAGAGTGCGAGTCCGACGTACGCGATGTTGGCCCATCGCGCGGGCACACGGATCGCGCGGAACGGCAGCACTTTGTGAAACAGAAACGAGTGAAAGAACGCGCCCATGCCGAGCGAGCCGATGACGCCGATCGCAATCCAGAGCACGCCGGCCCACATCTCGAACGAAAAGCGCGAGCCGGCGATCGCAGTGCGCAGATTGCCGCTGCTCAGCGCGCGCGGAAAACGGATCGCCAGCCGCACGACGATGCAGATCGCCGCGAGCGTCGCCCAGAGGTACGAGCGATAGTCGGGGAGGATCGTCGTGAAGAACGTCGCGATCGCAAGAGCGACGATGAGCGCGTCGAGCCAGACGAGCGATCGCTCCGGCAACACCACGCGATCGCGCTCGCCCCTCGGCACCAGAACAAATGCGAGCGAGGCGAGAAACATCATGACGAGCCCGGGGAAGAGCTGCCGCTCGTTGTGCCGGTCCGCGTCCGCGATGATCCGTCCGTAGATTGCGCTTTCGCGCGGCGCGATCAGCCAGTCGCTCCACGTCGCCGAGGATTCCGCCGATTCCTCGTCTCCTCGTTTCATATCATATTTAGATGACACAATTTGATATGGCATTAAAAACGGCAGCAGCACCAGACCGCCGGCGATGAGAGCGGTGCCGAGCCGCAGCCAGAAAGCACGGTCGCGCGATTCGGCGATCGCGATGAGCGCGATCGTCAGCACGATCGCCGTCGATCCGAAGAGGAAGAAGTAGACGTTCGTCAGGCCGTTCATGACGAACGTCGCTCCGAACAGCGCCGCCGTCCACCATGTCGGTCTGCGGCGATAGACGAGCAGCGCGGCGAGCATCAGCGGCAGCCATCCGCCCGAGACGACTTGAATGTGCGGCAGCTGTCCGAAGCGATAGGGAACGAAGCCGTACAAAATGCCGGCGAGCACCGACGGCCCCCATCGCCGCGTCACCACGCGCGCGAGCACGTATCCGCCGTATGCCGAGAGTGCGAAGCCGATGAGCATGGCGATGTTGTAGACGGCGACCGGCGGGAGGCCGGCGAGGTAGAACGGCAGCGACAGCAGCGCGATGCCGGTCAAATGCTCGCTGTAGGCAAGCGGAAGCTTCGACGGGTAGAAGATCGGCGCGTCGAACAGGTGCAGCGGCTCGTGGGTGAGCGCGTACGAGTTCCAGTCGAGGATCCAGGTGTTGAGAAGTGGATCGCCGAGGTCCGAGACGGCGGTGCCGAGGTTTGTCGCGAGAGGCCAGGTGAGGGCGATGGCGACGAGAAAGTAGCCCGCGAAAAGCGCAATCTCGCGGACGAGCGAGCGGCGAGCGGCGAGCGGCGGGCGGGTGGTCTCCTGCTCGCCGTTCGCTGCTCGCCGCTCGCCCATGATCGTCGGATTGGACGTATTCTTCGCCGATGAACAGTAGCAGAAAAACTGCGCTCATCACCGGCGCGTCGAGCGGCATCGGCCTCGATTTTGCGCGGCAGCTCGCGGGCGAAGGCTATGAGGTCATCCTCGTCGCGCGCTCCGAAGACAAGCTCCGCGCGCTTGCCGCCGAGCTGGGCAACGCGCGCGTGATTGTGGCCGATCTCAGCCATGGCGATGCGCCGCAGAGGGTCTTCGACGCTGCCGGCCTGGTCGATGTGCTGATCAACAACGCGGGCTACGGCCTTGCAGGTCCGTTCAGCGAGAACGATCTGCAGACGGAGCTCGAGATGATTCAGGTCAACATCGCCGCGCTCACGCACCTGACCAAGCTGTTTCTGCGGCCGATGATCGCGCGCCGCAGCGGTCACATCGTCAACGTTGCGTCGACCGCGGCGTTTCAACCCGGGCCGCTGATGGCCGTCTACTACGCGACGAAGGCGTACGTCCTGTCCTTCTCCGAGGCGATCGCGGACGAGCTGCGCGACAGCGGTGTCACCGTCACCGCGCTCTGCCCCGGACCGACGGCCACCGCGTTCGCTGAAATCGCCGGCACGACTTCGCTGCGGCTCCACAAAGTGGCAAGGCCGATGAAATCGGAGGATGTCGTGCGCTACGGCGTGCGTGCCATGAAGCACGGAAAGCGCGTCGCCATCCCGGGCGTCGCTAACAAGATTGCAATGCAGTCGCTGCGCGTCTCGCCGCGGCGGCTGGTGACGACACTCGTGCGAAAACTGCAGGAGAAGCGATGATCCGCAAACTGAAAGCGGGCGGGTACCGGCTCTATTCGCGCAAGAAGAACCCGAAAACCGGCAAGCGCCGGAACCTCGGCACCTTCAAAACGCGCGCGGAGGCGGAAAAGCACGAGCGCGCGGTGCAGTATTTCAAGAGGCACTAGGCGTTGGGTGCGGGCGTTGGGCGTTTGCGTCAGGCGTCAGGCGTCGGGCGTCAGGCGTCGGGCGTCAGGCGTCGGGCGTTAGGCGTTAGCGTTAGGCGTTAGGCGTTAGCGTTAGACGTTAGGCGTTAGGAGTTAGGCGTTAGGAGTTAGGCGTTAGGCGTTAGGCGTTAGCGTTAGCGTTAGGCGTCAGGCGCTGGGCGACGGGCGTTACGCGTCAGGAATCAGGCGTCAGGTGCTGAACGCCAGGTGTCAGGGGCTGGGCGTTCGCGTTAGGCGTTAGCTTTAGCGTCAGTCGTTAGCTTTAGCGTCACTCGTGTTGAGGCCTTGGCCGTTTGG
>DATIZY010000259.1:0-19163 GCA_035516895.1 Thermoanaerobaculia bacterium | reverse complement strand
CCGCCGTCGAGATAGATCGCGGCGATCACCGCCTCGAACAGATTCGCGAGCAGGGACTCCTTCTTGCGTCCGCCCGATTTTTCCTCGCCGACGCCGAGATAGATCACCTCGCCCATGCCGTAGCCGCGCGCTTTCTCGGCGAGGCTTGTCGCACTGACGAGATACGCCTTCATCTTCGACAGCGCGCCTTCGTCGAGCTGCGGGAAGCGATGAAAGAGGATATCGCCCATGATGAAGCCGAGCACCGAGTCGCCGAGGAACTCGAAGGTCTCGTTGTCCTGGGCGTCTTCGTGACGCGCTTCGTGTGAGTAGGACTTGTGCGTGAGCGCGCGCGTCAGCAGCTCGCGATGCACGAACTTGTAGCCGATGCGATCTTCGAATGACGAAAGGTCGCGCTGCACTCAACAGAAGTATAAACGTGGAGCGGCTCTCTGCCGCCCGGCACCGCCGAAGAGGCGGTGCGCCGTCGTTCATGGCAGACTCGCCAACGCCCGCCGCGCCGCTTCGATGTCCGCGGCGTATCGATCCTTCGGCGCCGTCCGCACGAACTTCTCGAGCGCGCTCCGCGCCTCGGCGAAATGGCCTGCGTGGCCTTCGACGCGTCCGATGTTGAGCAGCGCGTCGTACTGATGCGGATCGATCGACACCGCCTGATTCCAATCATCGACCGCTTTCGCGAGATCGTTCTGCCGCGCGGCGACGACGCCCATGGCGTTGAGCGCGAGCGGAAGCCGCGGATTGAGCGCCAGAGCGCGCGCGAGGTTCTGCTGCGCGCCCTGCACGTCATCGCGCCGCAGCGCGACGATGCCGAGGTTCTGCAGCGCCGGAGCGTTGTTGCGGTCGAGCTGCAGCACGCGCTGGAACTGCTGATTCGCTTCGTCAAACTTCCCCTCGTCCGCGAGCGCGATGCCGTACGCGTTGAGAACATCGGGGTCGTCCGACTTCGACATCGGCGCGAGCACCTGCAGCGCCTCGGCGGAGCGGCCCGTTTCCGTCAGCAGCAGCCCGAGCTGTACCTTCGACGATTGCGTCTCGCCGCCGAGCGCGATCGATCTGCGCAGCGCGGCGATCGCTTCGGGGATCTGCTCGTTCTGCTGCAGCGCGAACGCGAGCAGGTCGTAACCCGCGGCCATGTCGGGGCGGGCGGCCACCACTTCGCGGCCGATCGCGACCGCGCGCTGCAGATCGTGATGCTCGTACGCGGCGATCACATCGTGCAGCTTCTGGTCGATCGCGACGAGATTCTTCGGATCGTCGGCCGCGGTGTACGTTTTCCCGGGGAGGCCCGAGCCGCTGACATAGCCCAGGCTGCGAAGCTGCGCCGCTTCTTCGGGTGAGACCTTGCGATTCGACGTCTCGACGCTCGCATGAAAGGTCGCGAGGACTTGACGCGCCTGCTCGACGTCGCGGCGGCGGTCGGCGGCGAGATTGCGGATCTCTTTTGGATCGTGGGGCAGATCGTAGAGCTCCGTGATCGGCAGGTCGATGTACTTCTCCTCGGAATGAATGACGCCGGTGAGCGGCGCCCACCCGCGGTTGATCGACGCCGAGAGCGACTCGAAATAGCCGTCGCGCGATCCGTGCACGTTGAACAACGATTCGCCGAGCAGCGGCTGCGGCTTCGGAATCCCCACCGCGGCGAGGATCGTCGGCACGATGTCGATGTGCCGCACGTACGCGCGCTCCACGCGGTGCTTCAGGCCCTGCTCCCAGACCACGAGCGGTATGTGCAGCGTCGATTCGTACGCGAAGAGGCCATGCGTCAGCTCGCCGTGATCTCCGAGCGCTTCGCCGTGATCGGCGGTGATGATGAGCAGCGTGTTCGGGCCTAACAGCGGCGCGATCGCTTTGCCGAGGGAATCGTCGACGTAGGCGATTTCGCCGAGGTACGGGGTGCTCGCATATTGCGTGGCGAAGGGCTCGGGCGGACTGTAGGGCGCGTGCGGATCGTACAGATGCACCCACATGAAGCGCTTCTTCCCTTCGTTCGACTTCCACCAGCGGGTCGCGGAGTCGAGCACGGCCGTCGCCTTGCGTTCCTGGATGACGAAGTCGAGCGTCGCTTCCCCTTTGCCGTAATTGTCGTCGTAGACATCGAAGCCCTGATTGAGTCCGAAGCGCGAATCGAGCGGAAACGCGCCGACGAACGCGCCGGTAGTGAAGCCGTCGCGGCGAAGCATCGTCGCGACCGTCTCGTGTTTCGGATCGAGCTTGAATCCCGCGTTGTCGCGAACGCCGTGCTGATAGGGATACAGACCGGTGAGAATGTTCGTGTGCGAGGGAAGCGTGACGACGTTGTGCGCGTGTGCGTTCTCGAAGACGATGCCTTCCGATGCGATGCGATCGAGAAACGGCGTGTTCACTTTCGTGTTGCCGGCGAAGCCGACCGAGTCGGCACGCAGCGTGTCGATCGTGATCAGAATGATGTCGTTCGGCTTCGCCGCGGGCGCCGAGAGTTCCGCGCGATGACAGCCGAAGAATGAAAATGCGAGCAGAAGAACGAGAGCGCGTTTCATCACTAGGACTTAGGACTTAGGACTCAGGACTTAGGACTTAGTTCCCGCCCTCCCGACACGGCCGACATCGCAATGGGCGGGCGGAGGCCTCAGTCCTGAGTCCTGAGTCCCAAGTCCTTCTTCTGCTATTGTCGCAGAAGTGATCGAACAGGAACCGACCTGGGTGGACATCGCGCTGTCGCGGCTCCTGCGCGGCGGGGTCATCATCAGCGTCGCTATAGTTCTCACAGGTATAGTGCTGACGTTTGTCCATCACCCCGAATACTTCTCCTCCCGCCCTTCCCTCGGCGCCCTCACACGGCCGGGCGCCCATTTTCCGACCACGGTCTCTGCGATCGTGGCCGGCATCGGAAGGCTGCAGGGGCAGGCGGTGGTCATGGCCGGACTGCTGCTGTTGATCGCTACGCCCGTCGCGCGCGTCGCGCTTTCGATTTTCATCTTCATCATCGAGAAGGACCGCCTCTACGCCGTGATCACGACCGCGGTGCTCGTCATTCTGCTGATCAGTTTTTTCACTGGCCGGGTGGAGTGATGACGACGTCGCGCTGAACATAGGTCGCCTGCGCGGAGTACGCGTCGGCGACTGCCACCGAGACCGTGTACTTGCCGGGCGCCGCGTTCATCGTCAGCACCTGGACGGCGTTTGCGACTTCGTCCGGCTTGACCCGGTGGACGAACATCCGCACGGGGCTTTCGCGCATGTCCTGATCCAGCATCGCCACGAAGAGCGAATACGACAGCGGCTCACCGGGCGCGACGCTCAGGATTTCCGTAGGCAGCCGAACTTCGATCTTGAGTCCCGAGATCGATCCGCTCAGCGGCTGCAGATCGACCGTCGCATCGAGAGGATTCCCGGAAACCGGCGCATACAACGCCGAGCGCACGCGGTCCGCGATCTCCTGGTTGGCGGAGCGCTCGTGAGCATGTCGTGCCGCGAGCACTCTGAGCCCGCGCCGTTTGAGGCTGACGGTGATGTCATCGTCGCGGCCGGTGTTCTCAGTGACGAATCCGAGCGAGTAATAGGTTGAAAGCGATTCATCGAGCTGGGTGAAGGCCGCGTTGATGTCGTTCCGGCCGAAGATGGCCTGCCCGCCCGTTTCGTCCGCGAGAAGCTGAACCGGCGCGTGGAGGTTCGCGCGCACGAGCGACGAATCGACCCGCGTCGACGCCAGGTTGGAATTCGGACCCTGCTCGAAGCTCTTCACGCCGCCCGCATCGATCCCGAAGAATTGCACTCCGGCGCCCGCCGACCGCCGCGCGAGATCGGTGAAGGGCTTCTGAAGATTCTCCGAAAGCGAATCGATCGGCACCGATTGCGCCAGCACGCGCTGCAGGGTCAGCTCGGCCGCACTTGTCCCGCCGGTCGGGTCCAGCTTCGGGCCCTTTGGATCTTGCTGGCCGGCGAGCTCGTCCGATTTGAACGCCTCGAAGACTTCCGCTGCCGGCTGCATCGGAAGACCGTCGGAGACGTACACCAGCGTGCGGCGCCCGTCGAGGCCCTGGACCGCGCCGACCACGTGATCGATGGCATCGATCGTCGCTTCCACATCCGCGCGCTGCTTGCGCGCGTAGGACTCGATCTGCTGGCGGGCCATGGTGCTGAAGTCGGCGTGGGGACGATTCTGGTCCGCGTTCTGTTGATCGTCGCGGAGCGCGTTGCGGGCATTCTCGATCGCTTGGAGCGCGTCGCGGCGATCGGTGTCCATCTCCTGCGCGTGCGCCGGCTGGCGATCCAGATCATCGATCGCCGCGACGAGACGGTTCGCATCATCCGTGAACCGCTCGAGGATGCGGACGTTGCCATCGAACGTCACGAGCATTGCCGCGGTTCCGCGACCCACGTGCTGTCTCACGAAACCGCGCAGCGCATCGAGGGCGCGATGTTTCTCGTTCTGCTCGAGATGGAGGTTGTCGATGAAGAAGACGAGGTAATCGCGCCGCGCCGGCGCGGCTGCCGGCGACTGCCCCGGCGGTTCGGCGCGATGATCGATCGCGTAGAAATTCGAGATCGGCGTGCGCCGTCCGCCCACCCGCAAATCGAAGTCGTCCTTCGTCAGGCCGGGCACCGGCTTTCCCTGCGCATCGATGACCGTGACATCGACCTCGATCACGTTGACCTCGATGCGTTCTGTGGTCTCGCTGAGCTGTCCGCTGGCTGTGAGAGCGATTGCGAAAATGCCGGCGGCGACAATCGGACGGTTCACCGCGCTAATGTAGAGCGGCGCGCGCCGGCGGGCAACTCTGTCGCAGATCCGTCACCGAGGTATTTGCGGCGGCATGCGGGTCAGTTCACGGCTGTGTCGCGTTCTCCTGCGCGTTGACCGCCTGCCATCGACCGTCGCGCAACACGAACACGTCCGTGAAAACCGATCGATGATCGGGCGCCACGACGGTGCCGTTGACGATCGCCACGCCGCCGTAGATCCGCACGTGCATGTTCTCGAGATGCGACTTCGGGTTGCCGCCGGTCGGATGCGATCGGAACCACGCGATGTGCTGCGCCTTCGTCAGAAAATCTCCGCTCGGAACGACGTGAACGAAATCGGGCGCGAGGATGCGCTCGAGCGTCGCGGCGTCGCGGGCGTGAAGCCATTCGTCTTCCAGTTTGAGGAGCGTGTCCCGCGCGCTGAGCGCGGCTGCGAGGAGCATCGGCGCGACGACCATCGTTTCATCCCGGCATCGGCACGCCGATCTTTCGCGCGAGCGCGCGCAGGTCGGAATCGTGCGGATATTTTTGCAGTCCCTGATACGCCCAGTACATCGCGCCGCGATCGTCGCCCATCGCCTTCAGCGTCTCGGAGACCGTGAGATACGACTTCGCGGTCGGCGCGGCTTTGATCAGATCGAAGACGAGCTTCGTTCCTTCGTCGAAGCGCTGCTCGCTGCCGAGAAGCAGGATGAGCGACGAGTACGCGGACGTCGATGCGGGGAAATGCTCGATTTCGGTCCGGAACTCTTTTTCCGCCTCTGCATTGCGGCCGAGGCGCGCGAGGACGTCGCCGCGGAGTGCGTGCAGACCCTCGTGCGACTTCGTGATGTCTCCGCCTTCGCGCTGCACCGCGCGATCGAGATAGCCGAGCGCCTGCTGCAGATTGCCGCGGTCCTTTTCGATCGTCGCGAGCTGCATCAGCGGCGGCGTCGGATCGTTCGCATTCTTCAGCGAGAGCTTCGCCTCCTCCTCGGCGCGCGCGATGTTGCCGCGCTTCGCCCACACGTACGCGAGGATCTCGTGCGCCTTCGACGGCAGCGACGCGATCGCGAGCTCGGCGTGCTTCTGCGCGTCGTCGAGATCGCCGATGTCGAGCGCGCCTTTCGCGACGTCGAGCAGCAGCGCGCCCTCGTTCACCTGCCGCAGCCCTTCCTTCGCCGCGTCGATCGCCTCGCGCTTGCGGCCGACCTTGTCGAGGATCTTGAACTTCAGATCCCAGAGGTCGCTCATCTGCGCGTTCGACGTCAGCAGCTGATTCGTCAGGCGGAGCGCGTCGTCTTCCTTGCCGTTGCGATACCACGTGAAGGCCTGGCGGATGTCGTGATACGTGCCCATGCTCGCCTTCGGATCGGGAAGGACCTGACCGGGCTTCGTCTGCGCGGTCGATCCGACGTAGCCGAGGGCGGCGAGCTTCGCCGCTTCTTCGGGATCGACGGCCGACGGCGCGGCGGTCTCGCGAATGTACGGCTCGATCGCGTCGCGCAAACGCACGTACGCGCGGCGATTCTCCTGCAGCGAGTTGTGAAGCTCCTTCGGATCGGATGCGAGATCGTAGAGCTCGGGCTGCGGAGCCTTGATGTAGTGGTCGTTGCCGTCGATGAGCGAATGGAGATCGCTCCAGCCGAAGTGGTATCGCGCGTAATACGACTCGGAATAGATCGGCCGCTGCGGTCCGCCGTCGAGAAACGTGAGCAGCGACTGACCGACCCGATGCCCGCTCTTCGGCGCCGCCGTCGCGGTGCGATCGAGGATCGTCGGAAAGATGTCGACGAGCTCGACGGGCGTGTTCACCGTCGCTCCCGCTTTCGCCTCGTGCGGCAGCTTGACGATGAGCGGCACCTGCAGCACCTCGCGATAGACGAAGATCGCGTGCTCGTCTTCGCCGTGCTCGCCGAGTCCCTCGCCGTGGTCGGACAAAAGAATGATGAGCGCCTTGTCGTAGATGCCCTTCTGCTTCAGGCCGGCGATGAAGCTGCCGACGATCGAATCGACGTACGCGATCTCGCCGTCGTAGTGCAGCGGATAGCGGCTGTAGTACGGCTCGGGCGGCGTGTACGGCGTGTGCGGCTCGTACAGATGCAGAAACGCGAAGAACGGCTTGTCGCTGTTCGCGTCGATCCACTTCTCGAGCGCGGCGCGCGTAATGTTGCCGTCGCGCTGCACCCGGCCGATCATGCGATCGTCGCCGAGCGGCTCGACCTCGTCGTCGTAGAAATCGAAGCCGCGCGAGATGCCGGTCTCTTTGCGAAGAACGAACGCCGACACGGCGGCTCCGGTGACGTAGCCGTTTTGCTTCAGCAGCTCCTGGATCATCGGCGTCGATTTGCTGACGGTGAAGCCGATGTTGTCATGCACGCCGTTGTCGGCCGGAAGCATGCCGGTGAGGATCGACGTGTGCGACGGCAGCGTCAGCGGCACGTGGCTGTACGCGCGCTCGTAGAGAATCGAATCGGCGCGCAGCGCGTCGATGTTCGGCGTCGCCACGCCTTTGTAGCCGTACGCCGGAAGATGATCCGATCGAAGCGTGTCGATGGAGATCAGGATGACCGGCGTTTTGTTCGATGGGGCCGAAACGAAACGGCCGCGGCACGCCGCGGCCGTGAGGAGGATGAATGCGAGGAGGAAAATACGGCGCATGTGAGAGTGCAGGGCACGACTGCGTCGTGCCGAATCCCGCTGTGACGAGAGTCCGGCGCGGCGCAGCCGCGCCCGACAAAACTATTTCAAGCTCGCCAGCAGCGCCTTCGCGTCCTTCGCCTCCGACGAATCGGGAGCGAGCGCGACGACCTGCTCGAGGTCCGCTTTCGCTTCCTTGTTTTTCTTCAATTGAATCTCGGCGAGGCCGCGGTAGTAGTACGTGTCGGCGCGCTTCGGGTCCATCGCGATCGCCTTCGAGAAGTACGTCGCCGCGTCGGCCGGGTTCTTCTTGTTGAGGAAGAGGATCCCGATGTTGATGTACGCCGTCGGATCGCTGATCGCGGTCGGCGGAAGCTTGTCGAGAAGCGCGCGGCCCTGATCGAGCTGGCCGTTCTCGAGATAAAGATTCGCGAGGAGCACGTCGCGCGTCATGTGCGGCTGATCGGGTGTCGCGGGCATCGGGTCGACGGAGTCGAGCTTTTCGAGCATCGCGATCGCGTTCGGCGTGTCGCCCGCACGATAGTAACCCTGTGCCATGACGTTCATGATCTGGCTCCGCACTTCCTTGAGCTCCGGTGTGGTGTCGGGTACCTCAGGAAGCGCTTTTTCGAGATCGGCAACGGCCTTCTTCGCGTTGTCCTTCAATTCATCCTGCGTCACGGTGTGCGAAACAGAAGTCGTCGTGCCGGCGGTATCGGTCTGCGCGACGCTGATGACATCGCCCGGCTTGGCATTGAGAAGCTGCTGACCTTCCTTGATGAGATCGACGGCTTCCTTCGGCACGCTCGGCGCGGCCTGCACTTCCTGCTGCGCCGGCTGCGGAGCGGTTTGCGGCTCGAGCTGAAGGTTGATCGCCGGCGCCGATCCGATCTCGCTGACGTTCGCGGTGCCGCGGCTCGTGACGTAGCCGTTTGCGCTGACGTCGATGTTCCACACGCCCGAGGTCATGCCGATCGCGGCCCAGTGGCCCTTCGAATCGGTCTTGACCGTGATCGGCTCCGTGTGTCCGTTTGGAAGCGAGATGACGATGGTCGCGCCGGCAATCGGTTTCCCGCTGCTCTTGTCGGTCACATTCCCCTGCAGCCGCCCCAGCCCGCGCACCTGCGCCTCGGCGGCAAGGGCGATGAGCATGAGCATGACGGCAGATGTGATGGCAATCAGTCTGCGCATGAGTTCTCCTTTCAACTCCGAGCGGAGCGAGGAGTCAACCGAGGCGACGCGAAATCTCGTGATTCATTGCTCCGCTTGGATTTGGAAGCAGCGTTGTCCGTTGCTCCGAACGCGACTGCGAAAGCGCATGTTCCCACAGTTCTCTCACGAATCAAGAGGGTCCGCTGCGCCGCCGGTGGATTCCTCGCTACGCTCGGAATGAAAAAAAGCCCGCCGGGCGAAACCCGGCGGGCGGAAAAACTGCGAGGAATCGAGCTAGAAGTTGATGCGGGCGCCGAGGCGGAACACGCGCGGCGACTGCAGCTCGGTAATGTAGTTGCTGTTGACGAGCTGCAGGCGTGTGACGTTGCGCTGCAGGATCGTCTGACGGTTGAGGATGTTGAACGCATCGACCGAAAGCGTGAGGCCTGCGCCGCGCCAGATCCGAAGATCTTTCGCGAGCCGCAGATCGAGCTCGATCGGGTTCGGGTTGCGGAACTGCGTCACATCATTTTCAGCGAGGACGTAGCTCGTCCCGCCGCCCTGACCATCGGCCGCGCCGACCTCGCGAATGACATAGGGGACGGGATAGCCCTGACGGCCGTTGAGGTTCACGCCGAAGTTGGTCTCGATCACCGGGATCATGTACGTACCGGTGATGTTGTACGCCCACTTCGAGTTGATGTAGACGCCGCCGAAAGCGCCGCTGCCGGTGCCGGAGCCGATGATCACATCGGAGTTGCTGCACGAAGTGCAACCGTAAGTACCGCGCAGCTGGGACGGATCGATGAACCCATTCGGCCCGACATGCTGCTTCCAGTTCTGCAGCGTGAAGTTGCCGCGGAGCATCCAGCGGTTCGAGAGCCGTTTCGTGGCGAAGAAATCGAGTGAATCGTACGTCTGGTGATAATCAGGACGATTTGTGATGACGAAAAACGTCGGCGCAGGAATGCCCGGCTTCAGCACGTAATACGGTACGCTGATGCCATTCGTGAACGGCGCACAGGTCACGGAGCTCGTCGGCGTGCAGTTCGCTGGCGTCGAAGCGAGCTGGTAGTCGGCCGGGCTATACAAGTCACCAGATCCCTGAGTCTTCTCACCGACGGTCCACGTGAAATTCTTCAGATTGCGATAGGTGCCGTTGACGCCGACGCTGAAGTCGGTCAGCAGCTCCGTTTCGAATCCGAGGATGAACTCGTCGGTTGTCGGTGCGCTGATGTTCTTGTCCCAGCGGTAGAAGATCTGCGGGACCGCAGGATTGTTGGGATCGATCGCGTTCCAGACCACAGGGCCGGTTGCAGTATCGACCTCGTTTCGCTGAGCCGTCTTATCGCCGTTCAGATCCGTGAAGTAGAAATATTCGTAGCGATAGTAGCCCGGCGAAGGCTTCGAAACGGTCGAGCCGCCGAGCTGATCGACGTAGCGGTTGTACGAGGCGCGAAGCAGGGTCTTTTTCTGCGTGCCGAGCGCGTATGTGAGTCCGAGGCGCGGCTCGACGTTGTTCCATTTCAGACCGCTGATCGAATTCCACGAAACCGCGGGCATGTAGTCGGGAATTGTGGGATTGGCGCCGAGCGCACCTGGCTGGACGCTGCCCACCTGATGGTCATACCGGAGGGCGGCCTGGACCGTCAGATTGCCGAGAAGGATCGTGTCACCCACGTATGCATTCTGGTAGTTGACTTTGTAGTGAAAGTTCGTCGCATCGTCTGCGTAGAAGTCAACGCCGTCCGCTCCCCCCGGATTGATGACCGTGAACTGGTTGCCGGGGAATGCGGTCAGCGAATTGACTCCCGCATGGCGGTAACCAAAGCCGAACTTCAGCTCGTGGTTGCTGCTGCCGAGGTCGAAGAACTTCGAACCATCGATACGGGCCTGGCTGGATGGCCGGACGCTCTCATAGGCCTCGTAATTTCGACTGTATCCGGCGCCGGTCACATTGTCGTAATAGCCGTTGGGAAACGAAACCGTGCAAGCAAGCGTGGTGCAGCCGGCGCCGGCGTCGCTGACGAGATGAAAACCGCCCTGGACTTCGGAATACATGCCCGTCAGATACAGGCTCGATCCGAAGATCTGCGTGTCTTCCGCTTTCCATACGGTGGGATTGAAAAGGCTTCCCTTGCTCTCGTTGCGATAGACGTTCGACTGATTGAACCCGGCGGCCGGCTGGAACGTGGAGGTGACGTTGCGGCCGAGCTTGATCTTGTCGCCGTACATGTCGGTCAACACGAAGCTGTTCGACGACAGCGGCTGCGCGTTGACCTTCACGTTTTCGTTCTCGAGGAGCGTCTTGTCAAACGCACGCTGGGGTCCGATGAACGTCGCGGTGAGCAGGTTGACGTTGTTGCGCGAGAAGGAGCCCCAGGCCCACAGCTTGTCGCGCCAGATCGGACCGCCGAGATCGATGCCGCGGTCTTCGATCTTGTCGATCTGGTTGACCGCCGACAGATAGCTCTGCGCTTCCGACGGAATCGACGGGGTGGCCTGCAGGCTCGAGTTCTCCTGGAACCAGTGCGCGTTGCCCTTCAAGTCGTTCGTTCCGCGCTTGGTCACGAAGTTCATCTGAACTCCGGGCGTCATGATGCGCGGGTCGGAGCCGCCGGTCGTGATCTGCATTTCCTCGAAGGAGTCGAAGTCGTAGTACGTCGGTGTCGATCCGAGGGCGCCGACGTCGGTGATCGAGACGCCGTCGACGTTCCACGCCGACTGGTCGGACGTCGCGCCTTTCGAAACGTAGCCCGACTGCTGCCCCGACTCGTTGCCGCCGACGTTGATGCGGTCCATCAGCACGCCGGGGGTCTGCTGCATGATGACCCACGGGTCGCGGCCGGACGGCACGTTCTGCAGTTCGACCTTGGAGACGTCGATGCCCGTTCCTGCTTTGCGCACATCGAGCAGAGGCGCTTCAGCAGTGACGGTGATCGACTCGGCCACCGACGGATTCAGCGTCATCGTCACGTCGGCGTTCTGCGCGACGCGGACCTGAATTCCCGTGCGGGTCACCGAACCGTAGCCGGCAAGTTCCGCTTTGAGGGCATATGCGCCCGGATCGAGATTGATGAAGCGGAAGTTGCCCTGGGCGTCCGTGACGGTTGTTTTTGGAGCTCCGACGCCGGTCAACGTGACCGTAACGCCGGGGAGAACCGAACCGTCTTTTGCCTGAACCTTACCGTAAATGTTGCCGGACTCGAACTGCGCAAATCCGCTGACGGCAAACAGCAGGGTGCACAGCGCGGCCACAATGACCGCCAGGAACCTGGGGTTGGGGCACCGTTTCATAGCGGCTCCTTTCATTGATGTTACGAAGGGGCGTGTGCAAGAAGGCGGGCTGAATCCAGGAAACGGAATATATCATTGGCGGTCAATATGTTGAGGCGATTTTTCGCGTATGGCCGCTGGGTCGCCTATTCAAGGGGCCGTACGGAATCGTTCCGAACATTGAAGATTCGTGTGTGTCCGTGTGTATCCGCATCGGGCCGGTCTCTTCCTCGCGAAAAATGGGATCTTCGCGGCCGACCGCACACACCTGACCCCTCGCTGCGCTCGGGATGACATCGGCGCAACTGGCTCGTCAATCGCAGTCTTAGCCCGGCAGCCGGCTGATCAATCGCGGTTTTGAGCCCACGACTGGTTCATCGACTCCGCCTTCAGCCTCGCAACTGCTTCATCAACTGCGGATCCTTCGGGAACTTGCTCAAGCCGCGCGCGGCCCAGAATCGCGCTCCATTCACATCGCCGATGACGCGCAGCGTCTGCGAGATCGCCAGATACATGGGGGGAGTTGGCGACGCCTTCTCCATCGAGAAGATGAGCTGGGTGGCGGCGTCGTTCTTTCCTTCCGTGACGTAGAGCAGGATCAGGTTCTTGTATGGCGCGGGATCGTGAGGATAGAGCTCGATCTCTTTTCGAAACGCGGCCTCGGCCTCGTCGGGGCGGCCCATGCGCGCCAGCAAATCGCCGCGATGGTAGTTGAGATACTGAACTTCATGCCGGTGCTGCGCGTCGGATCTCGCCAGCGCCCGATCGTAGTCCTGCAGCGCTTCGTCGAGCTTTCCTTCCTGCTGCGCGACCTGACCGAGGATCATGAGCGCGAACGGATGGTCGTGCTGCGCGGCGAGAATTGCGTTTGCCTCGGCCGTGGCTTTTGCGTAGTCCTTGCGCTCCAGCGCGATCTGCGCGAGCAGCTTGTGCGCCTCGGTCGGCAAGTCATGCAGCGCGATCTCCGCGTGCTGCTGCGCCTCGTCGAGCCGGTGCTGTTCGAGGTCGAGACTGGCGATCATGAGCGCCAGGTTGGTCGCGCTGGGCTCGATGTGCAGTCCGCGCTTCGCCACGTCGATGGCCTCGTCGCGTTCGCCGAGCATGGCGTAGGAGCGCGACGCGAGCGAAAGCATGTCGATCATGTTCGGGTTCTGGTGCAGCAGCTCGTTGCAGATCCGGATCGCCTCCTCGTACTTCTGCTGCTGAAACGCGCCGAACGCCTGGCCCATCGTGTGCGCCAGCACCAGGTTGTCTTTCGGGTCGGGCAGCTCCGCGGAGCTCGACGTCGAGACGGTCGAGCCGATGTAGCCTAACGCGGCGAGCTGCTGCGCCTGCTCGGGATTGACGGCAGACGGCGCTTCCGCGCCTTTGATGAACGGCGTGATCGCGGTGCGCATCGCGAGGAACGTCCGGCGATTGTCCTGCAACACGTTCTGCTTCTCCGCCGGATCGCTGTGCAGATCGAAGAGCTCCGGTTTCGGCGATTGAATGTAGTGATCGTTCGTGACGATGAGCGAGTGCAGATCGCTCCAGCCGAAATGAAACTTCGGGTAGTACGTCTCGCTGTAGATCTGCCGCCCGGGTTTGATGTCGCCCAACAGCGACTCGCCGCGCGAGGCGATGCCGGTGACGGTCGGAAAGATGTCGATCAGCTCGACCGGCGCGCTCACGCTCTTGCCGTGCTCCTGCTCGTGCGGCAGCTTGATCATCAGCGGCACCTGCAGCGCTTCGCGGTAGAGCAGGATCCCATGCTCGTCCTCGCCGTGCTGGCCGAGGCCCTCGCCGTGGTCGGAGAGGAGGATGATGGCCGCCCGGTCGTAGATCCCCTCTTGCTTCAGAAAATCGAGGAAGCGGCCGATGATCGCGTCGGCGGTCTGGATGTCGGCGTCGTACGTCGGCTCGTACGGCGTGTGCGGCTCGTAGATATGGAAAAAGAAAAAGAACGGCTTCGATTTGTGCTCGCCGATCCATTTCTGCGCGATCTCGCGCGTCTCGTCGCCGGGCCGCTGCGCGCGGCCCATCGTGAGGAAGTTCGGATCCATGTCGATCGCGTCGTCCCAGAAATCGAAGCCGCGATTGATTTTCGTTTCGCTGCGCAACACGATCGCCGACACCGCGCCGCCCGTCGCGTAACCGCGCGACTTCATCACCTCGGCGATCGTCTTCACCTTCGGGTTGAGCGTGTAACCGATGTTGTCGCGGATCCCGTGCTCTGCCGGAAGGAGTCCGGTGAAGATGCTCGCGTGCGAGACGGCCGTGAGCGGGCAATGCGAATACGCGTGCTCGTAGAGGATCGAGTCGGCCCGAAACGCGTCGATCGCCGGCGTCTGAATTTGCGTGTAGCCATACGCGGGCAAGTGATCCGATCGCAGCGTGTCGATGGAGATCAGGATCAGCGGAGTGTCGGGGCGCGGAAGAAGCTGCTCGTTTCGTTTGCACGCGGCGAGCGGGAGCAGAGCGAAGAGAAACAGCGCGAAGGACCGCTTCATCGTGTGGCGCCGGAGTGCTTCAGGAGACTCACCGCCTTGGCGACGTGCGCCGGCAGATCGCGGATCTCCGGATCACGAGGATAACGCTGCAGGCCCTGCTGCGCCCAGAAGAGCGCGCCGCGTTCGTCGCCGATCGAAACGAGCGTATCGGCGATGATGGTGTACGTGTGCGGGCCGGGCGCGGCTTTGAACGCTTCGAAGACGAGCTTCGTCGCTTCCTCGAGCCGTCCCTCGGTCGAAAGCAGAAGGATGAGCGACGAGTACGCGCGTGCCTTGTGCGGAAAGTCGCGGATCTCCGCGCGGAACTCGCGCTCCGCTTCCTCGTTACGGCCGAGGCGCGCGAGCACGTCGCCGCGGAAGAGGTGAAGGTCCTCCATGCTCGGCGGGGTCCGCTGCTGCACCGCCGCCGCGGCGCGATCGTAATCCTCGAGCGCCTTCGCCAGATTGCCGCGCTCTTTTTCCACACCGCCGAGGATCATGTACTCCGGCGTCGGATCCATGACGGTTTGAAGCGCGAGGTTCGCCTGCTTTTCCGCTTCGTCGTAGTCCTTACGCTCCAGCGCCACTTTCCCGAGCGTCTCGTGCGCATGACCCGGCTCGACGCTCATCGCAATCTCCGCATGCCTGGCTGCCTGATCGAGATCGCCCGCGGCCAGCGACAAATCGGCGATATCGAACAGAAGCGCAATCGAGTGCGGGTTTTCTCGAAGTCCGATTTTTGCGACCGCGAGCGCCGCGTCATGCTCGCCCAGATTCCAGAGGACCTTCGATTTCAGGTCCCAGATGTCGGTGATACGCGGATTGTTCGACAGCAGCCGGTCCGTCACCTGCAGCGCCTCGGCTTCCTTCCCCTGGCTGTGAAGCGTCGCGGCGAGATGAATGTCGTCGAGAACCGAGAGTTTCGTCTTCGGATCCGGAAGAATCTCGCCCGGTTTGGTCTCGACCGTCGAGCCGACGTAACCGAGCGCCGCGAGCTTCGCTGCGTCTTCCGGATCGAAGCCAGTCGGAGTCTTCGCGTCTCTGATCAACGGATCGAGCGCGGCGGACATCTTCACGAACGCGCGGCGGTCGGTTTGAAGGATGTTCGTTTTCTCGCGCGGATCGGCGGCGAGATCGTACAGCTCGGCGCCGGGCGCGCGGATGAGATGCCGGTCCCCTTCGATGAGCGAGTGCTGATCGCTCCAGCCAAAGTGCAACCGCGGATAGTACGTCTCGGAATAGATCTCGCGCGACGGGCCGCCGTTGAGAAACGTCAGGAGCGACTGTCCGATGCGATGCGGATCCGGCGGAGCCTCGGTCGCCGTTCGTTCGACAATCGTCGGAAACACATCGACGAGCTGCACCGGTGTCGTCACCGTCGTGCCCTTCTTCTGCTCGTGAGGCAGTTTCAGGATCAAGGGAACCTGAATCTCTTCGCGATAGACGAACATCCCGTGCTCTTCCTCGCCATGATCGCGGAGGCCTTCGCCATGATCGGAGAGAAGGATGATCAGCGCCTTGTCGTAGATCCCGTTCCGTTTGAGATCAGAAATCAGTACGCCGACAACCGAATCGGAATACGCGAACTCGCCGTCATAGTGATTCGGATACGCGCTGAAAAACGGCTCCGGCGGATCGTACGGAGTGTGCGGATCGTAGAGATGAAGGAAAAAGAAGAAGGGTTGGGACGCGTGGGCATCGAGCCAGGGCTGCGCAGCCTGGAACGTCTCGCCGCCGATCCTCTGGATGAGTCCGAGGAGCCGCTCGTTCGCGATCCCTTTGGTTTTGTCATCGTAGAAATCGAAGCCGCGCGCGACGCCGGTCTCGCGTCGCAAAACGTACGCGGAGACCGCGGCACCAGTCGCATAACCGTTTTTCCTGAGCAGTTCGGCAATCGTCGGGACGTTGTCGCCGAGACGCGTGCCCATGTTGTCGCGGACGCCGGCGTCGGCGGGAAGCATGCCGGTGAGGATGGTGACATGCGACGGCAGCGTCAGCGGAACGTGGCTGTAGGCGCGCTGATAAAGGATCGAGTCGGCTCGGAGCGCGTCGATGTTCGGCGTTTCCACTTTCGTGTAGCCGTACGCCGGCAGATGATCGGAGCGCAGCGTGTCGATCGAAATCAGGATCACCGGCGTCTTGTTCGACGGCGGCTCGATCGTGTGCGGCGCGCAAGCAGAGAGCAGCGCCAGAACCATGGCGGCGCCATGGAGCGCCGGCTTTAGCCGGTACCAGCTGACGCCGGTGCTCCATTGGGACCGGCTGAAGCCGGTGCTCCACTGGTACCGGCTAAAGCCGGTGCTCCATTTTTTGAAGCCGACGAGGAGACGCATCGGGTTGCCTGATTGCGACCGCCCGCTCAGAACGCGCATGAGCCGCGGCAATGTTCCATGCCGGTGCGTCGTGCCGGCGGGAGGAGACGCGCGCCACACGTTTCCGCTCGATTGCCCGAAAAAAAACCCGCTGGGTTTGCCCCAGCGGGTTTTCGGTGAATCATCGTGTGACTGACTAGAACGACAAGTTGGCTCCAAGGCGGAGCACGCGCGGCGAGAGCACCTCAGTCACGTGGTTGGCTGTTGAAGCCGGCGCGCAGACTCCTGTCGCCTGCGGCGCCGAGCAGATGGCTGCCGTATTCCGCTGCAGGATCGTATTGGAGTTGAGGACGTTGAACGCGTCGATCGAGAGCGTCAGGCCCATGCCGCGGTAGAAGCGAAAGTCTTTCGCCAGCCGCATATCGAGGTCCGTGACGTTCTGATTGCGGAATGTGTCAACCTGATCGACGGCGAGGACCGTCTTCGTTCCTTCACCGGTCGAAGTCCTGGCGGATACGACGTACGGGATCGAGTAACCCTGACGTCCGTTGAGGTTCACGCCGAACGAGGTCTCGATCACCGGGATCATGTAGACGCCGGTCAGGTTGTACTGCCACTTCGAGTTGATCCAGACGCCGCCCTTGTTGCCGCTGCCACCGCTCTGAACGATGACCTGGCTGCCATCGCAGACACCGCAGGCCTGGTTGCGCGTCGGATCCTGAATCGCGTTCGGGCCGACGTGCTGCGTCCAGTCCTGAAGCGTCAGGTTGCCGCGCATCATCCAGCGATTCGACATGCGCTTGGTCAGCGTGAGGTCCACTCCCTTGTAGTTCTGGTAATAGTCGGGCGTGTTCGTGAGCATGCGGAAGTTCAGCGGCTTGAGGCCCGCATTGAGAACGTAGTACTGCACCGTTGTCGTCTTGCCATTCGGGAGAGTTGCTGTAATCGGCGGTGCGAGGTGGTAGTCGGCGGCCGTGTACCAGTCGCCTGCGCCCTGTGTTTTCTCGTACCGGTATCCGATGAAATCGTTGAGCTTACGGTAGGTCAGGTCGACGCCGACGGAGAAATCGCGCAGCACTTCGCGCTCCGCGCCGAGCAGAAGTTCATCGGTATACGGCGACTTGATGTTCGGATCCAGACGCGTACGCGGTGTGGCGACGCTGTTGGAAGGCGTCGCGCCGATGATGCCGCTGGCGAAATCGATCTCGTTGAACTGCGCGACATTGTCGCCGTTGAGATCCTGGAAGTAGTAGCTCGCTTCCGACGCGGCGCCCGGCGATACCGAGGTGTAGTTGGTCGAATTGCCGCCGATCTGGTCCACGTACCGGTTCAGGTTTGCGCGCAACAGAGTCTTCCGATCCGCGCCGAGCACGTACGTTAAGCCGAGTCGCGGCGAAAGATTGTTGAATTTCGGGCCGCCGACAGCGGGGAAATTCAGCGTCTGAAGAATGTCAGGGACGGTCGGATTCGAGGCCGCAATGCCGGCGCCGATGCCGGTCTTCTGGACGTCGTAGCGCAGCCCTGGTTGAATGGTGAGATTCCCCACCATCATGGTGTCGCCGACGTAGAAACTGTTCTGCGTGCCGAACGACGTCACGTTGGGCTCGCGATAGAAGTGGGCCTCTCCGGTGTCCGCGGGGTTTTTGGCATTGATGGTGATGCCCGCAATCGCGTAGTTGTCGGTCCACTGCCCGCCGGGATATGCGATTTGCGTATTCACGGTGGCCTTGCGATAGCCAAAGCCGAATTTCAGCTCGTGATTGATCGAACCGGTATCGAAGAACGCAGAACCGTCGGCGCGATACTGCGTCTGCGGGCGAATGATGTACTCGCTCAAGTAACTCCGTTCGTATGAACCCGCTTCTTCGTTGTACCAGAACGGATCGGTGGCGACGCCGCACGCGAGCGACTGGCAGCCCTTGCCGTTGTCGGCGATGAGCTGGAAGCCGCCCTGCACTTTCGAGTAGAGGCCCGTGATGTAAAGGTTCTTTCCGATGATCTGCGTGTCTTCGATCTTCCACAGAGTCGGATCGGTGAGGCTGCCGACGCCGTGCGCATACGCGTCATTCTGGTTCCACGCGGTCTCGGGAGGACGATTCGTGCCGACGTTGCGGCCAAGCTTGATCTTCGAACCGTACTGGTCGACGAGCGTGAGGCTGTTCGAGGACAGCGGCTGCGCGTTCACCTTCACGTTTTCGTTTTTCAGCGTGGTACGGTCGCGGAAGCGCTGGCCCGCGAAGAGCGTCGGGGTGAGAATGTCGATGTCCTGCTTGCCGTAGGCGCCCCAGAACCAGACCTTGTCGCGCCAGATCGGGCCGCCGATTTCGCCCTCTCCTTCGGACACGCCGTTGATCTGATTGACCGTCGCGAGATAGCTGCGCGCCTCGGCGGGAATGTCGGGCGTCGACTGCAAGGACTTCTTCGTCTGAAAGTCGTGGACCGAACCTTTGAAATCATTCGTCCCGCGCTTGGTGACCATGTTGATCTGCACGCCCGGTGTCTGGATGCGCGGATCGCTGCCACCCGTCGTGATCTGCATTTCTTCGAACGAGCCGAAATCGAAATACGCCGGCGAGGAGCCGGTCGCCGCGAAATCGGTGATCTGCACGCCGTC
>DATIZY010000258.1:0-22596 GCA_035516895.1 Thermoanaerobaculia bacterium | reverse complement strand
TCGGCGATTCTCACGCGCATGATCCGCGTCAGCCTCGCCGAAGAGCTGACGCAGCTCTACGTGACGACGGCGGTGGCGAAGGGCGTGACGCGCGCGAAGGCGATTTTTCGCCACGCGCTGAAGAACGCGCTGATTCCGGTCATCACCGTGCTCGCGCTGCAGTTCGGTTCGCTGCTGACCGGCGCGATCATCACCGAGCAGATTTTTTCCTGGCCGGGCCTCGGCCGCCTGCTGCTGACGTCGATCTCGAACCGCGACTACCCGCAGGTGCAGGCGTCGATCCTCGTCATCGCGCTGACCTACATTCTCGTCAATTTCCTGAGTGATCTTTTGTATGGCGTCGTCGATCCGAGAATCAAACTCGAGTGAGTTGTCTGTTGTCTGTTGCCCTCGATCCTCCCGACAACTGACAACTGACAACTGACAACTCGCATGAAGACTTTCAAGCGGCTGCTGAAGAATTTCGCGTTCACGTCGGGACTGATCCTGACGGTCGCGCTGGTGGTCGTCGCGCTCGCGGCGCCGCTGCTCGCTCCGTACGATCCCGACGTTCAGGACACCGCGCGGCGGCTCGAACCGCCGTCGCGCCAGCATCTGTTAGGCCTCGACGATCTGGGCCGCGATGTGCTGTCGCGCGTGATCTGGGGCTCGCGCGTGTCGCTGCGCGTCGGGTTCAGCGTGGTGATCATCGCGTCGTGCATCGGCATCGCGTTAGGCGCGATCTCCGGCTATTTCGGCGGTGCGGTCGACACGATCATCATGCGAATCACCGACATTCTCCTCGCCTTCCCCGGCATTCTTCTCGCCATCGCGCTGGTCGCCGTGCTGGGTCCGAGCGAGAACAAGGTGATCCTTGCGCTGTCGATCATCGGCTGGGTCGGCTACGCGCGCCTCGTCCGCGGACAGGTGCTGAAAGTGCGCGAGATGGAGTACGTGACGGCGGCGAAAGCCCTCGGCGCGAAGTCGCCGCGCGTGATCCTCCACCACGTGCTGCCGAACGTGATCAATCCGGTGATCGTCATGGCGACGTTAGGCCTTGCCGGCGCGATCCTGTCCGAAGCGGCGCTTTCATTCCTTGGGCTCGGAGTGCAGCCGCCAACCCCGTCGTGGGGCTCGATGCTCACCGCCGGCCGCCGCTACCTCGGCATCGCGAATCATCTGGCGATCTATCCCGGCATCGCCATCATGGCCGCGGTGATGGGCCTGAATTTCCTCGGCGACGGACTCATCGACGCGCTCGACCCGAAGTACCGCAAAGAGATGAGCTGATCCACAAGCGGTTGAACGTTTTTGACAGCAACGCCGGCGCGCGGTCAGATAGCGCCGATCATCGCCAGAAACTCGTCCTCGCTCAGCACCGGCACGCCGAGCGATTTTGCTTTCTCCAGCTTCGGCTGCGCCCGCTCGTCCCACCGAAGTGACCATCGGATATGATTCGCGTTAGACTGTCGTCTGCCCCATGTTCCCGCTCCTTTTTTCGTTCCTCCTCGCGACAGTCTTCCTCTCTCCCGAAACTCCCGTGAGTCCGCCGGCCATCACGAATGCGCCGTATGATCAACGCATCGCCGGGATCGCTTCGGATGGCCTCGACTTTCTCGCGATCTGGCTTGATTCTCGTTCCGGCCTGCCTCCCGATTATCGTGTCACCCCGCCATCGCCCGTCTACGTCGCGAAGCTCGACGCAAACGGCAGATCTCTGAACCCGTTCGGAACGAAGATCATCGATGCCGCGTACACCGCTGCGCTCGTTCGGACGGACGCCGGCTACGTGGTCCTGTGGTCCGGCGAAGCTTCGGAGGTCGACTGGATGCCGCTCGATGATGACGGCGTTCCCACCGCGCCGCCGGCAAAAATGGCCGACGGCTACCTCGCGGCTGCGTCGTCGAATGGCAAAACGATCTTTCTTCTCCACGGAGAGTATTCCGATCCCGGTTTCGCGTCGATTTACGACCTTCACGGCACTCTGCTCACAGGGACCAATCTGAATCTCACGAATGGCTCGTGGCGAATCGCGAAACCGCTTGTGATGCCGGACGGCGACTACGCGTTGATCGTCGAGATGTGGAACTGTCCCGGCGCGGTTGCGTGCACGGTGACCGCCACTCTTCTGAACGTCTCGGAATCGGGAAGCGTCACCACGAAGCCGCTCCAGGCGCTCTCGCAAGATTCGCAGTCGGCCGCCGCCATCGGGAACGGTCGATTGATGCTGGCGTGGATGAGCGACGACACGACCGGGACGAAGACAGTGTCGTTTCGACTCTTCGATCTCGCGGGAAATCCGTTGACGGACGAAACGACCGTCGTGTTGACGAACGACACCGAATCGATCAGTGGCGCGTTCCCGACCTCTGTCGGCTGGGACGGGGAGAATTTTCTCGTCGCGTGGCAATGGCCTTCTGCCGCCGACGAACAGTCGGGCGACGTTCGCGCAATCCGCGTGACGCCGGAAGGAATCGCGATCGACGGCGCGCCGACGATCCTCTCCCCGACGCTCGGCACGGCGCCGCTCTTCGCTACGAACGGGGCGACGACGCTCGTGGAATGGGATTCGCCGTTCGATGGAACTTCGAACATCGACGTGCGCGCGGTGCCGACGTTCGATCGGCTGAACGACACCGCGACGCAGACGTTGCCGCAGGCAGCGGCGCTGCAGACGGAGGCGCAACTCGCCGGAGACCTCGCTGTGTGGCGCGAAGGCGATTCCGCTCCTGCGATTCTCGCCGCACGGTTTGGGGAACCGCCCGCGGCGGTCTCACCCGCGAATGGCCTTGATCAGGAGGCGCCGGCAGTCGCAGAAAGTCGCGATCAATATCTCGTGGTGTGGCGCGACCCGTCGCGAATCCTTGCAAAGCGCCTCGATTCTTCCGGTCACGTGATCGATGCAAGTCCGATCGTCATCAGTCAGGTCCAGAGCTTGAATAGCGGATTCCTTCCTGCAGCAGACACGATCGGCGCCGCCTCCGACGGCAGCGACTTTCTCGTCATCTGGCCCGATCTTTACGACAACCTGTTTGGCGCACGCATCTCCGCCTCGGGTGCTGTGCTCGATCCTTCTCCGATCACTATTTCTCAGTCACCGAACGGCACCGCAGGCTCTCCGCGCATCATCTGGAACGGATCGCAGTACATCGTCGCCTGGACGGCGGATCCGTCGTGCAAGATTTGTCTTTCGCCACCGGGACCGCCGGTCTCGCAGATCTTCATCGCGCGCATGACGACCGACGGCAAAATCGCGAGCTCGCAGAAGGTCTGGAACGGCGGATATGGATCGCGGATCGGACTCGCACGAGGCACGAACGGCTTGATGTTGTCGTGGCCGGTCGCGGGAGGAGACGGAGCGGCGTGCATTCACGCGATGGCGCTCGCGAATGACGGCACTCCCGTTTCATCCGCACAAACGCTCGCATGCACCGACAACTCTCTCGGCTGGCCGCCGCAATTTCCCGATTTCGACCTCGCCTGGGACGGCTCGTCGTTCGTCGCAGCGTGGACGCTCATCGCGAATGGCTCCGCTACGGTGAAAGCGATGCGCGTTTCAAATGCGGGCGCGCCGCTCGATGCCGATCCATTCGACGTCGCGCCGGAGGGTTCCGCATCGTTTGGCGCGGCACTCGCCACCGGCAACGCGGGCGCGACCATCGTCTATGACCGCATCGCATACGAGCCGCAGTACGGAGGTGTGTCGCGGCTCTTCACCCGCGTTCTGCTGCGTTCCGTTCCCGGGCGCCGGCGCGCGCTCAGATAGCGCCGATCATCGCCAGAAACTCGTCCTCGCTGAGCACCGGCACGCCGAGCGACTTCGCTTTCTCCAGCTTCGATCCCGCCGCTTCGCCGGCGACGACATACGACGTCTTCGACGACACCGAACCCGCTGGCTTGCCGCCTTCGCGCTCGATGAGGCGATGGATCTCGTCGCGCGAGAAGCGCGTCAGCGTGCCTGTGACGACGATCGTCTTGCCGCCGAGCGCAGATCCTGTCGCCGCCGCAACGAACGCCGGCCGGACACCGAGGCGTTTCATTTTCTCGATGCGCTCGCGGTTGGCGGGAACCGAGAAGTAAAACAGGATCGACTGCGCGACCTTCGGCCCGACCTCCGTCACTTCCAGCAGCTGCTCCTCGCTCGCATCCATCAGCGCGTCGATCGACTGAAATGCGTCGGCAAGAAGCTTCGCCGCGCGCTCGCCGATCATGCGGATCCCGATCGCGAAGATGAATCGCTGCAGCTCGGCGGTCTTCGATCGTTCGATGTTGTCGATCAACTTCTTCGCCGACTTCTCGCCTTTGCGCTCGAGCTCCGCGACCTCGGCGGCGGTCAGCTCGTACAGCGAGGCGTAGTCGGTGATGAGCTTCGCGTCGAGCAGCGCCTGCACGGTCTGCCAGCCAAGGCCTTCGATGTCCATCGCTTTGCGCGAGCCGAAGTGCGTGATCGACTGCAGCACGATCGCCGGGCAGCCCTGATTGATGCAGCGCAGCGCGACCTCGTCTTCGAAGCGGTGCAGCGGCTGGCGGCACACGGGGCACTTCTCCGGCGGCTGATATTTGCGCGCACCCTTCGGGCGTTTGTCCGCGAGAACGTCGACGACTTTCGGGATGATGTCGCCGCCTTTCTCGACGACGATCGTGTCTCCGATGCGCACGTCCTTGCGCGCGAGCTCGTCGAAGTTGTGCAGCGACGCGTTGACGACTTTCGTTCCGCCGATGCGCACCGGATCGAACTCGGCGACCGGCGTGACGGTCCCGGTGCGGCCCACGTACAGATTGATCGCCCTCACGATCGTCTCGGCCGCTTCGGGCGGATATTTGTACGCGACGGCCCATCGCGGCGCCTTCGAGGTCGCGCCTAACTCGAGCTGCTGATCGCGGCGATTGACTTTGACCACGATGCCGTCGATCTCGAACGGCAGCTCGTGCCGCTCCTCGTGCCAGCGCTCGATGAAACGCTCGAGGTCCTCGATCGAATGCGCGAGCGTGCGCTGCGGATTGAGCGGCAGGCCGAGTTTCTCCAGCAGCTCGTACGCGGACCCCTGCGACGCGATGCGCGCGTCGTCGGCGGCGACGAGGTGATACAGATATGCGCTGAGATGCCGCCGCGCCGCGAGCTTCGGATCCTTCTGCCGCAGCGCGCCGGCGGCGGCATTGCGCGGATTCGCGAGCGGCTCCTCTCCCGCGTCCTCGAGCTGCTCGTTGTACCGCGCGAAATCCGACTTCGAAATGTAGATCTCGCCGCGCACTTCGAGCCGTTTGTACTTTGCCGGAATCTTCAGCGGAAGCGCGCGGACCGTGCGCACGTTCGGCGTCACGTCGTCGCCGCGCACGCCGTCGCCGCGCGTCGCGCCGCGCGCGAGCTCGCCGTTCTCGTACAGCAGATCGATCGAAACGCCGTCGATCTTCAGCTCCGCCTCGTATTCGATCTCGTCGATGCCGAGGCCCTTGCGCACGCGGGCGTCCCATTCGCGAAGCTCGTCGAGCGAGTAGGCGTTCTCGATCGAGAGCATCGGCGGATCGTGAATGACGCTCTTGAATTCCTCGATCGGCGCGCCGCCGACGCGGCGAGTCGGTGAGTTCGGATCATCGAGCTCGGGATGCTCCGCCTCGAGCTCCTGCAGGCGGCGCATCCTCTGATCGAATTCGAAGTCGCTGATCTCCGGCGTGCCTTCGTAGTAGAGCCGGTTGTGGCGTTCGAGATCGCTTCGCAACTTGCTGATTTCAGACTTCGGGTTCATGCTCAGGCCGTGATTGTCGCATTGCTCGCGGCCGCGCTGAATCTCACCCACGCGTGGATCGTCGTGCCGAACCGGGCGCCGCAGCGCGCGGCGCTGGAGAAGGCGGGATTCCGGTTCGATCCCGAGGTCAACCACCACACAGGTCAGGGGACGTCGTCGATCACGATCGAGTTCGACAACGGGTTTCTCGAGCTGATGTATCCCGATCCCGACGTGTCCGTCGCCGCGGCGTCGAAGGCCGGCGCGGAAAAATTTCGATTGAAGTCGGAGTGGAAGACGAGCGGCTATTGCCCGATCGGTCTGGTGTTCGACCGTACGGCGCAAACGCCGGCGTCATTTCCGTTCGAAACGTGGCGCATCTCGTCGGACTGGATGGGCAAGGGCGAATTCATCGAGATGCTCACGCCGCGCGACATGCCGAAGGCGCTGTCGCTCTCGGTCGGCTCGCATCCGTTCAGCGCGCGCGGTGCAAAAAATCCGAACGGAACGCGGCGGATCACCGGGATTCGCGTCGTCGCTCCGTCCGGGGACCAGCTTCCGCCAGCGATCGCGTACCTCGCCGGCAACACGGCGGTGCGGTTCGATGCCGGCGCCGGCTGGCTGCTCGAGGCGACGCTCGACGACGGCAAACAGGGCGTGACGAAAGACTTTCGTCCCGATCTGCCGCTCGTTCTGCACTTCTGAAGCTATTCGTCGTGCTCGTGGATCTGCTGGGCGAGATAGTTCTGAACGCCGACCTGATCGAGCAGCGTCCTTTGTGCCTCGATCCAGTCGACGTGTTCTTCCTCGTCCTCGAGGATCTCCTCGAGCAGATGCCGGCTGTTGTTGTCTTCGGCTTCGCGGCACGTCTCGATGCCGTCGTTGAGGCGCTTGATCGCATCCATCTCCAGCGCGAGATCGACCTTGAATTGTTCGGGAACGTTCTCGCCGATGTTGATCTTGAACAGGCGCTGGACGTTCGGCAGCCCTTCCAGAAACAAAATCCGCTCGATCAGCTCCTCGGCATGTTTCATTTCGCCGATGGCGTGCTGGCGAATGCGGTCGTGCAGATGATCGTAGCCCCAGTTGTCGCACATCTCGGCGTGAACGAAATACTGGTTGATCGCGGTGAGCTCCGCGGTGAGGACTTCATTGAGCAGGTCGATGATCTTCTTGTTGCCTTGCATGGCGGGAGATTATGGGGCCGTTGTCCCCAAACAGCGAACGCTGCTCGGCGAGCATTTTCCGGAGGAAGTTGTGGCACGAGCCGCACTCGGTGCCGATGCCGCAGGCCTGCAGCTCGGAAATGCTCTCCGCGCCGTCCTCGATGGCCCGAAGGACGTCGTGTTCGGATTTTGCGCGGCAGATGCAGACGATCACGGTATTGAGACTATGTCTCAACCATTCCTGGCGGTATGACAAATGTCACATGGAGAGGTGATGCCGCAGCATCGCCAGAAAATCGCGCCGTCCCTTGACGAGATTGAGGTTCAGCGCGACGAAGCGCATCCCGCGCGGCGTCTCGAACCAGATGATCAGCCGGTCGCCCTCCTCGTTCGTTCCGCGCACCGCCTGCCACGGAATGCGGCGGACGATGAATTGATGCAGCGGCCGGACGACGATCCGCTCGGCATCGATCTCCGCGACCGGCCGGAAGGTGCCGAGATAGACGCGTAACCCGCCAAGCCAGAGGACGCCGAGGTAGACCCAGACGAACGGCTCGCGCACCCAGCCGTAGCGGGCGCTTGGCGAAATGGTCAACATCAGTACAATTGCAGCGGATGCAAATACGGCCACGAGAGTGATCGACAGTCCGGCGCGCCGGACCCAGGGGCGGAACGCGAAGGTCCGCTGGGCCGTTTCGGTCATAATAAAAGCCAAACCTCAGCTCGGTATGTGTTTCGCAACGGGGTCGTGATGGGGACGATGGTGAGCAAGATCGACGGCAGCGGCCGAAAGATTCTGGTCATCGACGACGATCTGGCGATCCGAGTTTTGCTGCAGGCCGTGCTCAAACGCATGAAGTTCGATGTCGAGCTGGCCGAGGATGGGGCCGCGGGGCTGGAGAAACTGCGCCGGGACGGCAGGTTCGATCTCATCCTCCTCGACCTGATGATGCCCAAGATCAACGGCTACGAGTTCATCGAAAAAGTCGCACACGAATTTCCCGAGCAGCGGCCGCACATTATCGTCTTCACGGCAGCGGGCAAGCGCGGGGTCGAAAAGATCCCGCCGAACAGCGTCTGCAACTCGATCCTCAAGCCGTTCGATCTCGAGAAGTTCATCGACATGATCACGGATTGCCTGAACCGCTCCCACCCAACTTCCATTCAATCTGCCGAAGGATCCCCAAAAGGATTGTGACTTCGCGCGCGTCGAGGCCGGCGCGGCCGGCGATCGCGCGAAGGTCGTCGTAGATCCGGTCGGGATTGTTCTCGTGAAGAAAGCCGACTTCCAGGAGGAGTGCCTCCGCGCGCTCGTGAAGGCGCTCGACGAGTGCGGCGTCGGGGCGTACCGGGGGCGGTCCGGCTTTGACCGGCCCCGGCCGGCTGAAGCCGGTCCCCACACAAAAGCAAAACACGCCCACCGCCTGGGCCAGGTTCATCGTCGGAAAGTCAGGCGCCGTCGGAATCGATGCCGCGCGCTGGCATTGCATGAGCTCCTCGCGCGTCAGGCCTCGGTCCTCGCGGCCGAAGACGAGAGCGAGAACGTCATCGTCGCCGAGCGCGAGCTCTGTCAGGCCGGCGGGCGTGAGATCGACGGGAGTCGTCCTTCCGCGCGCCGAGGTCGTGGCGACGGTCACCCTGGCGCCGGCAAGTGCGGAGTGCAGCGAGGGCTCGAAGTGTGCGCGCGCGACGACGTCCTCCGCCCCGCTCGCCCACCAGCCGGCGAGGGGCTCGAGCTTCGGATGCTCGCCCACGATCCAGAGATCATCGAAGCCGAAGTTCTTCATCACGCGCGCGACCGCGCCGACATTGCCGGCCTCTTTCGGCTCGACGAGGACGATGCGGAGCTTCATGTCTGTTCGCGATTCGCAGGCGGTTGATGGTTGACGGTTGACGGTTGACGGTTGACGGTTGACGGTTGACGCGAGAGCATAACTGTGGCCGCCGCATTCGCAACCAACAACTCGAACGAGTTGCGCACCGGTAAACGTCGATCCGCAAACTACCAACGACGAATGACCGGCTGAGAAGAACAACGCGAACGCCGACCGGCCAACTGCGCGCCGCGAAGCACTGGCAACCGGAAACCGGAAACCGGTAACCTCTCGCCATGCGAACAGTGGCTTTCGTTGTCCTCTTCTCCGCGACGATTGCATCCGCGCAGCAAGTGACGGTCATCAAGGCCGGAACGCTCATCGACGGCACATCAGCGCAGCCGAGAAAGAATCAGACGATCGTGATTCGCGGCGATCGCATCGAAAGCGTCGGAGGCGACGTCGCGGTTCCCGCCGGTGCGAAGGTCATCGATCTGTCCGGCATGACCGTGCTGCCGGGCCTCATCGACGCGCACACGCACATCTTCCTGCAGGGCGAGGATCCCGAGAAGGGCGGCTACGACATTCAGCTGCTCAAGTTCCCGCTCGCCTATCGCGCCGCGCGCGCGACGGTCTCCGCGCGCCGCGCGCTCGAGCAGGGCTTCACGACCATTCGCGACGTCGAGACCGAAGGCGCGGGCTACGGCGATGTCGGAATCAAGATGGCGATCAACGAAGGGCGCATTCCCGGTCCGCGCATGTTCGTCGTCACGCGCGCGATCTCCACGACCGGCGGCTACGATCTCGAAGGCTACGCGCCGGAGATCACCGTGCCGAAAGGCGCGCAGCTCATCGACGGTCCGGTCGAAGCGCGCAAGGCGGCGCGCGAGCAGCTCGATCACGGCGCCGACTGGATCAAGGTCTACATGACGCACCGCTCCTGGCTCGACAAGCAGGGGAATCTGGTCTCGCAGCCGACGCTCACCGTCGACGAGCTGAAGGCGATCGTCGACGAGGCGCACGGCTGGGGAAAGAAAGTCGCGTGTCACGCGTACAACGGAATCGGATTGCAGCGTGCGCTCGACGGCGGATGCGACTCGATCGAGCACGGCCTGGACATCAGCGACGCCCAGATCGCGCAGATGCTGCGGCAGGGAACCTGGTACGTGCCGACGCTCTCGGTCTACTACGACCACAATGCGCCGGCCGACACCGCCGCAGGAAAACGCGATCGCAAGCGGTGGCAGCTGCACGGTCCGTCGTTTCAGCGCGCGTTGAAAGCGGGCGTGAAGATCGCCTACGGAACCGACGACGGCGGGTTCTCCTGGGATGAGCCCGAGGGGCAGGACTTCGCACGGATGGTGGAGTTCGGGATGTCGCCGATGGACGCGATTCGCGCGGCGACCTCGCGCGCCGCTGAGCTCCTCGACATGCAGGGCGACATCGGCACCATCGCTCCCGGCGCGTACGCAGACGTCATCGCCGTGAGCGGCGATCCGCTGCGCGACATCAACGTGCTCGAGAACGTCCGCTTCGTGATGAAAGACGGCGCCGTCTTCAAACAGTAACCGGCTCGGGCGTTCGCACGTCACGGGCCGCACGTCAGACGGTCACCGCAAACAAACGGCGTCAGGCGTAAACGAGAAGCGGAGGTTTTTATGCGAACTCCGCTTCTCGCCATTTTCCTGCTCGGCTTCGCGGCGATTGCGTCCGCGCAGCAGGATGCGATTCTTCCGCTGAACACCCTGAGAATCGGAAACGTTACGAACACGACGCCAGACCGCAGCGACATGGGGATCGGAAGCGTCGTACATACCGATATCGATCTGAACACGCCGGCAACCGGCACCGGCACCATCTCCAATGTCTATCTTTACTGGAACGGCGACACGTGCCCGAACGTGGCGAAGATCAAGTTCTTCCGCCGCTCGGTCGATCAGCTGACGATGTTCGCCGAGCGCGGACCGTTCAATCTGAGCGGCAGCGGCGTCATCGCGCTGACGCTCACGCCGGCGGTGAGCGTGCAGCAGGGCGATCTCATCGGCATCACACAACTCACACAATGCGGCAGCCCGCGCGGATGGTCGCCGGGATCGAAAACGAACGGCTACGTCGAATATCCGGGCGACGTCACCGGGGCGGTCGGCGTCGACGCGCAATGGAAATCGAACGACGAGCTCGCGCTCTGGGGCACCGGCATCGGGACCGAGCTGACGTCCTGGGCGATTCCGGTCGTCGGGTCCACGCAGGGCGGCTTCGGTTCGTATTTCAAGACCGCCTTGCAGCTCTTCAATCCGACCAACAAGACGATCAGCGGCAGGCTCGTGTATCACAAAGGGGGAGCGAGCGGCACGCCGTCCGATCCGTCGCTGAACTACACCGTCGCGGCGGGGCAGGTGCAGTCGCACGCGGACATCGTCGCCGAAATGGGCATCACGGGGATCGGCTCACTCGATGCGATCACGCCGTCGAACGTCGCCTGCCCGATCGTCGTCGCGCGCATCTACAACGATGCGGGCGCGGAGGGCACTTCGGGATTCACGCTCGACGTCATGGACATGGAAGGTCAGGACGAGCGGCTGCTTTCGATCAACGAAGTGGCGTACCTCGTGACGCCTGCCGACCCGTCGAAGATGCGCTTCAACATCGGCATCAAGACGTACTTCGATGGCGCGACGATCGACGCCGAGATCCGCGACTCGTCCGGAGCGCACCGATCGTCCATGCAAAAGAAGTATCCGCCGCACTACTTCGAGCAGGTCGATGCGGCGACCTTCTTCGATGTGGCCCTTCACGGCAGCGAATCGATCGTTCTGACCATCGATTCGGGATCGGCCGTCATTTACGGTTCGTCGACCGACAACACGACGAACGATTCGGCGATCCAGTTCGCGAAACCGGCTCCGTAGGTCTGGAGCGTTGAACGGCGTCGGGCGTCGGATGGCACCATCCAGCGCCCCAACGCTGTCGTGCACGACAGCGCCTCGATCACGTTCACTCTCGTTCGAGCGGTGCCTGGAACGTGAGATCGACGCTGTAATGGTCGTCGGTGAAAACCTGTTCGCCCTCGGTCCTGATGTGCCCGGAGATCTGCTCGCCGGTCACTTCGAACGCGACCTTCCGGATCTCGGTCATCACTCCGAAGGGCCGCGTCTTCGCGCGGACGTGCCCGAGCTCGGCGATCCAGATCTCGCCCTTCGAATCGAAGATGACGTGAACGTAGCTGCCGCGCTCCTGCGGATCGGCGGTCCGCCAAGCCTCGATGTCGCCCGTCGCCGGCTTCGCCGACATGAGAACGGCGTAACCCATTTGACCCTTGTCATCGAGCTTCACGCGTTTCGCGCGGACGTGTTTGAGCTGAGCATCCGTGCCGGCCACGATGAACGTGCCGCTGACTTTGCCGGGGTTCGTTGCGGCGACGAGAGCCAGAGACAGGAAGAGCGTGAGGGCCAGAGCCATGGCGCGAAAACGCATCGGACACTCCTTGCGATTGGGACCGGGTGCCGGAAAGTATCGCGGAGCCGGCGCGTTCGCGCAAGTTACGCCAGCGGCTCGATCGGATTGAACTCGTCGATCACGCGCGCCCACTCGGCGATGTAGCGGTCGAGCGGCACGCGAAACCAGACGTCGAATTTCGTTGCGTGCGGTTCGGTGCCTTCGAGAACGTAGACGAATCCGCCGTGCTCGAAGATGACGATCTGCCAGTCGACGTCGGCTTCGTCGAACGGCTCGTCCATCGAGCTCAGCGGAACGTCCTCGGCCACGAAGTGGCGCATGTCGCGATCGACGTTGTCCCAGTACGGAAAGCCGGCCAGCTCGCCGCGCGAGGGGCTGACGAAGTGAACGTGCTCGCCGAACTCCTCCGACTCGCGCAGCTCGATCGAGAAGTCGGCGATCGTCGGAAACTCGTCCAGCTCGAGCGCAGCGACAGACTCGGCGTACTCGGACGACGCGAGCTCGAGCGGCTCGGGATTCGAGAAAACTTTCATTGCGGTCCGATGATGATGGTTCGCTGCGTCGGCGTGTGCACGGCAGAGGCGAATGCCCAGATGCGACCGGAACCGCCGATCTGAAGCGTGATGCTGTCCATGCCGCGCAGCTGCGGAATCGTAGCGAGGTCGACCTCGGCGTACGCGGGTTGATCGATCGATGCGCCCCGCTGCAATTTCAGCGTCGTTGACCAGACTCTGGAGGCAACCGACACCTCCGGGTCCGGCAGCGGATCGATCCCGTAGATACGCAGGCGAGTGCGGTAGTCGGCACCGATCGGAATGTTCGCGAGCGTCAGTGGGGAGCGGAAAAACTGCGATTCGCGCACCGGCACGATCTCGAAGCCGGGGTCGTCCGAGGCAACATCCCTAACACGCAAACTGAACGCCATCGCGGTCTGCCGCGGGATGTACAGCAGCGCGCCGTGCGGATGCCCGCGGCCACTGAACTGAAATGACGACAATGGCGGCCGCAGAGCGGGCACTGTGCCGATCGTGTTGAACGCTTCGACGTAATCGCCGCCGAGGTTTTCGATCGTCGCGACAGAATCCCACACCGAACCGTTCGCGCCGGCGAAGCTGTCGAGCACAGGAAAGAGAACGCGCTCGAATACCGTCAAATCCGGCGGTGCTGCTGGATCGAAGTAGTCGATGGGGTTCGCCACCGCCAACGCGTTCCCATTTGCGTCGGTGGCGCTGACGTTGTACAGACCCGGTTCGTGAGGCGGTGCAAGAGCAAACGTTCGGCCGGATTCCGGATCCTTCAGCAGATTCGCAGGGACTCCGCCGATCGTCACGCTGTTCGCTCCGTTCGGGATGGACACGGGCAGCTGACCCGCCGTTGACGTCACCGCGAGTGCCGTCGTTGCGCTGCGCACCAGGAAGCTGCCGCGCCATTGGATCTCGTTGTAATCGGCAGAAAGATCGTACAGGCCGATCGGAAGAGTTCCGATGTCGACGCGAATCGTTCGTGGAACGACCGTCGGAACACACGCAGGGGTTCTGACAGCGATGTAGAGCCGCACGTGAACATTCGTGCCGGCGATCGAAACTTCCGATTGCGTGGGCCCGCAGTCGCCCATCGGCGCCGTCGTGAACGTAATCGACACCGGCGTTTGCGGCGTCGGCGCAGGCGGAGAGACTTCGAACCACGTGGCAACCGCGGCACTCGCGAGGATGAGGATCATCCGCGGATTTTAATCACTCCGGCTCGATGCGGTAATTCGGCGCTTCCTTCGTGATCACGACATCGTGCGCGTGCGATTCGCGCAGACCCGCGGCCGTGATGCGCACGAACTGCGTCTTCGTGCGGAGCTCCTCGATGTTGCGCGAGCCGGTGAGGCCCATGCCCGAGCGGAGTCCGCCGACCATCTGCGGAACCATCGCGCCGAGCGAGCCCTTGTACGGCACCTTGCCCTCGATGCCCTCGGGCACCAGCTTCGACTCTTCGGTCTCTTCCTGGAAGTAGCGGTCCTTCGATCCCTGCTGCATTGCGCCGAGGGATCCCATACCGCGATACGCCTTGAAGGTGCGGCCCTGATACAGAATCGTTTCGCCGGGCGCCTCGTCGGTGCCGGCGAAGAGCGAGCCGATCATCACCGTGTGCGCGCCGGCGGCGAGTGCCTTCGTGATGTCGCCGGAGAATTTGATGCCGCCGTCGCTGATGATCGGCACGTCGTACTTCTCGGCGGCGCGCGCGCACTCCATCACCGCGCTGATCTGCGGAACGCCCGCCCCCGCGACGACGCGCGTGGTGCAGATCGATCCCGGTCCGATTCCGACCTTCACCGCGTCGACGCCGAGCTCGATCAGATCGCGCGTGCCTTCGAACGTCGCGACATTGCCGGCGATCAACGGCGTGTCGGGAAAGAGCTTCTTGAATTGTTTGATCACGTCCATGACGCCGGCGGAATGCGCGTGCGCGGAGTCGATCACCACCACGTCGGCCTTCGCGTCGATGAGCGCGCGTGCGCGATCGAGGCCTTCGCGGCCGACGCCGATCGCGGCGCCGACGCGCAGACGGCCCAACGGATCTTTCGCGGCCTGCGGATACTGCCGCGCCTTCTGGATGTCCTTGACCGTGATGAGTCCCTTGAGATCGCCGTTCGCATCGACGACGAGGAGCTTCTCGATGCGATGATGATGCAGGACTTCGCGCGCCTGCTCGAGCGTCGTGCCGACGGGGACCGTGATCAGGCTCTCCTTCGTCATCCGCTCGGAGATCGGCAGATCGAATCGCGTTTCGAATCGCAGGTCGCGGTTCGTCAGGATGCCGACGAGCCTGCCGTTCGCGTCGGTGACGGGGACGCCGGAGATCTTGTACTTCTCCATCACCTGCAGCGCTTCGGAGATCAGCTGCCACGGGCGCATCGTCACCGGATCGACGATCATCCCCGCCTCGGAGCGCTTCACCTTGTCGACCTCTTCGGCCTGCTGATCGATCGGCATGTTCTTGTGGATCACGCCGAGGCCGCCCTGCTGTGCCATGGCGATGGCGAGGCGCGCTTCGGTGACCGTGTCCATCGCCGCGGAGACGATCGGAATGTTGAGGCGAATGTCCCGCGTCAATCGAGTGGAGACGTCGACAAAGTTCGGATGGAGGTCCGATTTCGCCGGGCGGAGCAGGACGTCATCGAACGTCAGACCGAGCTGGATCGTCTCGGCAAAACGCTCCGAAGGCACCGGCTCTGCCTTCTCCACCTCGCGCAGATCGACGCGACCAATCACCGGGATTTCGCTGAGTACACGTTCGTCGCTCATGGCCAGCCCTTTTAGATGAGTATAAAACATGCAGCATTGCACCTTAATTGCATGCCCAGGGACCGCGACATGCGGTTCACGATCGAGCAGCGCCTGTTGACCGACAGCGCGGGGAAGCCGGTGCCGGATGCACGCTCCGCTGCCGCGTTCCACGTGGTCGATGCCGACAGCGCTGAAGACGCCGTCCGGCTGCTCATCAAACTCGACTCCGCCGAGCTGGTGGGTGACATCATGAAGTTTCCGGGCTTTCACGCGATGGCCACGATCCGTACGATCCGCGGAGTGTTCACGCTGCAGGTCGCGCCGGCCAGCCAGTCGCGAGTTCCGGTGTAGGGCGCGGCTGCGCGGCGCCGCGGCACGACGCAGTCCAGGCTTCGGGTTTTCACTCGACCGCACGCGCCGATCGCGCCTTCGAGCCAATCGCGCATCCCCGTGTAGGGCGCGGTGCGCCGCGCCGCGGCACGACGCAGTCGTGCCCTACAAGTACGCGAACGCGGGACGTGCCATCACCGCTCGCTCTTGAGGGCTTGCGCAAGGCGCTGCACATCCGGATCGCCCGGCTTGAGCTGCTCGAGCCGCGGCATCAGCGCTCGCGCCTCGCTCGTCCGCTTCGCCTGCGCGAGCCGCAGCGCCTCATCGTAGTAGCAGGTGCCGAGGTCGTTGCGCAGATCGGGATTGTCGTGGACGGCGAGCGCGCGCTCGAAGTAATCGATCGCTTCCGGGAACTTCGCCGCCATCATGTACATGCTGCCGAGTTGCGCGAGGGCGTCGAAGTTTTTCGGATCGCGCTGCACCGTCGCGTTGAGCTGCGCGAGCTGCGCGCGCACCTGCTCCATCGGATTTCCCTGCGGAGGAGCGCTGTCCCCGGCAGCGACCGTCTGTGCCGGCGCCCCCGCGAACCGCTTGAGATGCGGACCGACGAGCAGGCTGCCGATCGTCAGGCCTAACAGAAAGCTGCAGATCGAGAAGACGAGCGTGTCGCGTTGCATTTGTTCTCGGTTGTCATCCGTTCCTGATCAGCTCTTTCAGCATTTCGTCCTGCAGCCGGTATACGGCGTACACGCCAACATGGTAGTGATTAAAGATAAATGAAAACGCATATATTTTTCCGCTCGCGCCGTGGACGTAGCCCGACAGCCCGACGACGCCGACGATGTAGCCCGTCTTCGCGTACACCTGGCGCGCATACGGGGGCGTGCGCAGACGCTTGCCGAACTTCGAGTCGGGATCGCCCGAGTACGGCAGCGAGCTGACGAAGTCTTCGCGATACGGCGTGTTCCACATGTAGCGCAGCAGATGGATGAAGACGTTCGCGGACGCGCGATTGTCCCGCGACATGCCCGATCCGTCGGCCTGATGAAACTCACTCTCCGGCACGCCCACTCTTCCGGTGAGCCACTCCGTGACCGTGCTCGTCCCCGCGGCCCACGATCCGTCGTGCTTCTTCTCCGCCCCCAGGATCTTCACCAGCTCCTCGGCGTAATAGTTCTGGCTCTTCTTGTTGATGACGTAGACGACGACGGAGAGCGGCGTCGTGTGCTGCGCAACCGGCCGCCAGCCGGACTGCGGATCGCGCGGCGTCAGCACGATCGTCCCCTGTACTTTGATGCCCTCGCGCGCGAACGTCTCGCTCGTCACCGCGGCGAAATAGTGAATCGGGTTCTCGACCGTGACGAACACTTCCGTCGGCCCCGACCGCACGGGAACTCCGCCGCGAACGACGATCGTGTTCGAATCGAGAATGCGCGTGATGAACGGCAGCCCTCGTCCCGTGACGCAGGAGCTCTGCAGATTGATGTAGCGGGTGTTCGGATCGAGCTGCACGACGCACGGCTTGCGCGAGCGCGACGGCAGCACGCGCACTTCGACGCAGCCCTCCTGCATCGAGAACGCCGACACCGGCGCTTCGTACCAGTCCACCAGCTGATCCGTCGGCCACGTCGGATGAATGTAGTCCGTGTCCATGTAGCCGTACTCGAAGACGAGATTGCCTTCGACCGTCTTGATGCCCGCGGCCTTCAGATCGCTCGCCCACTCCTCGATCACTGCCGTCGCGTGATCGTCATGGAACCGGCCGCCGATCGTCGGATCGCCGCGCCCGACGATCTTCACGTCGCCGTGCAGCGTTCCCGCCGCGTCGACTTCGCCGCGCGCGTACACCGTCGTCGTGATCTCGAAATCCGGATGGAGCAGATCGATGCCCGCCGCCGTCGTGAAGAGCTTCATGTTCGACGCGGGCGCGAGCGGCTGGTGCATGTCGCGCTCGGCGATCAGCCGGCCGGAGCCGAGCTCGACGACGGCGAGGCTGACGTCGGAGTTGCGCGCGACGGAGCTGTTCATCAGCGACGCGATGCGCTCCTCGAGCGTGTTGCCGGTCGCCACTTCGGCCGGCGGCGCCGGCGCCTTTTTTCTGCGGACGCGCCGCCGCGCCGCGTGCGAATCGAATGGAATGCACAAGAGCAGCAGCGCGAAAACGATCGCGAGTTTTCTCACTGTCCCGCCCGACTGCAAAAGTTTCACCACAGAGATTCAGAGGCCACAGAGTCTCAGCGACCTCTGTGTCCCTGTGGTGATATCACAAACGCTGGAACGGCTCCGGCAGCGCGAGCCGCAATCGATCGCGCAAAACGGCCGGACAGCGGCGCCGGATCTCGTCGTGGATCTCGGCGCGCGCGTAGCGGCGGCTGAAGTGCGTCAACACGATCATCGAATTTTCGAAGCGGCCCGCGAACTCCGCGATGTCGTCGAAGTGGATGTGCCGGTATCGCGCCGCGCGCTCCTGATGCCCCGGCATCACGAACGAGCACTCGATCATCAGCACCTCGGCCCGGAACAACGCGTCGTTCGTTTCGAGAATGCCGCGATCGGTGTCGCCCGTGTAAAACAACAGCGGATGACGATACTCCTCGGAGACGTCCGCGCCGCCGCGACGAAGCTCGCCGATGTCTTCGCGTCCCGCGAACTCGGCGCGCAGCCGGTGCCGCACTTCGAGAAACTCGTATCCGCGAGCGGGCACGCGATGCGTCGCGCGATGGCCGCGCACCTCGTGGCCCTTGCCGATCGTGACGACATCGCCCTCCGCGACGCCGACGATCTCGATGTCGTAACCGGTGTCCTCGAGCTTCGAATGCAACGCCATGAGCGCGCGGAAATCATCCGCCGCTTCGGCCGGAACGAACACCCGTCCGCCGGGAATCCGCTGCAGATGCCGCTGCCCCGCGTAAAAGGGAATGCCGACCGCATGATCGAGATGCGCGTGCGTGACGAAGACGTTCGGCATGCCGATGGCGAAGTCGGGGCCGCGGCCGATGTCCAGCACCGCGCCGAGCTCCCGCACGCGGAAATACGACTCGTGCCCCGCGCGCGAGCGTCCCTCGATCGTGAAGTGCTCGGTGGGAATGACGACGAAGTCTTTGTCGGCGGAGGGAAGCACCGCGCGATTGTATGGATTCTGAGATTTCGCCGCTCCAGCGCCTAACGGAGCGATCAACGAGCGCAAGTTGGCGGCGGGCCGGCTGCCCCACGACGACGGCCAGTCCAAAGACGCGTTTTCCGCTTTACCACTGGCGAAGGTGCGTGCAAAGCAACGTACCCGTCCGCGCCGCGCGCGACGCACCGTAACGCATCCCGGATCGCAATCCATCCAGAGAGGAAACCGAAGGCGCGCCGCAGGACCGGAACCGGGGACGATTACAATGCGCGGCTCGATGGACGTACGCGTCATTTCGAATCCAGACGATTTCGAGAGCCTCGGTCCCGAATGGCTCGAGTTGTGGCGCCGCTCGCCGGAGGCGACGCCGTTTCAGTCACCGATGTGGCTGCTTCCGTGGTGGCGCCATTTCGGATCGAACGATCTCCACGTGATCGAAGGACGCGAGAACGGAACGCTCGCGGCGCTCGCCCCGCTCTACATTCTTCGCGACGATTCCGAGTCGCTCGGACTCTTCATCGGCACCGGCATCAGCGACTACCTCGACGTCGTCGGCCGCGCCGATTTTTTCCAGCACATCGAGGGCTGCGCGGTGTGGGACTTCCAGCAACTGCGCGCGACGTCGGCGATCCTCACCGCGAAGCCGCCCGACGGATGGAGCGACAACGTCGAGGATCAGGATCCCTGCGTCGTTCTTCCGCTCGCTGATTTCGCGCCGTCGACGCACGCGCGGAAGAAACTGCGCTACGACCGCCGATCGCTCGAGCGCCGCGGTCGGGTGACGATCGAATCGGCGGATCGCGAGAACCTCAACGATCTGTTGCACTCGCTATACGATCTGCACGCCGCGCGATGGCAGCGCCGCGGAATGCCGGGGATGCTCGCCGACGACGTCATCCAGGCGTTTCATCGCGACGTCTCCCGAGCGATGCTCGACGCCGGCGCGCTGCGCATGTACGCGATGCGGCTCGATGATCGTCCGATCGCCGTCTTCTACGGCTTCGCCGATTCGGCGACGGTCTATTACTACCTCAGCGGCTACGATCCCGAGCTCGAGAAGGTCAGCCCGGGAACGCTGATTGTCGCCCACGCAATCGATTGCGCGGTCCGCGAAGGCGCGACGACGTTCGACTTTCTTCGCGGCGCCGAGGATTACAAGTACACGTGGGGCGCGAAGGATCGGATGAACAAAAGACGACAACTACTCAGCACGTAGGATTCGAACCGAGTCTCCGCCACACGAGATTTTCAGCACCTGAGCCCTCAGTTCTGAGACGCAAGTGGCGTAGAGGCGGCCGCGCGCTGTGGCCGCCCCTACACGCAATGAAGCAGATTTATTGTCCGGTATTCGTGTTCGGGTTCGAATTCTGATCCCACGACGGCGTGACGAAGCTCGCGTCGCCGCTGATGTTGTCGATGATCGAGGCATACGCGAAGATCGGGCTTCCGGACAGGAAGTAGACCGATGTCGAGCCGGTGTCGCTCGTCACGGAGCTGAACAGACCGCCGTCGCCCGCAAGCGGAACCTGCATCTGCGCCCACGGATTGAGCGTGATCATCTGCGTCGCCGTGACGTTGCCGCCGGCATCGCGCATCTCGAGCGCGACCGTCGTCGGATTGTCGCTCGGATTGAAGAAGCCGACGTTCGTACGGAAGGTCTGGCCGTTCGCGCCGCTCGCGCTCGTCACGTTGCCGACTCCAACGAGAACGCCCTGCTGCAGCGCCTGGGAGCGCGCCATGCCGGGCTCGTTCTGGCCGGTCGTGCCGCGGCCGTTCGCGATCTGGTTGTCGTAAATCCGCGCGTTCGCGAACACGCTGTTGCTGCTGACGATGCGCAGCGCGCCGATGCCGTTGATCCCGCCGCCGAAGAGCGAGTTGTTCACGTCACGCAGCGTCATCGTGCCGCGCGCCGGAATGTTGAGCGCGCTGACGTTCTGCGCCATGACACCCGACGTCGAAACGCTGTTGCCGCTCGGATAGAACTGGAAGAACGTGCCGGCAGTCGCCGACGAGTCGCTGAGGCCGATCGGCGAGTTGTTGAAGAGGCTGATGTCGGTCATGAAGTTCGTTCCGTTCGCGCCGCGGACGGAGCCGACGACCGGCAGGAAAATCTCGTTCGTCGCCGCGAGCGCCGCCGTCGCCAGTCCGTTGCTGAACTGTGTGCCGGCGAATCCGAGCGTGTACGAGCACGGGCTCGCGAGGAGCTGCTGCGCGAGCATCGCCGGAATCTGTGCCGAGCCGACGATGCGCCCGTTGACCGGGTTCACGTTCGTGCCCAGGATCACGAGCGGAGATCCGCCCGCCGCGGGAAGCAGCTGCAGCGAGCTGACATCGCTGGTGAGCTGCGGCACCGCGATGTCGTAATTCAGCGTGACATTTCCCGTTCCGTTGTTCGGACCGATGCTCAGAAGGAAGCCGCCGGTCTGCGGATTGCCGGACACCGCGGGCGAAATGCCGCCGATGAGCTGCTGACCCGTCGGCACGAGCGCGCCCGCGACGGCACCGTTCGGAAAATCAGGCGTGGTGACGACGAAGAAATAGTTCGAGGGATTCGCCTGAATCTCGCTGATCAGCGCCGGTGAGAGCGACATCGTCGTCGTGAACTGCCCGTTCTGGAAGGTCGCCGACGACGAGCTGAACGTCTGCACGAGCACCGCGCTCGCCGAGCCGGGCTGTCCCTGATACAGCGAAATGCCGCTGATGTTGTTGAGCCCCAGGGAGCTGGCGTTCACGGTCGCCTGGTTTCCGTTGAGGCTGAAATTCACGTTCGCAAAACCATTCGGCGACCCCGACGCGCCGGAGATTCCGGTGCCGAGGAGCGCCGCATTGAACGCTGTGTTGGACGGCGTGACCGCCGTGCATGTGGAGCTCTGGGCCATCGCTGCCGGCAGAGCGCCGAGCAGAGCGACTGCGAAGACTGCAATGAAAGCACGTTTTGTCATAAGCACAACTCTCCTGTTGAGTCAGATTGAGATGCTTCGAAGCCTCGTAATGCGCGCGCGGTTCGCGCTGCAAGCGCGATGCGCACAACAGCAAAAAAATCGGACTCAATGAGCTGCATTCGATGAAAAACGTGAAATTTCATTGCGATGGGCTCGCTCGCTCGTGCACAATCCGCGCGATGGCGCCGATCACCGACATCGCCGAGCTGCTGCGCGCGGATGACATCCATCTGAATTTTCAGGCGGCCTCGGTGGTCGATGCGATCCCGCTGCTGCTGCGGCCGGCTCTCACACGGCGCGTGAAGGACTCCGCAACGGTCGAGCGCGCAATCGACGCCGCAATCGCCCGCGAGCACGACACCCCGACCCGCTGCGGCCCCCTCGGCCTTCCTCACGCGCGAAGCAGCGGAGTCGGCGAGTTCATCGTTGCGTTAGGCGCAAATCCGGCGGGCGTCATCGCCGGGCAGCCCCAGCCGCGGCTCATCTTTGCGTTCGTCTCGCCCGAAGAGCTCCGCGAGCAGCATCTGCAGCTGCTCGCCGCGCTCGCGCGCCTGTCGCAGAACGAATGGATCGTGGAGAAAATCGCCGCGGCGTCCACGCCCGGGCAGGTGTTCGAAGCGCTTCGCGCTTCCGCGCCGGCGTGAGGACTCAGGACTTAGGACTTAGGACTTAGGACTGAGGACTGAGGAAATTCAAAATTTCAAATTAAAAATTCAAAATGATAAGAGGTGACGCCTCGTCGGCAGTTTCGCGCTCGCTATCGATGGTTCGCGGGCGATTCGTTCCCGTGCAT
>DATIZY010000257.1:0-11075 GCA_035516895.1 Thermoanaerobaculia bacterium | reverse complement strand
CCCACCCGCCACCCGCTACCCGCCACCCGCCGATCATCACACCTTCTCCGCTTCGTACTTGCCGAAGAGGCCCGACGGGCGGAAGAGCAGGATGGCGATCAGGATGACGAACGCGATGGCGTCGCGGTAATTCGAAATGTGGCTGCCGCCGACGAACGACTCGACGATGCCGATGATCAGCCCGCCCACCACCGCGCCCGGCACGTTGCCGATCCCGCCTAACACGGCCGCGATGAACGCTTTCAATCCGGGCATGATGCCCATCAGCGGATCGATGCGCGGATACGACAGCGCGAAGAGAATGCCGGCGACCGCGGCGAGGGCCGAGCCGATGATGAACGTCATCGAGATGATCCGGTCGGTCGGAATGCCCATCAGCGAGGCCGTCTCGAAGTTGAACGACACCGCGCGCATCGCGCGGCCGAACTTCGTGCCGTACACGATGTACTGCAGCACGGCCATGCAGAGGATCGCCACGACGAGCACGATGACCTGATAGTTCGTCGTCGTCACGCGGCCGAACTGAATCAGATGCTTCTCGACGAGCGTCGGAAAGAACTTCGGATCGGGGCCGAACACGAACTGTCCGCCGTACTCGAGCAGAAATGAAACGCCGATCGCGGTGATGAGCGACGCGATGCGCGGCGCTTTCCGCAGCGGGCGATACGCGACGCGCTCGATGACGTAGCCGGTGAGCGCGCAGGCAATCATCGACAGCAGCATGATCGCGCCGGCGCAACCCCACGACAGCAACGTCCCCGCCTGATCGCCGACGTGCCGCGCCGCCCAGTTGCCGGCGTAATAACCGACGAACGAGCCGAGCATGAAGACGTCGCCGTGCGCGAAGTTGATCAGCTTCAGGATGCCGTACACCATCGTGTAACCGAGGGCGATGAGGGCGTAGATGGCGCCGACGGCGATTCCGTTGAGCAGGTATTGAAGAAACGTTTGCATCTTCAGTTCATGCGGAGTTCGCGGTTCGCGGGGATGCAACGGCGCCGGCCGCGAACCGCCAACCGCGACCTGCGGGCTCTCATCAATGCGTCGCGGTAGCAGGCATCGCCGTGCCGCCAGCGACCGGCTCGATGACCGCTTTCAGCGTGAGCTGTCCGTTCTTCACTTCCTCGATCACGATCTTCTTGCCGACGGCGTTGCGGTCCGGGCCGATCGTGATGTTGCCGGTGACACCCTTGAAGTTTTTCGTCGCGGCGATCGCGTCGCGCAGATCCGGACCGTCGAGCTTCTTCGACCGTCCGATCGCGTCCGCCATCACGCGCGCGGCGTCGTACCCCAGCGCGGCCATGCCGTCGGGGATCGAACCGTAGCGCTGCTTGTACTTCGAAACGAAATCGCGCACGATCGGCGACGGATCGCCGTAGAAGTAGTGGTTCGTGTACATGCAGCCGTTGAGAGCCTGGCCGCCGATCTCGAGCAGCTTGGGCGATTCCCAGCCGTCGCCCCCCATCAGCGGCTGCTTCATGCCGAGGTCGCGCGCCTGGATGGCGATCTGTCCGACGTCGGTGTAGTAGCCGGGCACGAAGATCACCTCGGGATTCGCGGCGCGGATCGCCGTGAGCTGCGAGCGGAAATCGCTGTCGCCGGCGGAGTAGCTCTGCTGCGCGACGATCTGTCCGCCGAGCGAGGTGAAGACGCGGCCGATGATCGCAGTCAGGCCGGTCGAGTAGTCGTTCTTGACGTCGGTGAGAATCGCCGCCCGCGTGTAGTGCAGCTCGTTCGCCGCGTAGCGCGCGATGTTCTCGCCCTGATAATCGTCGGTGAAGCACGTCCGGAAAATGTAGTCGCCCTTCCTCGTCACCTCGGGATTGGTCGAGGAGGGCGTGATCATCGGAACCTTGTTGGATTGACAGATCGGCGCCGCCGCGAGCGAGCACGACGAGGCCACCTCGCCTAACACCGCGAGCACGTTGTTCTCGGAGATCAGCTTCGTGACCGCGTTTGCCGCCTCCTCCTGCTTCGACTGATCGTCCTCGGTCAGCACTTTGATCTTGCGGCCGTTCACGCCGCCGGCGGCATTGATCTCGTCCATCGCCATAATGATGGCGTTGTGCGTCGAGGTGCCGAACGTCGCCTGCGGGCCGGTGAGCGATCCGTATTCGCCGATCAGGATGTCTCCGCCGCCCGCGCCCGCGGCCCCGCCGCCCCCCGCCTCGTTTTTCGGCGGACACCCAGCGAGCAGAACGACAGCAATTATCGTGAATATTTTCAGTAGGTTACGTCTCATAGCGTGCGATCCACTGCAAAGAATGGGCGCACATTCTACAACGCGTATCCCGCGCGCTCTCCGTCGCGAATCGTTCCGCCGCGGGCGATCACGCCGAAAACGCCCGCGCGCCAGTCCGGTGTGAGCGGCTGCTGCATGTCGCCCATTCGCTTGCACGGCGGGTTCTCGCCGCGGATCTCCACGATGCAGTCGCCGAGCTGCAAACGCTTGCCGCGAGAGTTTTCGAGATCGATACCGCGCAGCATGATGTTCGCGCGGCGATGCGCCGGATCGAACTCCTTGCCGCACTGCGCGACCGCATCGCGCCACGCTTCTTCGCTGATGATCGTGACCTGACGCCAGCCGCCCTGATCGGCGCTGCCTTCGATTCCGCGTCCTTCGACGAGCGTCGCTTCGTCGACTCGGTCCATGACTCCGCGATGCGCGCGTTTGATCCAGATCGCGACGATCGTGCCTACAGGTTCACCCATACCGACTTCGTCTGCGTGTATTTCTCCAGCGCGTCGCGTCCCTGATCGCGCCCGAAGCCCGATTCCTTGAACCCGCCGAACGGAAGCGCCGGATCGTACAGGTTGTAAGTGTTGACCCACACCGTGCCCGCCTTGATCGCGCGCGCGATTCGATGCGCTTTCGAGACGTCGCGCGTCCACACCGCGGCGGCGAGGCCGTACACCGTCGCATTTCCTTTCGCCACCGCATCCTCGGCATCTTTGAATCGGATCGTCGCCAGCACCGGGCCGAAGATCTCCTCGCGCGCGATCTTCATCTGCGGGTCGACGTCATCGAAGATCGTCGGCTTGACGAAATAGCCTTTGCCCGTGCCGATGTCGGCGCGCTCGCCGCCGCAGACGAGCTTCGCTCCTTCCTTTTTGCCGGCGTCGATGTACGACATCACCGTGTCCATCTGCTCTTTCGAAACGATCGCGCCGAGACGCGTCTTCGGATGCAGCGGATCGCCGGCGACCATCTTCGACGCGCGCTCGCAGACTTTCGACATCAGCTCGTCGTGCGCCGATTCTTCGACCAGCAGGCGCGATCCGGCGGCGCACACTTCGCCTTTGCCGTAGAAGATCGCGTTGAGCGCGCCGCGCGACGCGGCATCGAGGTCGGCGTCGGCGAAGACGATGTTCGGCGACTTGCCGCCTAACTCGAGCGAGACTTTCTTCAGCGTCTTCGCCGCGCGCGCCATCAGCTGCTTGCCGACTTCGGTCGAGCCGGTGAAGGCGATCGCATCGATGCCGGGATGATCGACCATCGCGTTGCCGACAACGCTCCCCTTGCCGGGGATGACATTGAGCACGCCGGCCGGAAGCCCCGCCTCTTTCGCGTACTCCGCGAACTTGAGCAGCGACAGCGAGGTGTTCGACGCCGGCTTGACGATCACGGAGTTGCCGCACGCGAGCGCCGGCGCGATCTTCCACACGGCGAGCATCAGCGGAAAGTTCCACGGCACGATCGCGCCGACGACGCCGATCGGCTCGCGCAGCGTGTAGGTGAACGCGTTGTCCTGAATCGGAATCGTTTCGCCGGTGACTTTGCCCGACCATCCGGCGAAGTAGTAGAGGCATTCGGCCGCCGCCGGCGTGTCGACGAACTGCGACTCGAAAATCGGTTTGCCGTTGTCGAGCGTCTCGATTTTCCCGATCTCCTCGGCGTTTTTCGAAAGGATCTCGGCGACGCGCCACAGAATCTTTCCGCGGTCGCGCGGCTTCATTTTCTGCCACTCCGAACCGGGCTCCATCTGCGCGCGCGCCGCCTTCGCCGCCGCATCGACATCCTCGGCTCCCGCCGATGCGACGTCGGCGATCTTCTCTTCGGTGGCCGGGTTGATCGTGGCGAACGTCTGCCCGCTTCGCGCGTCGACGAAATCGCCATTGATGAAAAGCTGATTGCGAAGGGTCATGACAGGGCGAATGCTAGTAGATCCTGAGCCCGAAGGGCGAAGGATCCCCCGCGCAGTCCTGAGCCCGAAAGGGCGAAGGATCCCCCGCGCATGCGCGTTCGCAGTTTCCGGCGACGGCCGTTCTTGATCACGAATTCAAGGCGCGGCTCGATCGTTCTATGCCGGGGGGTCCTTCGCTTCGCTCAGGACTTGCGGACTGGCGCGTAACGTCAGGCGCTGACGGCTTCTTCGACATACGGCGTGATGTCGAAGTTGCGGACGTACAGGTCGTGGACCCGCTCCATCTCCGCATCCGTGAGCGGCGCGTGATCCGACGCCGCGGCGAACTCGTCGATCTGCTCCTCGCCGTAGATGTTCGGCAGCGCGGAAATGATCGACGGATGCGCGTATAGCCACAACAGGGCGAGCTGCCCGATCGTCACGCCTCGCTCGCTGCACATCGGCATCAGGCGCTCGACTTTCTGCAGCCCTTCGACGAGCCACGCGCGCGGCCGGTGCGAGCGGTGATCGCTTTCGTCGAACTTCGTGTCGATCGTGTACTTCCCTTCGAGCATTCCCGACGAATGCGGCACGCGCACGAGGAATTGCGGTTTCGGATTCGCCTTCCACGCGCGGAACCTCGAGTCGAACGTCTCGGTCGGCGCACAGAGCTTCTTGTTCGTTTTCGCTTTCATCGCCTCGGTGACGGCCGGATAGGACGCGCCGCGCTCGGCGGCGAGGATGAACTCGCGGCCGGGATCCTGCTCGAGCATGTTGTAGATCATCTGCGTGACCGGCGCCAGACGCACCGCGGTGGCGTAGATGCCTTCGTCTCGCCACCCGATCGCCGGACCGAGAGACGGACCGTAGGACAGAATCTTCCCTTCGCGCTTCAGCGAGTCGAGCGTGTCCCAATGCTCGTCCTGCATCAGCACGTCGACGCGCGGATTGTGCGGCTGATAGATCGCGATGGTGTCGGTGCCGAGGCGTTTGAGCGACTGCTCGCAGGCGAAGCGGATGAACTTCGGCGACATGTCCTGCGGCAGCTCGCGCTGTCCGCGCGGACGCTCGGGATTGTTGTAGAAGTCGTAGCCGAACTTCGTGCCGACGACGAGATCGCGATGCTCTTTCAGAATCGGCTCGAGGATCGTCTCGCCGCGGCCGTTGCCATACGCATCCGCGGTATCGATGTAGTTGATGCCGCGGTCGATCGCGCGGCGAATCAGGTCCTGCGCCTGCGCGTCGGTGTAGCTGCCCCACCACCCGGTCGACACGGTCCACGTGCCGAATCCGAGCTCGGAAACCTCAATGTCGGTGCCGTGGAGCTTTCGGTATCGCATATTCTCCAGTGTGCGGACCGGCTTCAGCCGGTCGGCCGGCTATGACCGGCCCGCACACCTATTTTCCCGCAAATTGCGGTTTTCGTTTCTGGTTGTAGGCGCCGAGGCCTTCCTTCGCGTCATCGGATTGAAACAACTGCTGTTGCAGCTCGCGCTCGACCGCCAGGGCGCTCTCGAGCGGGATCTCCCAGCCGGTCTGCACCGAGCGTTTGATGCGGCCGACGGCCTTCGCCGCCTTGTTCGGCGGGCAGAAGCTCCAGGCGTACTCCATCACTCGGTCCCACCACCTCTTGCCGTTCTCCTCGGCCGGCCAGACGTAGTTGATGATGCCCATTTCCTGCGCCTTTTCGAACTCGAACAGATTGCCCTCGGCCATGAGCTGGATCGCGCGCGATTTGCCGACGAGGCGCGAGAGCCGCTGCGTTCCGCCCGTGCCCGGGAGCACGCCTAACGTGACCTCGGGCAGCCCGACTTTGCCCGCGCCTTTGAGCGCGATGCGGATGTCGGCCGCCATCGCGATCTCGAGCCCGCCGCCGACGGTGTGGCCGTTCATCGCCGCGATGACCAGCTTCGGCGTCTGCTCGAGACGATTCAGCGTCTCGTTCGCGTGGAGGCAGAAGAAGTATTTGAACTGCGGCGTGACCTCCGACAGCATCTTGATGTTCGCGCCTGCGGAGAAGAACTTCTCGCCCGCTCCGCGCAGAACGATGACGTGGACCTCGTCATCCATGCGAGCTTTCAGGATGCATTCATCCAGCTCGCGGTTCATCTCGTACGTATAGGTGTTCGCGGGCGGATCGTTCAGCTCGAAGATCGCGACGCCCTTCTCCACCCGGTAATCGATTAAATTGCCTGCCATCGGTGTCTCCTCAATTCCCGCATTCTACTTTCAGTTCAGCCTTCCCGGCGCCGCTCGGCGTCGGGATAAACTCAACTGAATGAAGAGAGCTGGCCTGCTATTCCTTGTCATTCTGCTGTTCGCCGCGGCGGCCCATGCGCAAGTGGTCGTGCACGCACGGCGCCTGCTCGATGTGCGCACCGGCAGCGTTTCAGATGCGTACATCGTCGTGCGCGGCGATCGAATCGATTCGATCTCGCACTCGGCTCCCGCGGGTGCGACCGTCATCGACCTCGGCAATGCGACCGTGCTGCCGGGCTTCATCGATTGCCATGTGCACCTCGAGAGCGACTGGAGCGATTTCTCGGCGAGCGGCTCGCTCCGCCGCTCCGCTCCGCAGAAAACGCTCCTCGGTCTGCAGAATGCGCAAATCTATCTGCATCGCGGATTCACGACCGTACGCGATGCAGGCACGGACGATCTCGCGTTCGGCACGATCGCGCTGCGAGACGCATTTGCAAGCGGCATGTTCGACGGGCCGCGCGTTGTGGCCGCCGGAGTGCCGATCGGCATCACGGGCGGACACACCGATCTCAATCCGCTTGCGCCGGACGTTCCGATGCCCCAGTTTCCCAACATCGCCGACTCGCCCGACGAAGCGCGCAAAGCCGTGCGCTGGAACGTGAAGTACGGCGCCGACTGGATCAAGGTGATGGCGAGCGGCGGCGTGCTCGATCCGTTCAGCGACTACACCGTGCAGGAGCTGAGCGACGACACGCTGCGCGCGATCGTCGAGACCGCTCATCTCGCGAAGCGCAAAGTGATGACACACGCCGAAGGCATTCCGGGAATCAAGGCGGCGGTGCGGGCGGGCGTCGACTCGATCGAGCACGGAACGATGCTCGATGAAGAGGCCGCAGTGATGATGGAGCAGCGCGGAACATGGCTCGTTCCGACGCTCGAGACGTTTCAGCGCGGTGTCGAGATCGGCCTTTCTTCCGGACAGGAGCCGGTGATGCTCGAGAAAGGCAAAGCGATTCTGAAGTACCAGCAGCCGGCGTTCGAGCGCGCGATCGCGCATCATCTGAAGATCGCGTTCGGCCTCGATGACGAGCCGAAGTACACGACGCGCGAATTCGAAGCGCTGGTAAAGGGCGGCCTGACACCGCTGCAGGCGCTGCAGACCGCGACCGTCAACGCGGCGTCGCTTCTCAGCATCGATGCGGGCGCGATCGAGCCCGGCAAGTTCGCCGACATCATCGCCATCGACGGCGATCCGCTCCAGACCATCGGCTCCGTCGAGCGTGTCGTCTTCGTGATGAAGGGCGGCAAGGTGATCGTGGCGCCGAGAGGATAGCGATCAACGTGGTTGCGGGACAACGAACAACGCAGGAGCGCGGCCTGCCTCACCGGTCGCCAAATGAGACGCCGACGCTTCGGGCGGTGGCGACGAGCTCCCCGGCGGGATCGACGTACTTCATTTGCGAGACGGCGTCCTTGATTGGGACCGACACAATGTGCTCCCCGCGCAGCGCGACCATCTTGCCGAAGTCGCCTTTGGCGATCAGATCGGCAGCCGCTTTTCCGAAGCGTGTCGCCAGAACGCGATCGAACGGAATCGGCGATCCGCCGCGCTGAATGTGGCCTAACACCGTGACGCGAATCTCGAGGTCGATCGCGCGCGCGATCTCGTCGGCGACCTGATACGCGATGCCGCCCAACCTCTTCGCGCGGCGGTCGACATATTTCTCCTCGCCGCCCGCACGCGTGGCTCCTTCCGCGACGACGATGATGTCGAATTGCGAGCCCTCGCCCTGCCGCTCGCGTATCGAATCGACGATCGCGCCGGGCCGGTACGGAATCTCCGGAATGAGGATGATGTCGGCACCCCCGGCGAGGCCGGAGTAGAGCGCGATCCAGCCGGCATTGCGGCCCATCACCTCGAGGATCATCACGCGATTGTGGCTTTCGGCCGTGGTGTGCAGGCGATCGACGGCATCCGTCGCCACTTCGACGGCGGTCATGAAGCCGAACGTGAAATCAGTCGCCGCGAGATCGTTATCGATCGTCTTCGGCACGCCGATCATCGGGATGCCCTTTTCGAACAGGCGCTGCGCAATTTTGAGCGTGCCGTCGCCTCCGATCGCAATGAGGCCGTCGAGGGCGAGCTCGCCGATGTTTTTCAGAAGCAGCTCGGAGCGGTCTTCAACCTTGTCACCGACCGGGTAGGCGAACGGATTGCCGCGATTGGTGGTGTGCAGCAGCGTCCCGCCCCTTGGCAGAATTCCGCGGATGAGCTCGTGCGTGAGCGGCATGCAGGACTTCGTCAGCAGCCCTTCGAACCCGAGCTGGATGCCGAGGACTTCGAGCCCGTGGTCGCGGGTCGCGGTGCGGACGGCCGCACGAATGACGGCGTTGAGGCCGGGGCAGTCGCCGCCGCCGGTCAGGATGCCGATGCGCTGGATCTTTGACATCGCCGGCAAGTATGAATCAGCCGAGCGGCGGCCGGCACGCAGCCGGCAAGAGTTGTCGCGCCCGCTCGCTGCCCGCTGCCTGCCCTTCGCTCATCCGTGGCACCTCTGTTGCTCAACAGTACCTCCAGCGCCAACAGTGGCGCGAACGCTTGGAGGAAATGCATGTACATCATCGGATGGCTCATCTTCGGTCTGATCGTAGGGGCGATCGCCAAGTTCCTCATGCCGGGACGCGATCCGGGCGGATGGATCGTGACGATTCTTCTGGGAATCGCCGGTTCGTTCGTCGGCGGCTTTCTCGCTTCGGCCCTGCTCGGCAGAAACGAGCAGACGGCCGGATGGATCGGCTCGATCATCGGCGCGATCGTTCTGCTGTTCATCTATCGCCTGATCGTCGGACGCCGGACCGTCGTATAGCAGCGGATTCAGCCGCAGACCGGGCCCCGCGCGAGCGGGGCCTTTTGTTTTGCGATCCGTTCAACGGGGCCGGCCGGATGCGCGTACCATCGAGGAGAAACATTTCGGCGCGTGGTTCGTCACACAACCAGACGAAGGCTGCACGCGGCAGCAATACTTCGACCGCGGCCGACGTTTTCCAACCCGCATAAGGAGTCGCAAAATCTATGAACTCACGTACCAAACGCATCCTGTCGACGGTCGCGATCGTCATCGCGTCGGTCGTGTTCGGCGTCGTCATCAGCGCCGACCTCGGCCTGATGCGCAAGTCGAACGCGCAGTCGGCACCCATCCAGACAACCTCGCTCTCGAACGCGCCGGTGACCACGGTCGCCGTTCCGTCGTTCGCGGACATCGCCGCGCGGGTCGCTCCCGCGGTCGTCTCCATCACCTCGACCGAGGTGGTCAAGACGCCGGCGGCGCAGAGGAACTTCGGCGGAATCGATCCGTTCGATTTCTTCTTCGGTCCGAACAGCGGCCGTCGCCACCCGAACTCGCAGCGCGATCAGGGCGACAACAATGATGACAACGAGCATCTGCAGCGCGCCGGCGGTTCGGGATTCATCATCTCGCCCGACGGATACATCCTCACGAACAACCACGTGATCGAAGGCGCAACGAAAGTGCAGGTGCACTACGGCGCCGATGCCGACGGCAACGGCGGACACACGGTCGACGCCAAGATCATCGGCCGCGATCCGGCGACGGACCTCGCGCTCTTGAAGATCGACGTCCCGGGCACGCTGCCGACAGTCCCGCTCGGCGATTCCGACCGCATCCGCAAGGGTGACTGGGCGATCGCGATCGGCAACCCGTTCCAGTTCGAGAACACGCTCACCGTGGGAGTCATCTCGGCGAAAGGCCGCAGCCTCGGCCTGAGCGAAGAGACGCGCTCGTTCGAGAACTTCATCCAGACCGACGCGGCAATCAACTTCGGCAACTCCGGCGGCCCGCTGCTCAACATCAACGGCGAAGTCGTCGGCATCAACACCGCCATCCGCGGCGGCGGCGCGCAGGGCCTCGGCTTCGCCACGCCGATCAACACGGCCAAGCTCCTTCTGCCGGAGCTCAAGAACGGCAAAGTCGTTCGCGGCTACCTCGGCATGGGAATCGTGCCGGTAACCGATGACGTCAAGGCGTCGTTCAACCTGCCCGACACGCGCGGCGCTCTCGTGCAGGAAGTGACGCCGGGCAAGCCCGCGGATCGCGCTGGCATCAAGGCAGGCGACGTGGTCGTCGCCATCGACGGCCGCAAGATCAACAGCAACCGCGACCTCATCGATTACATCTCGTACCTCCCTGTCGGCTCGCGCGTGAGCATCACCGTGATCCGCGACGGACGGCAGCAGACGCTGACGGCGACCACCGCCGAGCGCCCGCTCGAGGCCGAGAACGACACGGACAACAATCCGGAACAGATCGAGCCGTCGCGCAACAAGCTCGGCATGTCGGTGCAGGACCTCACGCCGCAGGTTCGCCAGACGTACGGCATCGACGACAACGTTCACGGCGTCGTCGTGACGAACGTGAAGGAAGTCTCGGCGTCGGGCGATGTCGTCAGCGAAGGCGATGTCATCACCGAAGTGCAGGGACAGAAGGTCAGCAACGTGAACGATTTTCGTGCGGCGATTGACCGCACGCATAGCGGAGAGGTCATTCGCCTCTACGTCATCACCCCGGGTCGTCAGTCGATCCAGGGGTATCGCTTCATCCACGTTCCTTAATCAGTTCGTGGCTCTTACACATCAATGCGCCGGCGGGCTCTCCCCCGCCGGCTTTTTTGGGGTCAGACCTTAAATCTTAAATTTTCCACGCGCGGTAGAAAATTTAAGATTTAAGGTCT
>DATIZY010000256.1:0-8488 GCA_035516895.1 Thermoanaerobaculia bacterium | reverse complement strand
CCGGTTACCACGCGCGAACCGGAAGGACTTGGCGGCCGGCCATTCCGAACCGGAAACCGGCAACCGGTAACCTGCTACACTAAGCGACATCCCCGACATGCCCAGCCTCCAGGAGCTTTTCGGGATCCTCATCGTCATCATCGTGATCTGGGTGATCCTGAAGATTGCGCAGGTGGCGATTCGGGTGATTCTCTTCGTCGTGGCGCTGCTGATTGTCATCGCGGCGATCTACTACGTACTCATGAGGTGAATGTTTGAGCGATCGAAAGTACAAACACCGCGGTTATCAGGACGGCGGTGGCTACAACTCGCATTCGGGCGGAGGGGAGCGTCCGCAGACGCCGCGTCCGGAACCGCAGCGGCAGCGCATCGAAGGCGCGCCGCGCGGGCGGACGGCCGGCGGGTTCGGCCCCGAAGTTTTCAAGTGCAACAAGTGCGGACAGCAGCGGCTGGGCCTCGACGAGCCGACGTTCGATGAGACGTGCGTCAAATGCGGCGCCGATCTCCACACCTGCGGCAACTGCCGCTTCTTCGACACCACGACGCTCTGGGAGTGCCGCGAGAACATCCCCGCGCGCGTCTCCGGCAAGCACGCCCGCAATCAGTGCACGTTCTTCCAGCCGAAGATGGTGAAGGACCTCGCCGCCGACAAAGGCCGTCAGCCGCAAACACCCGACGACGCGCGCAAGGCGTTCGACGCCTTGTTCAAGAAGTAGCGCGGAGCGCCGTTGCGCTTCGCGCGTTGTCTGTTCTCTGTTGCCTGTGATCGTTGTCTGTTGTCTATTATCTGTTCTCAGTTGTCTGTTCGAAGTCGTCTGTCCTCAGTTTTCAGACAACAGAGAACAGACAACAGAAAACTCTTCCCGCAATGCCGTTTCGAATTCTCGCAGCCGCGCTCAGCGGCGTCCTGTTCGCACTTTCATTTCCCGATTCCAGCATCGCGTGGCTGATGTTCGTGGCGCTCGTGCCGCTCTTCCTCGCGCTGGCGCGGGCGAAGAGCTGGCCCGAAGCGTTCGTCCTCGGCTGGATCTCGCAGACGATCGCGTGGCTGATGATGGTGCCGTGGGTCGTGCGGGTAATGTCGTATTACGGCGGCCTGTCGCTGCCGACCGGCATCGTCATCTTCGTCGCGATGTCCGTCGTCCTCGGCCTTTACGGCGGGGCGTTCGGAATCATCGTGTATCGCATCGCGCCGGGCGATGATTTTGTCCGCTGGCTGCTCGTTCCACTCGCTTGGGCCGCGATCGAGTACGCGCGCACCTACCTGCTCACCGGATTTCCGTGGAATCTGATCGCCGCATCGATCGTCGATTACACGCCGCTCATCCAGTTCGATCGCGTCGTCGGGCCGTACGGGCTCGGCGTCCTGATTCTGATCCCTGCCGCTACGATCGCCTGGATCATCATCGCGCGGCCGAAAGGTATGCGCCTCCTTGCCGGAGTGGCGCCCGTCGCGATCCTCGTCTTCGTCTGGTGGATCACCGGGCTCGTCGCGTCGAAGCTCGTCGCGCGGCCGCGCGTCGGCGCGACGTACACGGCCGCGCTCCTGCAGCCGAACATCTCGCAGGAAATGCGGTGGGACGATGCGAGCCTGAATCAGATCTTTCAACGGATGATGAGCATGACCGACGCGGCGATCCGGCGCGGTGCGTCGGTGGTCATCTGGCCGGAGTCGACCGTACCGCTGTCGTATTCGACGACCGATTTCTTCCGCGAGGCCATCGAGTCCACCTCCCGCCGCGCCGCGGTCGACATCATCCTCGGATCGGTTGCCGAAGATCCGACGCAGCCGGAGGCGATGTGGAATTCGGCGTTTCTGGTGAGCGGCGGAAAAACGATCGGCCATTACGACAAGATCCGCCTCGTTCCGTTCGGCGAGTACGTGCCGCTGCGCAGGATGCTCTTTTTCGCGCACAAGCTCGTGCACGCGGTCGGCAATTTCGAATTCGGCACGAGGGACACGCCGCTGCCCGGCATCGTGCGGTACGGTCCGGCGATCTGCTACGAGATCGTCTTCCCGCAGATTGCGCGGATGCAGGTCCTGCACGGCGCCGACGTGCTGGTGACGATCACGAACGACGCGTGGTACGACGGGACCTCGGCGCCGAGGCAGCATTTGAACCAGGCGAGGCTGCGGGCGGTGGAGGAGGATCGCTATCTGCTTCGTGCCGCGACGACGGGCATCAGCGCGTTCGTGAATCCGGCGGGACAGGTCGTCGCCGAGATCCCCATGAACGAGCAGGGCATCATCTACGCGCGTTTTCAGCCGCGACAATCGCGGACGCTGTATGTAAGATTCGGGGACTGGTTTGCGTGGCTCGCTTGTTTCGCAGTTCTATTCGCGATCGTGCGGCCACAAAGGACGAAGGATAAGGATGAATGAGCTCTCCGTCGTTGCGGGAATTCATCCTTCCCCCTTCAGCCTTCATCCTTCGAAATGAAAGAAGAGACCCTCACGAAGATCCCCGAGCTCAAAGAGCGCCTCAGCGGCGTGCGGAGCTATCTTTGACCTCGACAGCGCCCGAAAGTCGCTCGGCGACATCGAGCAGCAGATTTCGAAGCCGGGCTTCTGGGACGATCCTCAGGCCGCGCAGGAAGTCGGCCGCAAGCGCGCGCGTTTCGAGAAGCGCGTCGCCGCCGCGCAGTCGCTGAACACGAAATCGGAAGAGCTCGACGTGCTGCTGGAGCTGCAGCGCGAGGGCGAGAGTGTCGACAGCGATATCGAATCGCTCGTGGCGCAGCTTGAGCAGGAGATCAACGACATCGAGATGTCGATGAAGCTCGCCGGCGAGCACGACGACCGGGATGCGATCGTCGCGATCCATCCCGGCGCCGGCGGAACGGAGTCGCAGGATTGGGCCGAGATGCTGCTGCGCATGTATCTGCGGTTCGCGGAGCGCCGCGGATGGACAGCCGAGATGGTCGACTACCAGGCGGGCGAAGAAGCCGGCATCAAAAGCGCGACGATGATGGTTCGCGGCGAATATGCCTACGGCTATCTGAAATCGGAGCACGGCGTGCACCGGCTCGTGCGCATCTCGCCGTTCGATGCGGCGAAGCGGCGGCACACATCGTTCGCGTCCGTGTACATCTATCCCGACATCGACGAAGAGATCAACATCGAGATCAACGACAAGGATCTGCGCGTCGACACGTACCGATCGTCCGGCGCGGGCGGCCAGCATGTGAACGTCACCGACTCCGCGGTGCGCATCACCCATCTGCCGACCGGAATCGTCGTGACGTGCCAGAACGAGCGCAGCCAGCACAAGAACCGCGACGTGGCGATGAAGCTGCTGCGCGCGCGGCTCTATCAGGTCGAGGTGGAGAAGCGGCAGGAAGAACAGCAGAAGCTCGAAGGCGAGAAGAAGGACATCGCGTTCGGCTCGCAGATCCGCTCCTACGTGCTCCAGCCCTATCAGCTCGTGAAGGACCTGCGGACGGGATACGAAGTCGGCGACGTGCAGCGCGTGCTGGACGGCGATCTCAACGGCTTCGTCGAGGCCTATCTGGCGCAGCGTGCGCGGACGAGCGCGGAATGAGCGGGCGGCGAGCGGCGAGCGGCGAGCAGGTCGTGATGTTCACGCCCATGCCGCCGGCGCGGAGCGGTGTTGCGCACTACGCTTCGATGCTCATTCCGGCGCTGCGCAGAGAAGTCGACCTCGAGGTGATCAGTACCCCACCCGCCACCCGCCACCCGCTACCCGCCATCTACATGCTGGGCAACAACCCTCATCACGAGTGGATCTACAAATTGGCGATGGAGCATCCGGGCGTGGTCGTCCTGCACGACATGGTGCTGCACCACCTCATCGTCGAGATGACGCTGGCGCGCGGCGACGTCGACGGATACGTCGCGGCGCTCGAGGTGAATCACGGCGCGGCGGGGGCGGCGTGGGCGCGGGGGAGGGCGGCGGGGCTGCACAGCGAGATGGGCAACTTTCTTTTCCCGGCGTCGATCGACGTCGCGAATCGCTCTCGCGCAGTGATCGTACACAACCAGTACTCCGCGGAGCGGTTGCGATCGTTCGGCGTTCAGACGCCGATTCACGTCGTGCCGCATCCGTACGAGCCGCAGCATCTGCCGCACTCGGGCCGGCCCTTCGTCATCGGCCTGTTCGGCTTCCTCACCACGGCCAAACGCTCGGAAGTCATCCTGGAGGCGCTGCGGCGCGCGCGGGAGATCAACCGCGACGTCCGGCTTCTCGTTGCCGGCGAGCCGGCGCCAAACATTGATATCAACGCATTCGCCGCCGGCGGCATCGAGTTCACCGGCTACGTCTCCGAGGAGGAGTTTACCCGCTGCTTCGGCGAGGTCGATCGCATCGTCAATCTCCGCTATCCGAGCGCCGGCGAGTCGTCGGGGACTTTGATTCGCGCGTTCGACGCCGGCAAGCCGGTCGCGGTCAGCGACTACGCGCAGTTCGCCGAATTCCCCGACGACATCGTCACGAAGATTCCACTCGGCGATGGCGAGGTCGACGCCCTCGTCCGCTTCTTCACATCGAAACTGCCGGATCCATCGGCCGCGCAGCGCATATGGCTCGAAGAAAACGCCAGCATCGACAAGACGGTGGCGGGATATCTCGATGCCTTTGCCGGAAAAGGACACGGAACGCCGGCCGGAGGCCACGCTGCTTCTTTGCCCCTGTTCCCGAGGCTGCAAGTGGTCAATGTGTTGACGATCCGCAACGTGGGCGAGACGACGCTGCTCGCGAAGCAGTACGGCGAGCCGGGCTATCGGCTCATCGCGAACGGCCGCTGGCTCGAGCTTCCGCGCGACCTCGCACCCGGCGAGAGCGCGACGATCGATCTTCCGCCCGAGCTTCGCGGGAGCACGTTGACGCTGATCCACGCGATGCAGGGCATTCCGATCGTCGCACCGGAGGCGTGGGCGCGTGTCGAGGTTCAGTGAAGCGTCGATCGATCGGTTGCGCACGCTGCTCACGCGGCCGGCGATCGAGATCGATGCTCCTCAGCTGCGCCGCGCCTGCGTCCTCATTCCGCTTCTGGGCAGCGGCGAGCGCTGGCGCCTCCTGTTTCACCGCCGCTCGGCGAATCTCGCCGCGCACAGCGGACAGATCGCGTTTCCCGGCGGTGCCGCGGAAAACGGTGAAGCGCTCGAAGACGCCGCGGTGCGCGAGGCGCAGGAGGAAGTCGGCATTCACATCGGTGCCGTCGAGCTGATCGGCCGCCTCGACGACGTGATCACGAACAGCGGCTTTCTCGTCGCGCCGTTCGTCGGCGTCATTCGCGAAAAAATCGACTATGTGATCCAGGAGTCGGAGGTCACCGAGGTCTTCGAGGTGCCGATCGAAGCGCTGCTCGACGTCTCGCAGCCCGAGGTGCGGTATGTGAGCTTTCGCGACCGCGAGTATCCCGCGTACTTTTACCGCTATCGCGACTACGAGATCTGGGGACTGACCGGCCGGATGTTGAAAGCGTTTCTCGACCTCGTCTGGCAGTCCGTGTAGGCAGGACTCCCTGCGACGAGCCAGCCGCATTCGGCGATGCGCGCTGATCGCGACCAGGGTTCGGTCCGGCGCAGCCGGACCCCACAAAACGGGAACCGGCATCCTCACGCAACGGATGCGTAGGGCACGACAGCGTCGTGCCGATCCTGCGGGCCCCCGCCGCTATTTCTTGAGCAACCCGGCAACGTACGAGGCGAGGAACTTGCCGTCGTCGCCCGCGTCGACCATCGTGCCGTTGACCATGTACGTCGGCGTCGCGCGAACATCGTTCGAGAAGGCGGCGCCGGCGCCGGCGAGGATCGAGGCCTTGATCTCGTCGCTGTTCACGTCGGCCGCGTACTTCTTCATGTCGAGATCGTGATCGGCGGCGAAGTGTTTCGCGAAATCGTCGATGGTGAATGCGCTCAGCTGCTCCTGGTTCGCGTAGACCTGCTTTTTGTAGTCCCAGAACAGCTCGGGTTTCTGCCGGTAGATCGCGCGGCCGGCGACCGCCGCCGCGAATGCCCACGGATGCATCGTGACGAGCGGCAGGTCGTAGCGGATGTAGCGCACCTGGTCCGGATGTGCGTCGACGATCTTCTGCGCGTAGTCGTGATCCGATGCGTACTTGCATGACGGGCATTCGAAATCGGAGAACTCGATGATCGTCACGACGGGTTTCGCCGCGCCCGTGACAGGGGATTGGTTGATGAATGGCTGGAAGTACTTGAGCCGCGACTCGCGGAAGTCGGCGTTCTCCGGATGGAAGTGGCCGATGAACAGCACGCTCGCGTTCGGGTCCATTTCGGCCTGCATTGGCATCCGCCCGCTTTCCGTCGTTTCGGTGATCGCCACGTTGAAGAAGCCGTCGTGGTTCGGCTGCTTGTCGATCGTCGAGTCGATGTTCTGCTGCAGCGCGTTCCAGCCGAACGATTTTACCTTCTGATCCGGCGTGCCCTTCACGTCGTCGAGGAACCACGGGATGCCCAGGAAGAAGTCGCCGGTGGCGGAGGTGACGGCGACCCATTGGCCGGCGCACGACTGGCGCGGACTCTCGATGCGAATGACCTGGCCGTCGAGATTCGGCGGGAGCTTGTGCTGCAGGTCGGCGAAGGAAATCTTCTCGGTCGACGGCTCGCTGCAGACCGGAAGCCCTTCGACAATCAGCTTGTCGGCGCGCTCGCCGAGCTTCGACTTCGGCACTTCGCCCGGCTTTGGCGATTCGTTCGGGTTCGGCGTGGTGGCGGCGCAGACCGTCAGCGCGGCGAGAGAAAGAGCGGCGAGGAGAAATGGACGTTTCACGGCCTGAGGAAACCGAACGCTACTTCGCAGCATTTCCGGCCTCCTCCTTTTGCATCTCGCGCGACACCCTCTCCACCTCGGCGAAAACGCGCATGAAGTTTTCGCCCATGATCTTGCGGATGTTGCCCTGACCGTAGCCGCGCCGTGGCGCGATGCCCGCCCGCCACGATGTGGCGGATGTCCTCGGTTGACTGCGCAAAGCGCACCCATTGCGGATACGCGTCGACCGTCTCATGGATCGTTTCCATGATCTTCACGCGGTACGCGGCCGCGCCGTTGTTCGCGTAGTTCGCCGGTACGTACGCGGCGAAGAATTCGGCGTCGAGTCCGCCGGCTTTCATGCGCGGGTAGCCGAACATGCCGCGCTTGTTCCACGCACCGAGGTCGAAGGGCTGCTTCATGGATTCGGTGGGTGTGTCGGCGTGCGTGTCGGTCGTAATCGCACGCTGCGCGGCAAACGGAAGCGCGAGGACGAGGAGAGAAACAAAAAACGCGATGCGTTTCAGCACCGCGTTAGTTTAGCGTGGAGCGACGGGCCTCTCAGCCGCTTCGCAGCTAGTTGTTGGGCCGCGCCTGGCTGATGTCTTCGACCGTCTTGCCGATCGGTCCGGCTTCGCGCGTCTCGATGGCGATGTCGCGCATCGAAACGATCCCGACGATCTCATTGCGGTCGTTGACGACGGGAACGCGGCGGATCTCTGCGCTGCGCATCACCTGCAGCGCGTCGCTGACCGTGCTGTCCTCTCTGATCGAGCGAACGTTCTTCGTCATCGCCTCGTTCACCTTCGCGTTCGCCGGATCTTTTCCTTCGGCGACGAGCCGCACGACGATGTCCCGATCGGTGATCATGCCGATGATCTTCCTGCCGTCGACAACCGGCACCACGCCGGTGTCCTCGCGCTTCATGATGCGGGCGACCTCGCGGATGCTGTCGCGCTCCGAGACGCATTCGGGGTTCGCCGTCATCACGTCGCGGATGGGCCTGTCGTTTGCCATGTGTCCTCCTTCGTCAGGCTTGAAGGAGGAAGCAAGTGTCGTTCCGAACGCCGCGCGCGACTAGAAACTGAACCGCAGTCCGCCGCTGAGCGTGAGATATCGCACTTTGTAGTGGTAGTTGATCCAGTGATACGTCAGCTCGGCGATGAAGCCGGTGCGTTTCGTGATCGGGAAGTCGCCGTTGACGCCGCCCTGCAGACCGAAGTTGGTCTCAGTCTGAACGCCCTGCTGTGTGACGGGGATGGCGGGGTCGGTCAGCGTTCCGCGCTGCCGATAGAGCCCGAGTCCGGCGAAGAGTCCGGTCGTGCCGAACGGCTCGGAGAAGCGGTAGTCGACGATCGCGTCCGCATGCTCGACGGTGCCCTTATGGATGTCGGTGCGCGCCCGCGATCCGTCGGCGGCGTTGTACTGAAATGCCAGCGGCCCTTCGATCTGACCAAGGCGGATTTTGAAGAACGTGCCGGGATCGAGCTGCACGCCGTAGAAGACCTCGCGATTGGAGTTGCTGAATTTGAAACTGTCGCTGATTCCGAGACCGTTCGCCTCGTCGGTGTGGCTGATCAGGCGCTTGCTGCCGCCGAGGAGAAATCCGAATTCGGACGTCTGCGCGACCGCCGGGGCGGCGCAGACGAGCAATGATGCAAGCAGCAACAGCGCGGTCTTCTTCATGGCGGTGACTATACGCATCGAATGGACTCCTCGCAAAAATCTCTGACTCCGAGCGAAGCGAGGAGTCA
>DATIZY010000255.1:0-7135 GCA_035516895.1 Thermoanaerobaculia bacterium | reverse complement strand
GAGGCACAGCCCCGCGGTAAAAGTCATGAGAATTCGAACGTACCGCCGGCACGTCTGGTGACAATGCATCGCACTGCTCCTTTCGAACGAAAATTTTTGCGGGCTTCGGGCTCGGCGGCACTTTGACGTGCGGGCGGGGCGCTTGTCAATCGCGTTTCATGCCTTTGCGCGCGCGAATGACGAAGTGAACGGGACACCCGACGAGCGCGAGCGCGTCGCGGAATCGGTTTTCGAGATAGCGCCGATACGAGAAATGCAGCGGCGCGTCCACATTCGAGAAGAGCGCGAATGTCGGCGGCCGATTCTTCAGCTGCGTCGCGTAGTAGAACCGCCGCGGACGGCCGCGAAGCGCGGGCGGCTGATGCTCGGCAATCGCGCGCTCCAGAATCCCGTTGAGCTCCGACGTGCGCACGCGCTTGCGATACGCGTCGGCAATTGCGTCGACGCGCGGCCAGACTTTGTCGACGCGGCGGCCCGTCTTCGCCGAAATGAATTCGACGGGCGCGTACGCGAGAAATTTCAGCTTGAAGCGGATCTGCTCTTCGAATTTTTTCGCGTCGTCAGGCGCGTGCTCGCCGGCATCCCATTTGTTGACGAGAATCAGCGCCGCTTTTCCCGCCTCCTCGGCGTAACCGGCAACGGTCGCATCCTGCGCCGCGACGCCTTCGGTCGCATCGATCATCACGAGCGCGACTTCGCAGCGCTCGATCGCCTTTCGCGCCGAGATCACGGCGAGCTTTTCCGCTTCGTCCGTTGTCTTGCCTTTCCGGCGAATTCCGGCCGTGTCGATGACCACGTATTGCTTTCCGTTGCGTTCGATCTCGGAGTCGATGGCGTCGCGCGTCGTGCCGGAGATCGGCGAGACGACCGCGCGCTCCTCGTGCAAGAGGCGGTTGAGCAGCGACGATTTGCCGACGTTCGGCCGGCCGATGATCGCGATGCGCACCGGCTCGTCCTCGCGCTCGTCCGCCTCCCCGGCCGGTTCTGCGATCTCCGCGATCGCGTCGATCACTTCGTCGAGGCCCCGGCCGTGCTCGGCGGAAATCGGCAGGACGCGCTCGTAGCCGAGCTCGTAGAACTCCGTTTCCGCAGCGTCGCCGCGGTCCATTTTGTTGACCACCACCACGGTTCGGTCCGCGCGCGCCCGCAGCTCTTCGGCGATCTCGCGATCCTCGGGCAAAACACCCGCGGCGCCATCGACGACGAAAAGGATCAGATCGGCGGCGCCGATCGCGCCCGCCGCTTGCGCACGGATCTCCGTCGCGTACGCGGACATCGGCGAATCGCCGTACTCGAGACCGCCGGTGTCGGTGAGCTCGTAACGGCGCCCGTCATCGAGCTCCGCAACGGTCGTGAGCCGATCGCGCGTCATCCCGGGCAGATCGTGAGTCAGCGCGCGGCGCGAGCCCAAAAGCCGGTTGAAGAGCGTCGACTTTCCGACGTTCGGCCGTCCGACGATCACGACGCGCTTCATGCGGCCCAATGCTACAATCGGTCTGCATGACTCCAGCCCCCGAGTCGAACTGCCGGTTGTGTGATTCCAAGGTTCGTGTCCGCGATATGCGCCGTGGGCTTTGTCCGATTTGCGACGAATATGCGCAGCACGTGGCCCTGCAAACGAACCGCGGCCTCGACAGCGTGCTCGGCCAGTTGCAAAACGGCCCGGTGTTCCGCGCGGCCTCCAAAGACAGCCACTGACGGGGTCAGACCTTAAATCTTAAATTTTCTACGATTGGTGGAGCGTGGGGATCTCCAGTGAGTAGAAAATTTAAGATTTTAAGGTCTGACCCCATCAAAACTCGTAGCCGAACATCGGAATCCAGTGCCACGCGACCCAGAACAAAAACGCTCCGGCGGCGGTGTTGAAGAAATTCATCACGTTATTTGGTACGTTTTTGAGTAGCGTTCCGGCGATACTCTCAATGTAGGAACCGAGGATCGCGCAGACGGTGATGACGGCGATGGTGTGCGAGCGAGCGATGGACACCGAGCCGATGAACCCCGGCTGGATCTGATGCGCAGCCATCGCGGTGCCGGCGACCGCCACGATGAGCGCGCCGACCGCCCCCGCAAGCGTCCCCTCGACCGAAATCGCCCCCTCCGTCCCGCGCTCGACGCGGCGAAATGTCAGCGGCAGAAACGCGCGCCGGCCGATCCACTGGCCGATTTCCGATCCCGCCGTATCCGCGGCTGCTGTCGCGAGGGATGTGATGCCCATGAACAGCGGCACGAGGCCGAGCCCGCGCCAGCATGCCACCGCGCAGATCGCGGCAACGCCGACGTTCGCGAACGCGTGCCCCGCCCCCCTCCGCCCGCCCTTCTCCTGGGCGAGACCTTCGCGCGATTTTCGCGAGTAGCCCGCACGCGTGCACGCGGTGCCGACGACGAAAAACGCGAGCAGCGCGACGTACAGCGACGGACCGCCGCCGATAATGACGACGTCGCCCAAAAGCCAGCCGGTGACGAAGCCGGAGAAGTCGACGGTGCGCAGCGCATAGCCGAGAATCGCCAGAACGGTATTGACGACGATCCACGGCCACGCGATTGGCGGATGAATGGCCGATCCGACGAACGGACGGAGCGCCAGCGCGGCGAGCGTCGCTCCGGCGGCGAAAGGAACCGTGAAGTTGTCGTTGAGGCCGAGCGGCAGCGACTCGACGAATGCAGCGATCAACACGGCGACGATCGCGAGGCCGTTGCGCGGCTCGCCGAACAATCGCGCGATCGACACCGCCGCAGCGCCGCCGATCAAAAGAAACGCGATCGTGCCGCCCCAGCTCTTGTCGCGATTCCACGGAATGCGCGCGATCGGCATCGCCCGGCCGGCGAGCGTCGCGAAGCCGTCGCCGAACGCGAGGATCACCCACGCGGTCGCGGCGTATCCCGCGTGCCAGTTGAAAATCACGATCAGCGCGCAGACCGCGAGCGGATAGACCACGATGCCCGGGTCGTAGCCGCGCTCGTGCCGCGCGACGCCTTTCCCCACGATACGATGCAGCACGAGCCAGTTGACGATCGCGAATGCGAACGCGATCACGGCCGCAATCCGCCACGGGATCCACACCAGTGTGACGGCAAACACGCCGATCGCAATGTGGATCGATTTCCTCAGCAACTCGTTGGTTTCGTGCATTCCTCGAAGAATGAAGGATGAAGGATGAAGCATGAATCGTAAAGAAGGAACATTCATCCTTCATCCTTCAGCCTTCATCCTCTTACAATTCCAAAATGGCCGAATCCAAGCCGCCCGTGCTCAGTGTCATCGTCCCCTGCTACAACGAGCGGGCGACCGTGGCGGAGCTTTTGCGGCGCGTCAAGGAAGTTCCGGTCGACAAGGAAATCATCGTCGTCGACGACAAATCGAGCGACGGTTCGAAGGACGTCGTCGCGGCGCTCGCCGCGCAGTGGCCGGAGATCCGGCACGTGCTGCAGCCGTTCAATCAGGGCAAAGGCGCGGCGATCCGGCGCGGCATCCAGGAAGCGCGCGGCGACATCGTCATCATTCAGGACGCGGACCTCGAATACGATCCCGAGGAGTATCCGAAGCTCATTCAGCCGATCCTGAACGGCCACGCAGACGTGGTTTTCGGCTCGCGTTTCGAAGGCTACCCCCGCCGCGTCATGCTCTACTGGCACCGCCTCGGCAACACCTTCCTCACGTTCCTCTCGAACATGACGACGAACCTCGATCTCACGGACATGGAGACCTGCTACAAAGTTTTCCGCCGCGAGGTCATTCAGTCGATCAACCTGCAATCGGACCGCTTCGGCATCGAGCCGGAGATCACCGCGAAGGTCGCGAAGCGTGGATATCGAATCTTCGAAGTGCCGATCTCGTACTACGGCCGCGATTACTGGGAAGGCAAGAAGATCAACTGGAAGGACGGCTTCAGCGCGATCTGGACGATCCTGAAGTTCGGACTGCTCGACGATCCGGCGAACGAGCCGGCGACCTATCAGACGATCCGCCGCCTCGATCGGCTGCGCCGCTACAACAAATGGATCTGGGAGCGCGTCGCGCCGTTCGTCGGTCAGCGCGTGCTCGAGGTCGGCGCCGGATCGGGAACGATGACGCGCTTTCTCTACGGCCGCGAGCTGATCGTGGCGACCGACAAAGAGCGGCCGTACATCGACCGGCTGCGCAATGCATTTCGCCGCCGGCCGGGAATCGTCGTCGAGCGGCTCGATCTCGACACCGATGATGCGGTCGATCTCTCGCGCTACGCGCTCGACACGGTGCTGTGCATCAACGTGCTCGAGCACACGTCCGACGACATCGCGGCGCTGCGGCGCGTCCATCAGCTGCTGCAGCCCGGCGGTCGCGTCGTCGTCTTCGTCCCCGCGGGAAAAGGCCTTTACGGCTCGCTCGATCGCGGCGTCGGGCATCAACGGCGTTACGAGAAGGACGAGCTCGTGAACAAGCTGCAGGATGCGGGCTTCGAGATCGAAGACGTGTCGTATCAGAACCAGATCGGGCGACTCGCGTGGTGGATGAATTCGCGCGTCTTCAACCGGCAGGCACTTCCCGTCGCGCAGTCGAAGATCTTCGACCGCATGGTGCCGCTGTTCAAGTCGTTCGAGGGGCAGCGTCCGTCGTCGGGGCTGAGCCTCATCGCCATCGGCCGGAAGCCCGGGACGCCGGCCGTGCTCAAATCCGAGGAAGCGCTGGCCGGAGCGGTTTCTTGAAGCGTGTCGTGTTGATCCTTGCCGGCGGCTCGGGCACGCGTCTGCGGCCGCTCAGCTCGGAGGAGAATCCAAAGCAGTTTCTGAAAATCTTCGACGGCCGATCCCTGCTGCAGAAAACGGCGGCACGCGTCGACGGTGTCGCCGATGCGATTTACATTTCGACAAACGACGCGTACGCCGACAAATGCCGCGAGCACGTGCCGGGCGTGCCGGTCCTCACCGAACCGGCGCGCCGCAACACCGCACCGGCAATCGCGCTCTGCTGCTTCGAGATCGAAGCGCGCGAAGGCGAATGCGTCGTCGCCGCGCTGGCCTCCGATCATTACATCGCCGACGAGGATGAATTCCGGCGCCTGCTCGCCCGCGCGTACGATTTCGCCGAGCGCAACGATTCTCTCGTGGCGATCGGTATCCGTCCGACGGAGCCCAACACCGGGTACGGATACCTCGAGCTCGGCGCGGAAATCGAGCGGGGCGTGCAGCGCGTGATTCGCTTCACCGAGAAGCCGTCGCGCGAAACCGCCGAGCAGTTTCTGCAGCGCGGAAATTACGCATGGAACGCGAGCATGTTCGTCTGGCGGACGAGCGTCTTTCGCCGCGAGCTGGAGCGCGCCGCGCCCCAGATCGCGCGCGTCACGCGCGCCAACTACGAATCGATGCCGTCGATCTCGATCGATTACGCGCTGATGGAGAAAACGACGAACGTCGCGTCGCTCCTCGGCGACTTCGGCTGGTCGGACGTCGGCTCGTTCGAGGCGCTCGAGCACGTCGGTATCAACGTCGCCGCGCTGCTACCGCGGTAGGACGCCCGCCTACGCGAACAATCGCGCCGCGTTGTCCCAAAAAACTCTCGTCTCGACCTGGGCGCCGTAACCAAGCGAACGAAAATCATCGATGTTCTTCCTCAGTGATGTGACGCCCGGAGCGGGCCAGTCGGTGCCCCACAGAACTTTGCCGGCGATCTCTGCGAGTCGCGGGACGTAGCGCGGCAGCGACTTCGGCGGAATCCCTGAAATGTCGAGATGCACGTTCGCATGACGCCGCGCAAGGAAGAACGCCGTCTCGCCGTACAGCGGACGTCCGGCATGGGCGAGGATGATTTTCAGGTCCGGAAAATCGACGGCCACGTCGTCGACCGGCATCGGATCGGCGAAGACATTTCGTGCGCGCGGAAACACCGACGTGCCGGTATGAAACATGACCGGCACTCCGCGCGCCTCGCACTCGCGGTACATCGCTGCGAGCTCCGGCGCATTCGGCGAGATCCGCTGATGCGGCGGATGAATCTTGATCATGCGGATGCCGAGGTCGAGGATGCGCCGCGTTTCGCGGAGGACGTCGGGCGTGTGGCGCGGATGGACCGAACCGACCGGAAGCAGCCGATCGCGATGTCCCTCCGTGAACCTCGCGATCCAGTCATTCACCTCGGACGTGAATCCCATGACCTCCGGCGCGACGTAGTTGATGCAGCACGCCCGCTCCACGCCGCTCTCGTCGAGGTGGCGAAGCACGCTCGCGGCGCTGGACAGGATCCCGGCGGCGTCGCGATGCGAAGCGTCGTCGATCATCTCCAGCGCGTCGCGCCGGACCATCGACCACGGCTGAATGTGGATATGAACGTCGAAGATAGGCATTCGGTGTTCGGTGTTAGGCGTTAGACCTTAGGCCTTAGGCCTTAGGCCTTAGGCGTCAGGCGTCAGGCGTCAGGCATTAGACGCCATGCGTTCGGCATCAGGCATTAGTCCTCGACGTTGGGCTGCGGACCCAACGCCTAAGGCCCAGCGCCTACGGCCCAACACCTAAGGCCCAACGCCTAACGCCTAGGGCCTAACGCCTAGGGCCTAACGCCTAGGGCTTAACGCCCACAGCCTAGCACCCACAGCCTGCCGTCTACATCATCAACCGCATCACCGTTGCCGTGTCGGGACATGCATCCTGAAATTCGCGCGATGCGAGAACCTGCGGGTTGACTTCATCGCGATCGCATTTCTTGAAACCGCGCTTCGTGAAATAGCCCTGAGCAGTGGTGGTGAGAAGGTAGAACTCGCGAATGCCGCACGACGAGAGTCGATCGAGCAGCTGTCGAACGATCTGACGGCCGAACCCGTGCCCGCGGTACTCGGGCGCCACGGCGACCGACCGGATTAGCGCCGCGTTTGCATACGTCTCCGAGCCGCCGCAGCCGACGAGCCTCCCGCCGTCGCGCGCGACGACGAAGGTCTTCCAGTGCTCGTCCACTCCCGCGAGCGTCAGCTCATTGGTTTCGAGGAGTTTTTTGATTTCGCCGACGTCGGCGGCGACGGCGGGCGCGATGCGAACTTCCATGCGCCGAGGATACCTCTCCCCGCCGGGGCGGGGAGAGGCGGTGTGGTTAACTGCGGTTCGAGCCGCCGCTCCTGCCACTCGTCGTGGTGTCGGAGACGTTCTCGGGCGAGGTGCCGGACGGGCC
>DATIZY010000254.1:0-9946 GCA_035516895.1 Thermoanaerobaculia bacterium | reverse complement strand
ATGTGATTCTCTCCTGGAGCTTCCCCTCGGTGACGACCGCGAACGAGAAGCTCGGACGCATTCGGCGGATCGTCGTCTATCGCTACGTCGAGCCGCTGCCGGTGACGCAGCCTCCGGCTCAGCCCGCCGCGCCCGAAACGGTGATTCCGACTTCGATCGCTCTCTTTGCGAAGGTTCCGCCAATCGGACGGCAGCAGTTCACGCGGCTTCGCACGCGGCTCGACAGCCTCGAGTCGTCGGCGCTGCCGGCCGCGACCGAAGGCGCGAAGATCGTTTACGAAGATTCGCCGCCGTTTCAAACGACCGACGGCCGGCCGGTGCGGCTCGACTATGCCGTCGTGACCGAAGGCGCGACGGCGCGGAGCGACATGTCGAACATCGCCGGCATCGTCCCGGTGGAGGTCGCATCGCCCCCCGAAGGGCTGACGGCGACGGCGCGACCGGAGGGCATCGTTCTGAAGTGGAAGGCCGCCGCCGCTGCTGCGCACGTCATCGGCTACGACGTCTACCGGCTCGAGAAAGGCGAGGAGCTCGGCAAGCTCGCGGCGCCGGTCAACACATCGCTCGTGACCGACACGACGTACACCGACACGCCGTCGTATGGCGCGCATTCGTACGTCGTGACCGCGGTGACGTCGAGCGGCCCGCCGCGCATCGAGAGCAATCCCTCGACGCCGGCGATCGCCGAATTCAAGGACCTCGTCCCGCCGCCGACGCCCGCCGGCCTGACAGCGCTGGTCGAGACGAATGCGATCCGTCTGATCTGGGACGCCGTGCAGGCGCCCGACCTCGCCGGATATCGCATTTATCGAACGGAGGGAGCGGGGCTGCAGGAGCTGAAGGTCGTCGGAAAAGTTCCGCTGACGACCGGCGCGCCGGTCACCGACACGCATTATATAGATACAACAATTAATCACGGTATATCATACTATTATGAAGTGACGTCGGTGGACAAGAGCGGCAACGAGAGCAAGCCGGCGAAGACCGATTGGGTGCTCGTGCCGAAGACGCCGTGACGTAGCGCCGAGTCTCAGCCTGCGCGCACCGGCTGGAAAGCCGATTCTACTTCGCGATTCCCAGCAGCTCGCGGAAGCGCGCCGGATCGGCGGTCGGCTCGGCGCACATGTACGCCTCGCAGACGTAGCCCATGACGCGGCTGGCATCGCGATGCTGCATCAGCGGAAGGTCAGACGAGCCGGGCCCCGCGACGAACACTCGATGCGGCAGAAACTCCGAGCCGACGACCCGCTGCAGCGCTTTGAAGTGCGCATCGTCGATCGCGCCGGTGATTGCGATCTCCTTCGGCTGTCCCGCCCGCCACTGCGCCGCGCCTAACGTGCAGCCGAAGCCGGACGGATAGCGCTCGACGAGCGGAAAAATCGCCTCGAGTGCGCGCGTCGCTTCTTCGGCGTACTCCTCGCGGCCGAACAGCAGCGCGTGCCGCAGCAGCACATCGCAGGCGATCGCGTTTCCCGACGGCGTCGCGTTGTCGAACGCGTCCTTCGGCCGCGTGATCAGCTTCTCGTGATCGACGGCCGTGTCGAAGAAGCCGCCGTGTTCCTCGTCCGCGAAGCGCGATCGAATCTGCTCGAGCAGTTTGTTCGCGCCGTCGAGATACCGCCGCTCGTGCAGCGCTTCGTACGCGAGCGTGAGCCCCCACGCCGCTCCCGCGTAATCCTCGAGCATCCCCGGAATGTTGCAGTGCCGCCGGATCTTTCCGCCCGGCTCGATCCGTCCGAGCAGCAGATCCGCATTCTTGCGAACCACATCTTCGTAGTGATCGAACGCCAGACACCCATCGGCAAACGCTCCGAGCATCCATCCGTTCCAGCCGGTGAGAACTTTGTCGTCGCGCCGCGGCCACACGCGCCGCATGCGCACGCCGTACAGATGACACTTCGCCCGCGCCACGAGGTCCTTGTGCGCATCGGCGTCGCCGATGACGTGAAGAATGTTCCGGCCTTCCCAGTTGCCCGGGTCGGTGACGTCGAACAGCTCGCAGAAAACGCGGCCCTCATCCGCGCCCAGCGCGCTCATGATCTCCTCGCGCGACCAGACGTAGAACCGTCCTTCGACGCCTTCGCTGTCCGCGTCGAGCGTCGAATAGAACTCCCCCTCCGGGGACATCATCTCTCGCTGCACGAATCCGAGGATCTCGTTGGCGATGCGGGCGAAGAAGGGATCTTTGTTCCACTGCCACGCCCGCGTGTAGAGCCGCGCGAGCAGCGCGTTGTCGTACAGCATTTTCTCGAAATGCGGGACGAGCCAGCGCTCGTCGGTGGAGTAGCGATGAAATCCGCCGCCGATCTGATCGTAGATGCCGCCGTGCGCCATCTTCGTCAGCGTGTTCACGATGATCTCGCTGTAGCGATCGCTGTTCTGCATCAGAAAATCGAGCGTCATCGCCGGCGGAAATTTCGGAGCGCTGCCGAAACCCCCGTTCACCGGGTCGTAGCCGCGCGCGATCGATTCCGCCGCGCGGTCGAGCGCCTGCGCATCGATCGACTTGATTCCGCGCGGCTGCAGCTGGCTGGTGATGACGTTGCGCACTTCGTCGGACGCGGCCTGCACATCGCTGCGCCGCGATCGATACGCGTCGAGCACGTGCGTGAGCACGCGCTCGAATCCCGGCATGCCGTGCCGATCGTCCGGCGGGAAGTACGTGCCGGCGTAGAACGGTCCGCCGTCGGGCGTGAGGAACACCGACATCGGCCAGCCGCCGTGACCGGTCATCAGCTGGACGGCCTGCATGTAAATCGAATCGAGGTCCGGCCGCTCTTCGCGATCCACTTTGATCGAAATGAAGTTGTCGTTGAGGAGCCGCGCGATCTCGTCGTTCTCGAACGATTCCCGTTCCATGACGTGGCACCAGTGGCACGCGGAGTAGCCGATCGACAGAAAAATCGGCTTGTCTTCCGCGCGCGCTTTCGCGAGCGCTTCATCACTCCACGGATACCAATCGACGGGATTGTTCGCGTGCTGCAGAAGGTACGGCGACGATTCGTTTGCGAGACGGTTCGGCATGGTTCGCAGTTGGCAGTTCGCAAGCTCGCAGCGGCTTTTTCGTCGGCTTCCAGCTGCGATCTGCGAACTACGCCCTCGGGTGCGCTTTCTTATACACCTCCATGAGCTGCCAGTCGTTGAGGTGCGTGTACTTCTGCGTCGTCGACAGCGAAGCGTGACCGAGAAGCTCCTGGATCGTGCGGAGGTCGGCGCCGGCATTGAGAAGATGCGTCGCAAACGAATGCCGCAATGTGTGCGGCGACACACCCGCGCGTAACGACGCGGCACGAACGTACGTTTCGAACAGGCGCCGAACGCTGCGCGCGGTGATGCGCTCGCCGCGGTAGTTCGCGAAGAGCGCGTCCTGCCCGGGCGCGTTGCGAACGTCGAGGTACGCGCGAATCGCATCCCGCGCTTTGCTGCCGAAGGGAACGATCCGCTCCTTCGCGCCCTTTCCGTGCACTTTGACGAGGCGCGCGCGAAGCTCGATGTCGTCGAGATCGATTCCGACGAGCTCACTGATGCGCAGCCCGGACGCGTACATGAGCTCGAGCCAGGCTCGATCGCGAATGCCGAGCGGGGTCGACAGGTCGGGCATTTCGAAGAGCACCGCGATGTCGGCCGTCTGCAGAACCGACGGCAGATGCTTCTCGCGTTTCGGCGTGGCGACGCTGCGGGCTGGGTTCGACGTGACGATTTCTTCGCGAATCAGAAACTTGAAAAACGAGCGCAGCGCCGACAGATGCCGTGCGATCGACGAGCGGCTGAGCTTCTTTCGCGCGAGATGCGCCAGATACGCGCGAATCGTCAGATGATCGATGCGGCCGAGGTCGAGCTGGTCGCGGGCGAGGGTGAAGTAGTCGTTGCAGAGAAAGCTGGTGAACGACTCGAGATCGTTGCGATACGCGGCGATGGTGTTGACGGAAACGTTCCTCTCGTACGTGAGGGAATCGAGAAAATCGCCGATCTCGTTGCGCACTCCCGCCTCCGCGCGATGGAGCACCGGCTTCAGCCGGTCGGTTTCAGCGAGTGAATTGCGAACCGTGAAAACCGACTGGCGAAAGCCGGTGCTCCATCGCGCGAATCCATGTTAGCGTATCGGCCCCATGGCCGATGACCTCAAGAAGACGCCGCTCAACGCGGTGGAGCACGAGCTCGGCGGAAAGATGATCGACTTCGGCGGCTGGGAGCTGCCGGTGCAGTACACATCGATCATCGACGAGCACAACGCGGTGCGCGCGAGAGCGGGACTGTTCGACGTCTCGCACATGGGCGAGATCCTGATCCAGGGTCCCGACGCGCTCCAGCTTCTGCAGCGCGCGACGTGCAACGACGTCTCGAAGCTCGAGGACGGCCGCGCGCAGTACAACGGTCTGCTCTATCCGACGGCCGGCTTCGTCGACGACATCGTCATCTATCGGATGGCAAACGATGACTACTTCGTCGTCGTCAATGCATCGAACAGCGACAAAGACTTCGAATGGCTCCGCGACTCGGCGAAAGATATGGATGTCGATGTGAAGAATGCGAGCGCGGAGTATGCGCAGCTCGCGCTGCAGGGGCCGAGCGCCGAGAAAATTCTGCAGCCGATCACCGACGTCAAGCTCCCGGACGTGAAGTACTACCGGTTCGCGCGCGGCAACGTCGACGGCGCGCCGGCGATCGTGTCGCGCACCGGATACACGGGCGAGGACGGGTTCGAGATCTACGTCGCGCCGGAGCATGGCCCCCGCATTTTCAAGAAGCTCGTCGGCGCCGGCGTCACGCCGTGCGGACTCGGCGCGCGAGACACGCTGCGCCTCGAAGCGAAAATGGCGCTGTACGGCAACGACATCGACCATTCCACCACCCCGCTCGAAGCGGACCTCGGCTGGATCGTGAAGCTGGAGAAGGGCGAGTTCACCGGACGCGACGTGCTGGAGCGCGAGCGGGCGGAAGGGCCGAAGCGAAAGCTCGTCGGATTCGAAATGGTCGACCGCGGCATCGGGCGGCACGGCTATCCGATCGTCGACGGAAAAGAGGAGATCGGCGTCGTCACCAGCGGAACGCACTCGCCGACATTGAAAAAAGCGATCGGCCTCGCGTATCTTCCGCTCGAAAAGTCCGCGCCCGGCACGGAGTTCCAGGTGCTGATCCGGGGAAAAGAGACGCGGGCGCGGGTCGTCCCGACTCCGTTCTACAAACGACCGAAGGAGCGATCATGACTCCGGAAGACAGCCGATACGCGAAAAGCCACGAGTATGTCCACGTGGAGGGTGAAACCGGCACGATCGGCATCACCGACTACGCGCAGAAGGAGCTCGGCGACGTCGTGTTCGTCGAGCTGCCGCAGGTCGGCACGGAGCTCGAGCAGGGCGACGAGATGGGAAGCATCGAGTCGGTGAAAGCGGTTTCGGAGTTGTTCTCGCCGGTGTCCGGCGAGGTCGTTGAAGTCAACGAGACGCTTTCCGAGAAACCGGAGCTCGTCAATACCGACCCGTACGGCGACGGCTGGATGATCCGCATCAAGCTGACGACGCCGGAAGAGGCGGACGAGCTGATGGACGCGGAAGAGTACGAGGAGTACGTCGAAAAAGAGGCGGGAAAATAGTCGCCGCCTTTTTATAGTTTGTCCCGCGCGAAGCGAGGGATCTCCGGTGGAGCCGCGATGACGAAACGGAGATGCGTCGCCTTCCGCGATGGAAGCGGGAAAATAGTTTTCAGTTCTCAGTTGTCAGTCCGGCAGGACCGGAAAACTGACAACTGACAACTGACAACTCTCATGCACCGATACATCCCCAACGCAGACGAAGACGTCAAAGAAATGCTGGCGGTCATCGGGGTCGACTCCGTTGACCGTCTGTTCGAATCGATTCCGAACGAGGTCAAGCTCGAGGGCCTCCTCGACGTTCCCGGCCCGTGGTCGGAGATCGAATCGCGCCGATGGTTCCGCGAGCTCGCGGCGAAAAACAAATCGGCCGTCGATCACCTCTCGTTCCTCGGCGGCGGCGCGTATGCGCACTCGCAGCCGGCATGCGTCGATCAACTTCTCCTTCGCGCCGAGTTTCTGACCTCGTACACGCCGTATCAGCCGGAGGTCTCGCAGGGAACGCTGCAATCGATCTTCGAATATCAGACGCATCAATGCCTGCTCACCGCTCTCGATGTCGCGAACGCCTCGCTGTACGACGGCTCCACCGCGCTGTGCGAGGCGGTGCTGCTCGCGGAGCGAGTGGTAAAAAAGCGTACGAAAATCATTATCGCTAAATCTGTACATCCTCACTACGCCGCCACCGTGCGCACGTACGTCCAGAACCTCGGCTACGAAATCGTGGAAGTCGGCTGGACCGACGACGGCCGGATCGATCTGAACGCGCTTCACGACGCGTGCGGCGACGACGTCTTCGCGGTCGCCGTGCAGTCGCCGAACTTCCTCGGTGTTCTCGAGGACTACGACGAAGTGCGCAAGATCGCCGACGGCATCGGCGCGGTGAAGATCGCGGTGATCGCCGAGGCGACGTCGCTCGGCGTGGTGAGCCCGCCGGGAGCGCACGGATTCGACGTCTGCGTCGGCGAAGGACAGGCCTGGGGAATTCCGACGCAGTTCGGCGGGCCGTACGTCGGCTTCATGGTCGTTCGCGACGCGCTGAAGAGGCACATACCGGGGCGGCTCGTCGGCGAAACCGTCGATGTCGACGGCAAGCGTGCATACGTGCTCACGCTGGCGACGCGCGAGCAGCACATCCGGCGCGGCAAAGCGACGTCCAACATCTGCACGAACGAGGCGCTGATCGCGCTCGCCGCCAACATTTATCTCTCGCTGATGGGCAAGGAAGGACTGCGCGAGCTCGCCAGTCAATGCCTGCAGAAGGCGGCGTACCTGCGCGATCGTTTGGCCGCTATATCAACCGTTACCGTACCGCTGCGAGGACCGATTTATAACGAGTTTGTGGTGCGGACGCCGTTTCCGGCGCACGAGGTCCTGCGCGACCTCGAGCACGAAAAGATCCTCGGCGGCATTCCGCTCGGCGATTTCTATCCGGGTCACGACAATGATTTCCTCGTTGCGGTGACCGAGCTTCACTCGCGCGAGATGCTCGACCGCTACGCGGCCGTGCTGAGCGCGGCGATCTCAAGGGAGCGGCGATGATCGCGACGTTGTGTAGGGCACGGCTGCGCCGTGCCGGATCCCGGAGTGCGGCACGGCGCAACCGTGCCCAACACCCGGAGAACAAGGTCGTCGAATGACTTCGATCGTCGATCGGGAAACCACGACCGCTTCCGTTCCGCAGGGCACGAACCGCGAGGGCCTCATTTTCGAGCACTCGAAGAAGGGCCGTCGCGGCTACCGGCTGCCCGCGCTCGATGTGCCGGAGAGGAACGATCTGCTTCCGGCGAATCTGACGCGCAGCGAGATCGCGGACGAGGTCGAAGTGTCGGAGGTCGATGTGATCCGGCACTTCACGCGGCTGTCGAAGATGAACGTCTCGATCGATGCCGGGCTCTATCCGCTCGGCTCGTGCACGATGAAACACAATCCGCGGCTCAACGAGGAGCTGGCGCGCACGCCGGGCTTCGCGCTTTCGCATCCGCTGCAGCCGGACCATCAGGCGCAGGGAAATCTCGAGCTGCTCTGGAACCTCGAGCAGACGCTGAAGGCAATCTTCGGAATGCCGCGCGTCACACTGCAGCCGGTCGCCGGCGCGCATGGCGAGCTGACCGGAATTCTGATGGTGCACAAGGCGCTGGCGAAGAGCGGCAACGCGCGCAAGTACATCCTCATCCCCGACTCGGCGCACGGGACGAATCCCGCGTCGGCCGCATTCGCCGGGTACGAAATCAAGGAGCTGAAGTCGAACGCGCGCGGCACCGTCGATCTGCACGTGCTTCAGGAGGCGGTGAACGAAGACGTCGCCGCGCTCATGGTCACCGTGCCGAACACGCTCGGAGTTTTCGAGAGCGAGATCCGCGCGATGGCCGGCATCCTTCACGCCAAAGGCGCGTATTTGTACTGCGACGGCGCGAACCTGAACGCGTTCGTCGGCATCGCGCGTCCCGGCGAGATGGGCATTGACGTCATCCACTCCAATCTGCACAAAACCTTTTCCACTCCGCACGGCGGCGGTGGACCCGGCGCCGGACCCGTCGGCGTGTCGCAGCGGCTCGTGCCGTTTCTTCCTTCGCCGACCGTCGAACGTCGCGGCGACGGGACGTTTTTCCTCGACGGCGATCATCCCGACTCGATCGGCCGCATGCGCGCGTTCAACGGCAACTTCGGCGTGCTCGTGCGCGCGCTGACGTACATGCGATCGATGGGACCCGACGGCATGCGGCGCATCGCGCAGATCGCCGTGTTGAACGCGAACTACATCCGCGCGCGGCTCAAGGGCGCGTTTCACCTGCCGTACGACGCGCCATCGCTGCACGAAGTCGTCTTCAGCGATAAGAACCAGGTGGTGCACGAGGTCCACACGCTCGACATCGCCAAGCGGCTCATGGACTACGGCTTTCACCCGCCGACGATTTACTTTCCGCTGATTGTCTCCGGCGCGCTGATGATCGAGCCGACGGAGAGCGAGCCGAAGGAAGAGCTCGACGCGTTCTGCGAAGCGATGCTCGCCATCGCACGCGAGTGCGAGGAGCGGCCGGAGCTGGTGCGCTCGGCGCCGCACACCACGCCCGTCCGCCGCCTCGACGAGGAGAAGGCGGCGCGCCAGCCTGTTCTGCGCTGGCGCCGCTGACGCGCCCCCATCGCGTCGTCAGTCGTCGGTTGTCCCCGCGGACTCTGGCCGGGCGGGACTGACAACTGACAACTGACAACCGACAACGCGGCGCGAAGCGGCGCTAAATCGCGGCCTCTACATTGCAGTACACTCGTTTCACCGTGGCCCTCTTCGAAGACGACGAAGACGATTTCGATCGGACGATCTCCATCCGCCGTCCGGCTCCGACGGCCGAAGCACCGCTCGGCGTGGTCGACAAGCGCGCGGCGGAGCGGCGGCAGTCGAATACCCGCATTTTCTTCACGACGCTCGTCGTCATCGCCGTCCTCTATCTCGCGAAGCCGGTTGTGGTTCCGATCGCGCTGGCGATTCTGTTCGCCTTTCTTCTGACGCCGATCGTGTCGATTCTCGAGCGCACATTCCTGCGCCGCACCGGCGCGATCGTCCTCTCGGTCGGCCTTGCGGTCTTCGCGCTGTCGATGGGCGGATGGTGGATCTATCAGCAGTTCAACTCTGTCGCGCAGGAGTTCACGCAGACCTCGACGATTCAACGCGTTGAACAGAAACTTCGGTTTCTGAGACGCTCGTCGACCGGGCTGGCGATGTTCGAGCGCTTTCAGCGCACGCTGCAGCGCGTCACCGAGCCGCCGGGTCCGGAGGAAAAGCCGCTCAACGTCCGCGTCGTCCCGGAAAACACCTTCCGCGATCGCTACCGCGCGATCGCGCCGACCGTGGAGTTCGTCGCCGCCGCGTTCCTCGTCGTCGTGATCGTCTTCTTTCTGCTGAAAGAGCGGGAGCAGATGCGCGACAAACTGCTGCGCCTCGCCGGGCGCGCGCATCTGACCGTCACCACGCAGGCGATCGGCGAGACCTCCCATCGCATCAGCCGCTACCTCCTCACGTTCGCTCTCCTCAACCTCGGATTCGGCCTGCTGATCGGCGTCGGTCTCTTTTTTCTCGGCGTGCCGCATGCGCCGCTCTGGGGTGTGATCGCCGGCCTGATGCGATTCGTGCCGTACGTCGGTGCGTTTCTATCCGCCTCGCTGCCGACGTTTCTTTCGATCGCGGTGTTTCCGAACTGGTACATCCCGCTCGCGGTGTTAGGTCTGTTCGTGCTGAGCGATCAGCTGATCGGCGGGTTCGTCGAGCCGATCGTCGTCGGACATCGCGTCGGCATCTCGCCGATCGCGCTGCTCGTCTCCGCGATTTTCTGGGGCTGGCTGTGGGGACCGGTCGGCCTG
>DATIZY010000253.1:0-25619 GCA_035516895.1 Thermoanaerobaculia bacterium | reverse complement strand
TGCTTGCGGTTTCGCCGTGGCTCCGCGAGAGATCGAGACTGCCGCTCCGCTGATTCCGTCGCGGCCGACGATCAACAAATTGAGGATCGCCGCCGCCGAGTGCGAGGCGTGTGACCTCTGGAAAACCGGCACGCAGACGGTCTTCGGAGAAGGAAAGCAGACCTCGACGGTGATGTTCGTCGGCGAGCAGCCGGGCAACGCCGAAGATCTGAAAGGACGGCCGTTCGTCGGACCCGCCGGCGGCCTTCTCGACAAAGCGCTCGCCGAAGCGGGCATCGATCGGGCGAATGTCTACGTCACCAATGTCGTGAAGCACTTCAAATGGGAGCCGCGCGGCAAGAAGCGCATTCACAAGAAACCGAACGCCGCCGAGATCACCGCGTGCCGGCCGTGGCTGGAAGCCGAGATCAACGTCGTCAAACCGCGCGTCATCATCTGCCTCGGTTCCACGGCTGCGCAGGCGATCATCGGGCCGAAATTCAAAGTCTCGACGCAGCGCGCGACGTTCGTCGATTCGCCGCTCGCGCCGTTCGTCACGGCGACCGTGCATCCGTCGTCGATCCTCCGCGCGCCGAGCGACGAGCGGCGTCACGAGGAGCTGGCGCGCTTCATTGCGGATCTGAAGAAGATCCGGAAGGCGATCGAGGCCCCAGAAGCGGCAGCGGCTCGGCGTTGATGTAGCTCTCGATGTCGCTCGCCGCGCGCGCCTTGAGGTCCGACAGCGTCGTGTCGCCATAACAATTGAAGCGCATGCCGAGGATGTCTTTGCGCCAGGGCGGCCAGGGCTCGAGCTCGCGAAGTGCGGCGATCGTGTGCGGTCCGCAGCCTTCCATCTGTCTCGAGATGAGCGCGCGGTCGTACTTGCGCGCGTCTTCCCACTGGCCGGCGGCGAACGGCACGTCGAGTGCGTGAAACAGCCGCGCGGCGTACGCGTGCGTGTTTGCGATGGTGACAGCGAGATCGAGCGAGCGTCCGATCGTGTCGACCGCCGCCCACGGATCGTTGCGGCACGCTGCGAAGACGCGCTCGAGAAGCGCCGTCGCCTCGTCGAGCCGCCTTTCGCGATAACGCAACCGCGCGAGCACCGCATCGGCGTCGATCGGCTCCCATGCGCGCAGCTGTTCCGCGTACGCCGCTGCCGCTTCGCTGCCGCTGTCCGCGAGCGACTCCGCGATCGCGAGCAGCTCGTTGCTGTTCGCCGCGGGGAACGGATGCGCGCGCCATTCGGCGGCAACCTGCGCGAGCTCGCCGTTGTCGAACGCCACCGCTACGCGATGGCGGGCACGATCGTCTTCGCTCGGCGGCGAGACCAGCTCGTCGACATAGCTCAGCGACGCGCGATTCGCCGCCCATGCCTGCCAGTTGAACACTCCGTGGGCCGGCGCCGGACGATCTTCGCGGCGCATGCGAGCGATGCCGGTGAGCTCGTTCATGTCGAAGCGGCTGCCCTCGCTGCCGAGGCCGCGGGCGAATCCGAATTCGACCAGCGTCCGGTCGTCGGTGCTCTTTCCGAAGGCCTGGCCGGCGATCGTGCGGCCGAGCGAATCGCGCGCGACGAAGTGCGACAGAAATCCTTCGAGTGATTCGACGCGCCAGGCATCGCGGATCGCGCTCGCGAACGGCTCCTGCCTCACTCGCGTGCGCAGCGCGTCGAAGTCGTAGACGATCGGGCGCTGTGTCCCGACGAGCAACAGATCGCCGACATCCGTCTGCCACGTCTCGACGTTCGGAAACACGGCGCAGATCGTCGCGTAGATCGTGCGGATCGTGCGGCTGTCGACGTCGTACGTCTGCAGCCATTGCAGAAAGACTCCGTTCGCATTCATCCGGTTCGTCGCGGCTCGATAAAACTCTTCGGTGAAAAGGCTCGCGACTCCGGCGCGATACGGATTCGACGGCTCGGAAAAGATGATGTCGTATCCGCCGCGCGCGGCGAGCAGGACCTCGCGCGCGTCGCCGATCCGGATGTGCACCTTCGGGTTGTGCAGAACGTCGTGATTGACGGCGGCGCACGCGCGGGCGACGCCAAGCACGGCCGGCTCGAGCTCGACCACATCGACGCGATGAATCGACGGGACGGCGCCGAGCCAGCCGGCCGTGCTGCCGGTTCCGAGGCCGATCACCAGCGCGTTCTGCGGATTCGGGTGCAGCATCGCGCCGACGAGCCCGCCCATGACCTGCGTGCCGGCGTCGCCGCGCGCGCTGCCGTCCGCTTTTCCGTTGACGATGAACGCGTAGTCGGACGAATCGGCGAGCGCGACGCTGCTTTCGCGTCCGTCGACGTCCCACACGAGCGTGCGGCGCGTTCCATTGATCCACTCGCGCGTTGCGTTGATCGTGGTCGGATTCTCCGCACGGCCGGCGCCGATGCCCGAGTGCCGCCAGACTGCCGTCGGCCCGAGCGCGAAGATACCGGCGAACGCCGCGAGTGCGACCGCCGCCGGCGCAGCGCGGCGGCCGAAGGCGGCGGCCGCCACACCGAGCAGTGCGAGAAGCACGATCACCGCTCGCCACGCGCCGGGCGCGGAGAGCAGCGGAAGAAGCCCGAATCCGCCGGCGAGCGCGCCCGCGATTGCGCCCGCGGTGTTCCACGCATACGTCATCCCGACGTCCTTCCCGACATCCTCGGATCCCCGGCCTAACAACGAGATGAGCAGCGGAAACTGGATGCCCGACACGAAGGCCGCGGGCAGAACGACGATCACCGTCAGAATCGTCCACGCGAAGACGTCGCCGGCGAACCCGGAGGCATCGAGCGCACGCATCTGATTCATCAGGATCGCCAGGCGGTCGCCGAGCGCGAAGGGAATGGCGATTGCTGCCGCTTCGATCGAGCACGTCAGCGCGAATCCGCCGATCGTCGCGCGTCCGCGAAACGCGATGCCGCCGAATCCGATGCCCAGCAGCGCCACCGCGAGGATCAGCCCGAACGTGAATGTCGTGCCGCCAAGGAGCGGAGCGAGCATGCGGTACCAGACGAGCTCCATCAGCAGAAACGCGAAGCCGACGATGAAAGCGGCGACGAAGACAGGAAGCGGCGAGCGGCGGGCGGCGAGCCGGAAGTCGGAATTTGCCGCGGGCTGCTCGCCGCTCGCTGCTCGCCCAACCATCCATGCCACCACGCCAACGATTGCGTTCAACACCACGGCGACGAGGAGCGTCTCGCGATTGCCGAGATGCTCGAGCATCCAGAACGTGGAGAAGACGGTGCCGGTCACGGCGCCGAGCGTGTTCGCGCCGTACAACAATCCGATGCTTTCACGCCCCGTCGCGCGCGAAGCCGCGGGGAGCGTGCCGCCCATGAGCAGTGTCGGCGCCGCGAGGACGAGCGTCGCGAGAATCAGGCGCAGTACGGTCGCGAGAAACAATCCGAGCGTCACGGAGCCGCCGACGCCGAAGTAAATCTTCGCGACGAGCCACAACAACGGCTGCGATAACGCCGCCGTCGCTGCGATCGACATCTCCAGCATGCCGTACAACCGGAGCGGCCGCGGATGACGGTCGGCGCGCTTGCCGAGAATCGCGCTGCCGATGCCGAGTCCGCCCATGAAGATCGACAGAACCGCGGCCGTCGCGAGCGTCGATGCGCCGAAGATCAGCCGGAACTGGCGCATCCAGACGGTTTGATAAATGAGCGCGGATGCGCCGGAGCAGAAGAGAAGTGCAGCGGTCAGCGTCCTGCGCAACGCCGGAAATCCTACACTGGGTAGAATTTCTTGACGCTTCGGCGAGTGCTCCTTACACTCGATTCACCACACGAATGTCCGCGATCCGACCCTTCCGACAGCATTTTTTCAACCGCAGAATCGTTTAAAGGAGCAGCCATGATGGCCAGCATTCCCACAGACAAATTGAAAGCAGCCGAGACGGCGCTGACGCAGATCGAGCGCCAGTTCGGCAAAGGGTCGATCATGCGGCTCGGCGCGAAGGAGTTCGCAGCGGTCAGCGCGATCTCCACCGGTTCGATCGGCGTCGACGCGGCCCTCGGCGTCGGCGGCGTGCCGCGCGGACGCATCGTCGAGATCTTCGGGCCGGAATCGTCGGGCAAAACGACGCTCTCGCTCCACATCATCGCCGAAGCGCAGAAGGTCGGCGGACTCGCGGCGTTCATCGACGCCGAGCACGCGCTCGACGCCGAATACGCGAAGAAGCTCGGCGTCGACATCGACAATCTCCTCGTCTCGCAGCCCGACAGCGGCGAGCAGGCGCTCGAGATTGCCGAGGTGCTCGTGCGCTCCGGCGCGATCGACGTGATCGTCATCGATTCCGTCGCCGCGCTCGTTCCGCGCGCGGAGCTCGAAGGCGAGATGGGTGAGATGCAGATGGGCCTGCAGGCGCGGCTGATGTCGCAGGCGCTGCGCAAGCTCACCGGCATCGTATCGAAGTCGAAGACGTGCCTCGTCTTCATCAACCAGATCCGCGAAAAAATCGGCGTGATGTTCGGCAATCCGGAGACGACGACGGGCGGCCGCGCGCTGAAGTTCTACTCGTCGGTGCGCCTCGACATCCGCCGGACGACGCAGATCAAGGAAGGCGAAGAGGTCATCGGCTCGCGCGTGAAGGTGAAGGTCGTCAAGAACAAGTGCGCGGCGCCGTTCCGTCAGGCGGAGTTCGATGTAGCCTACGGCGAAGGCATCTCGAAGACGGGCGAGCTGATCGACATCGGCATCGAGCACCGCATCATCGAGAAATCGGGCTCGTGGTTCTCGTACGGCGACGTGCGCATCGGGCAGGGACGCGAAAACGCGAAAGGATTCCTGCACGAGAACACCGACCTCGCCTCCGAAATCGAATCGAAGGTTCGCAAGGCCCTCGGCATCGGCGGACCGGAGCTGACGGTGATCGAAGGCGGCGAAGCGCCGGCGAAGAAAGAGCGCCGCGTATAACCTCGCGAGCGGCGAGCAGCGAGCGGCGAGCGGGTCACCTCCCGCCCGCTGCTCGCCGCAAGCCGCTCGCCATTCATGCGCCTCGATCAGGCCATCGCCGCTCGTTTCCCCCAGATCTCGCGGCGCCGCGCGCGTGAATTGATCGCCGAGCGGCGCGTGCTCGTCAACGAACGGCCCGTTGCAATCGCATCGCGCGAGGTGCGCGAAGCCGATCGCATTGCGGTGATCGAAGACGAGCCGCAGCTCGACATCATCAAAGCCACCGATGACTTCGTGGCGGCCAACAAGCCGGCCGGCATGCCGGCACAGCCCACGCGCGATCGCAGGCAGCGCTCGCTCGAAGAGCTGCTGCGGGCGCGATTCAAGACGATCTACCTCGTGCATCGGCTCGACACCGGCGCGAGCGGCGTGGTCCTTTTCGCGCGCACGCGTGAGGCGGCGGCGCGTTTGTCGAAGCTGTTCGCCGGCCGCGAGATGCGAAAGACGTATCTAGCGGGTGTAGAGCCGCCGATTGTCCGAGCGACGACGATCGACACGCCGATCGACGGGAAGGACGCACACACCGAAGTCGAGCCGGCAGCGGGTCGCGGCATGGCGGCCTCACACTCGATGGCCATCGTGCGCATCACGACGGGGCGCACTCATCAGATCCGCCGTCACCTCGCCTCGATCGGCCATCCGGTCGCCGGCGACCGTCGCTACGGAGGCGTTCCTGCTCCGCGCCTGATGCTTCACGCGTGGAAGCTCGAGCACGAATCGATCGGGGTCATCGAGGCTGCGCCGCCGGACGATTTCGTGTAAGGCCGATCCTTGACCGGCCGGCTGAAGCCGGCCCGCACACTTCCCGGGACGCCGTAGCCGCCGGCTAAGGCCGGCCCGCACACTTGCGATACGATCGCGCTGGAATGGAATCCGAAGTCATTCACGCGACGACCGTGCTGTGCGTCCGCAGAGACGGTGCGGTGGCGATGGCAGGCGACGGGCAGGTGACCGTCGGCAACACGGTCATGAAGCACGGCGCGGCGAAAGTGCGCAAGATGTACGGCGACCGCGTGCTCGCCGGGTTCGCCGGATCGGCGGCCGATGCTTTTGCGCTGTTCGCGCGCTTCGAAGGCAAGCTCGAGGAGTACCGCGGCAACATGGAGCGCGCGGTGGTCGAGCTCGCGAAAGACTGGCGTCTCGACAAATATTTGAGGCAGCTGCAGGCGTTCCTGATCGTAGCGAACGCCGAGCGCGCGTACCTGCTGTCCGGAACGGGCGATCTGATTCAGCCCGACGACGGCATTCTGGCGATCGGTTCCGGCGGTCCGTACGCGCTCGCGGCCGCGCGTGCGCTGATGAAGCACACGAGCATGAACGCCGCGCAGATCGCCGAGGAGGCGCTGCGCATCGCATCGACGATCTGCATTTACACAAACGACAACATCACCGTGGAAACCCTTTGAAAGCTGATCCCTGGAACGAAATGGTCATCCAACTTCCCGGCACCGTTGAAGAAATCGGCCTGACACCCAAAGAGATCGTGCGCGAGCTCGACAAGTACATCGTCGGGCAGAACGCGGCGAAGCGCGCGGTGGCGATCGCGCTGCGCAACCGCTGGCGGCGGCAGCAGCTTCCGGCCGAGCTGCGCGACGAGATCGCGCCGAAGAACATCATCATGATCGGCCCGACCGGTGTCGGCAAAACCGAGATCGCGCGGCGGCTGGCGAAGCTGACGCGCTCGCCGTTTCTGAAGATCGAAGCGTCGAAGTTCACCGAGGTGGGCTACGTCGGGCGCGATGTGGAGTCGATCATCCGCGATTTGACCGAGATCGCGGTGAAGCTCGTGAAAGACGAAAAGACACGCCTGAATCACGACACGGCGGTGCGCAATGCGCGAGAGCGCATCCTCGACATTCTTCTTCCCGATTCGCGGCGCGCGACGGCGCGCCCGGCATTCGTCGGAGCACCTGCAACCGGCGAAGAATCGCCGACCGAGACGCGCGAGAAGCTCGGCCGATGGCTGGACGAAGGCAAGCTCGAGGAGCGCGAGATCGAGATCGATGTCAAAGAGCAGAGCTATCCGTCGTTCGAGATCTTCTCCGCGCAGGGCGTCGAGGAGATGGGGGTCAACATCAAAGACATGATGCCCGGCTTGTTCGGCGGACGATCGAGACGCAAGAAGATGCGTGTCGGCGATGCACGGGAGATCCTCGTCCAGGAAGAGGCGGACAAGCTCGTCGATCAGCAGAACGTCGCACGCGAGGCGATCGAGCGGGTCGAACAGAGCGGCATCGTCTTCCTCGACGAGATCGACAAGATCGCCGGCCGGCAGCAGGCCTCGCACGGACCCGACGTGTCGCGCGAGGGCGTGCAGCGCGATCTGCTGCCGATCGTCGAGGGCACCACGGTGAACACAAAATATGGCATGGTAAAGACTGATCATATTTTATTCATCGCCGCGGGCGCGTTTCACGTCGCGAAGCCCGCGGACCTCATCCCGGAGATGCAGGGGCGTTTTCCGATCCGCGTCGAGCTCGATTCGTTGAGCGAAGACGACTTCGTGCGCATCCTTCGCGAGCCGAAGAACGCGCTGACGATGCAGTACACGGCGCTCCTGTCGACCGAACAGGTGTCGTTGCAGTTCGCCGACGACGCAATTCGCGAGATCGCCCGCTACGCGGCGCTCGTCAACGAGAAGACGGAGAACATCGGCGCGCGCCGGCTGCACACGATTCTCGAACGCCTTCTCGACGAGGTGTCATTCGAAGCCAGCGATCTCCACGGCGAGCAGGTGACGATCGACGCCGCGTACGTTCAGCGCGTGCTCGCGGACCTCATCAAAAACGAAGATCTGTCGCGCTACGTTTTGTAGGGTCGAGCTGCGCGCGACCGCGGCGCGCAAACGTGCATCGACAAACCATCGGCGCGCGACGCCTTACGAAACCGTCTTCTTGAACGCGCGGGCGCTCGCGGCGATCAGCACAGCCGAAATCGCGATCAGCGCCACGACGTGGGGCCAGAAATCGAGAAACGTCGCCCCGCGGATGATGATTGCCCGCGAGATGTTGATGAAGTGCGTTGCCGGCAGTACGCGCGCGATCCACTGCAGCGCAACCGGAAGCGATGCGATCGGAAAAATGTAGCCGGACAGCATGATGGACGGCAGCAGGAAGCCCTGCGCCATCTGGATCGCTTCCATCTGCGAGCTCGCGCGGGACGAAATCAGAAGTCCGAGCGACAGAAGAGCGACGAGATAGACCGAAGCGAGCGAGAGCAGCAGCGTCGTGCTGCCGTGAATCGGCACCTGGAAAACGAGCGTCATCACCAGCAGGACGAGGATCAGCTGCACGTACGCGAGGCCGAGGTACGGGAGGATCTTGCCGACGACGACGGCCATCGGCGAAACGGGTGTGACCATCAGCTGTTCGAGCGTGCCGCGTTCGCGCTCCTTGACGATCGCGAATGCCGAAAGAATCGTTCCTGAAAACGTCAGCAGGATCGCGACCAGTCCGGGGATGAGCAGGTTTGCGCTCCGCATGTCGGGGTTGAACATCATGATCGGATGCGACTGGACGATCGGTGGCCGATTCACCTGCGAGAGCAGCGCGGTGATCGAGCGCTGCTGAAGGACGCCGTTCGCTGCGGCGAGCGCCTGCGTGGCGACCGAACTGTCGGAGCCGTCGATCAACACCAGTACGCTGGCATCGCGATGCGACGCGAGGTTGCGCGCGTAATCGGGCGGGATCTCGATTGCGATCTTCGCATCTCCCGACACGATCTCGTGCTCGAGCTCCTGCCGCGATCCGACCATCTTGACGACGCGCATGTACGACGTCGCTTCGAACTGATCGATCAGTTGACGGCTCTCCTGCGTGCGGCTTTGGTCGAAGATCGCCGTGGGGATGTGCCGGGCGTTCATGTCGATCACGCCGAACAGAATGAGCTGGAGCACGGGCACGCCGACCGCGAACTGCAGCGTTCCGCGGTCGCGCAACATCTGCGTCACTTCTTTCCGGAGGATCGCCCAGAACCCGTTCATGATTTCCCCGCCGCGCGCTCCTCGGTCAATCGCACGAAGACGTCCTCGAGCGATGGCTCGATCGGCGCCGTCGTCACCTCGCCCGCGCCGATCGCCTGCAGATCCGACGCGAGCTTTGCATCGCTGACGTTCTCGTTGATCAGCAGGTGCAGCGACGTGCCGAAGATCGTCGCGGCGCGGACGTATTCGAGCTGACGCGCGGACGCAATGAGCGCCGCGACTCCTTCGCTGCACTCCGCCTGCACTCGCCTCGTGCCCTGCGGCGTCACCTCGGGCAATTTCTTCAGCTCGTCGGGATGACCGCTGACGAGCAGCTTCGACATGTACAGGTAGGCGACGGCGCCGCAGCGCTCCGCTTCGTCCATGTAGTGCGTGGTAACGAACATCGTCACTCCGGTTCCGGCGAGCTCGAAGAGGAGATCCCACAGCTCGCGGCGCGCAACCGGATCAATGCCCGCGGTGGGTTCGTCGAGAAACAGTACGCGCGGCTGGTGCATCAGCGCCGCAGCGAGGGCCAGCCGCTGCTTCCAGCCGCCGGACAGCTGCGCCGCGAGCCGGTCGCGATACGGACCGATGTGCGTGAGCTGGATCGCCCATTCGATGCGTTCTCTCCGTTCGGCGCCGCGCAGGCGATAGATCGAGCTGAAGAAGTCGAGGTTTTCCTGCACGGTCAGATCGCGATACAGCGAGAATGCCTGCGACACATATCCGATGTGCGCGCGGACCTGCTCGCCTTCGTTCTCCACGTCGAAGCCGTCGACGGTCGCGTGTCCTTCGGTCGGCACGAGCAGGCCGCAGAGAATCCGGATGAGCGTCGATTTGCCCGAGCCGTTGGGACCGAGCAGCCCGAAGATTTCGCCGCGATGGACTTGCAGCGTCACGTGATCGAGGGCGCGCACGCTGCCAAAGTTTTTGGAGACGTCTCGGACATCGATTCCGATCTCTGCGCTCATTCCGCGACGCTGCCTTTCACTTTGACGCCGGTGTCGACCTGGGTGGCCATGCCGGCGTGCAGCTTCGGATTCGGATCGACGAGCACCTTCACCGCGAACACCTCTTCCGCTCGCTGCGCGCGCGTCTGAACGTTCTGCGGCGTGTACTCGCCTTGCGCCGCGATCGTTGCGATGTGTCCGGGGAACCATTGATTCGGATAGGTGTCCACGCTGACACGCACGGGCTGATTGACGCGGAGCAAGCCGAGCTGCGTTTCCGGCACGTACACGCGAACCCAGAGCTGGCTCGATTCGATGATTTCGGCGACCTCCTGGTTGGGCGACACGATGTCGCCGGGGCGCAGGCCGAACGACTGCACGGTGCCGGTCACGCTGGATTTGACCTGCAATTCCGAGTGCTGCTTCATGAGGACGGCGAGCTGTCGCTGCTGCTGCTCGACTTCCGCGCGCGCCGCCTCGATGTCCTCTTTGCGTGTGCCCATCTTGAGCGTCGACAGGTCCTCGGCCGTCGTCTTCGCGGTCGTGGCCGCGGCGTCGTACTGCTCCTTCGACACGATTCCGTCGCGGTACATTGCCGCGTAACGCCTGCGTTCGCTTTCGGCGTTCGCTGCGGTTGCCGCCGCTTTCGAGATGTCCTGCTGCAGCGGACCGTTGAGCGCTTTTTGATACGCCGCACGCGCGGCATCGATCGCCGCCTGCTGCTGTGCGATCTGCCTGTCGAGCGTGTCGGGCTCGAGCTGCACGAGCACCTGTCCGGCCGTGACATGCGAGCCCTCATCGATGAACACGCGACTTACGCGCCCGCCGACGAGCGACCCGACCTGCACCGTTCGCGCTTCGAGAGTCCCGGACAGCACGAGCTCGCGGGGCTCGCGGCGCGCCCGCACGTAGAGAACGATCGCCGCGACCGCCGCCGCCAGCACGATCGCGATGACGAGGAGCAGCAGACGTTTGCGCGGGTTTGCCACGATGACCTCCACGGATTGCTCCCGTCGACCACACATCGATCAGGGCGTCGATGTAGCGGCCGAGCGGATATTTCTTCGTCACGATGTTCAGAACGCGGTGGTTGAACACGTAGGCCTGCAGTGCGCCCATGAACAGCAGCGCAAACGCTTTCGGATCCCCTCTGCGAACCACGCCGGCGTCCATCGCGCGGCGGAAATAGTCGGTGACCATCGCGATGCCGCGGCGCGGGGGGCTGTCCGCGGCGCTCGGATCGAAGGGGACGACGAGCGATCGCGAGCGCTCGTGCATGTAGACAGCGATGTTCTCCGCGATGATTTTCTCCACGAAGGGGACGAACTTCTCGGCGATGCGGCGCAGCACGATGCGGGGGTCGGTTCCGGGATCGACGTTCGTCAGCTCGAGAATGAACTCGGGGGGCGCGGTGATGCGGGAGCTCATGGCCGTGCGGAAGAGGTCGAGCTTCGATTTGGTGTGCCGCAGGACGGCGGCGGGCGTGACGTGGAGCTCGCGCGCGATGTCGGCGAGGGTTGCCGCGTCGAATCCCTTCGCGGCGAACACGCTCCGCGCAGTTTCGAGGAGCTGATCGCGGGAGATGCGCGGGGGCCGGCCCATTTGTAAATAAACGTATATTTACTAACGGCGCTTGTCAAGCAGAAATGCAAAGGGCCGCCCCCGAAGGCGGCCCCATGAATCCTTCGCCGTCTCCGCGGCTCAGGATGACGTTCTTCGGCTAACGCCTCAGAACGTCACTTTCGCGGCGAGCTGCATGATGCGCTGCCCCGCCGTCGCCGTCGGAACTCCGAACGTCGACAGCGGCGACAGCGTGTTCGTCGTCGCGTTGTAGCTGTAGTACGTGTTGTTCACCGAACTCACATTGTGCCGATTGAACACATTGAACGCCTCGGCGATCAGCTGAATCTTCGCGCTGCCGAACACGCCGATGTCCCGCGTCACCCGCGGATCGACTTCGAAGGTCGTCGGCAGACGGAACGAGTTGCGCAGGAACCCGGGCGCGATGTCGTTCGAGGGGTTGCCGTCGTTCAGCAGATCGGCGTTCACTTTCGGCGAATACGGCTGCCCGGTCTGATAGAACGCGATCGCGCTGATCGACCAGCCTTCCGCCAGTGCCTTCGAAACGCCGCTGAGATTCTTCGCGTAATCGTTGAGCGTCCACACGCCGCTCAGCACAACGCGGTCGCGCACGTCGTTGTCGCCGAAGGTGTAGTCGTGCTCGAGATTGAGCGGATCGCTCGCGTACTTCGCATCGTCGCCCGATGAGAACGGAACGACTGCGGTGGCGTCGGGACGGTCGTCCTTCACCGTCGCGTGCGTCCACGACAGGCGGGCCTGCCAGTTCGTCGTGAAGCGGCGCTGCAGATCGAGCGTGATGCCGTTGTACTTCGAGCGCGCGCTGCTCTCGAACGCGATCACGCGATTGAAGTCCGAAAAGGGACGCGTCGTGTATTTGTTGATCGTCACCGTGCCGCCCGTCGACAGGCTCACCGTCGTCGGCACCGGCGTGGCTTCGTTGATGTCGCGCGAGCGCGGCAGGTCGTCCCCCTTCACGAATTGATATGTGAGACCGACGGCATAGTCGTTGCCGAGCTGCTGCTCGACGCCGAGGTTCGCCTGCTGCACGCGCGGGTTCTGGAAGTGCTGATCGAACACGAAGATCGTCGGCTTCGGAAGCGTCGCGCCGGTCGGCAGCGACGTGTAAATGGCCGGATACGTCGGAATCAGATTGCCGGTGAACGTGATCGTCTGCACGTTGATGCCGTTGTTGGACATCGCCGTGCCGTACATGATCGACGGCGTCCGGCCGTAAAAGATGCCGTAGCCGGCGCGCACAACGGTGCGGCCGTCCTGGGTCGGCGTCCATGCGATGCCGAGCCGCGGACCGATGTTGTTGCCGTCGACGGGAATCTTGTTCGTCGTATACCCGGCGGCGAGAAGCTGCGCGTCGGGATTGAGCACCGTCGGCTGCGCGACGTCCTGCCGGTCGTAGCGCAGGCCGGCGTTCACGGTCCAATTCGGCCGAACATGCCATTCGTCCTGCACGAAGAGGCCGGTCTCCTTCAGATTCGGATTCGTGATCGGTCCGGTCGTTCCCGGCCCCGGGAAGGCCTGCGTGAACGACGCAGCCGTCTTGTTCGTGAAATCGGCGAGGCTGTTGAAGCGATACGAGCCGAAAAAGTTTCCGGGGAAGTAGTTCAGGATGTTGTCGTGGTTGTAATCGAACCCCGCCTTCAGCGTGTGCGCATTGAGCACGTACGTCGCCGTGTCGGCGATCTGGTATCGCTTGATCGTCGTCTCGCGCGGCGAGAACGTGTTGCGGCCGATGTTGATGACGGCGTTTCCACCCTGAAAGATCTGCGCTTCGGGATCGGCGTCGTTCGCTTCGCCCGGCTCACGGTCTTTGAGGTATTGCGCGCGGACTTCATTGAAGAGGTTGTTGCTGATCGTCATGTCGTGAACGGCCGAGAGCGAATCGGTGAAAACGTCCGAGTCGCCGGTGTGCTGCACGGAGTTCGTGATGCTGCCGTTCTCGAAATTGACTCCGAGGAAGCGCTGCCGGTTGTATCGCAGCGAGAGATGCTGCGTGTTGGACAACTCGTGATCCGTCTTGATCAGGTAAACATCCTGATGCAGCTGCTGCGGATACTCCTGCGCGAGCGGCGTCAGGAACTGAATCGCCGCCTGGCTGGCCGGGTCGGTCGGGAAGTTCGGGATGCGGCCGCCGCCGAGGACGACGAGGTTCGGCGAGGAGTTGCGCTGGAAGTCGCCGTTCACGAAGAAAAAGTGCTTGTCGCGGACGATCGGGCCGCCGGCGGTGAAGCCGTATTGATCAAAATGGTACGGAGATTTTGGACGATTATTGATTTCGTTAATGTAGTTGTTCGCGTTGAGCGACTTGTCGCGGTAGTAGTCGAACGCGGAGCCGTGGAAATCGTTCGTGCCTGACTTCGTGACGACGTTGATGACCGCCCCGCCCGCCCGGCCGTACTCGGCCGAGTAGGAGTTCGCATTCACCTGAAACTCCTTCACCGCATCCTCGGAAAACTGGTACGGAGCGCGGCCGGAGCCCGTGCGGCCGACGGTCTGGCCGAAGAACGTGTTGTCGTTGTTCGCGCCATCGACGACCATCGAATTCATCGTGCCGCGCTGGCCGGCGAAGCTGATGTCGCCGAGGCGAACGTCGCGAACGACGCCGGGTGTGGTGAGGACGAAATCGATGAAGTTGCGGCCGTTCGTCGGCAGGCTCTGAATCGCCTTCTCGTTGACGACGGAGCTGATTTCGGACTTCGCTGGATCGATGAGCGGCGCCGCGGCGGTGACCGTCACCGTTTCCGCTGCGGCCGGTTTCATCTTCACATCGAATGTGACCGTGGATCCGACATTGATGGTCAGCGCGGCTTGCACTTGCTGGAAACCGGAGAGGTCGGCAACGACGCGATACGTCGCCGGCGGCAGCAGCGCGATCTCGTAATGGCCCGAGCCGTTGCTGGCGACCGTGCGCGACGCGCCCGTGGCGGCGTTCGTCGCCGTGATCGTGACGCCCGGCAGCGCGCTGCCGCTTGCGTCCGTCGCATTTCCTGAGATCGAACCGGTGGTGCTTTGCGCGAATCCCGCAAACGGCACGAGAATCGCGAGCAGCACGAAGAGACAAATGGAGCGGAGATTTCTCGTACGAATCATGTGGACTCCTTGCGAGTTGAAGGTGGGTGCGGCACGAGCTAACCGTTGGACGGGCGGAGAATAACACGATGGCAATCGCAACAATGAATCCTGCAACCGGCGAGACTCTAGCGACGTTCGAGCCTCTTCGCGATGAACAAATCGAGGAGAAGCTGCAAAGATCCATCGAAGCGGCGCGAACGAATCGCGCGCGATCGTTCGACGAGCGATCGAAGCGGATGCGGCGTGCCTCCGACCTGCTCGAGCAGCGCAGCCGCGAGCTCGGCGCGCTGATCACGACGGAGATGGGCAAGCCGATCAAAGCGGCGGTCGCGGAAGTGAGGAAGTGCGCGCTGGTCTGCCGTTACTACGCCGATCACGCAAGAGAATTTCTTTCCGACGAGCCGATCGAGACCGAAGCGGAGACGTTCGTCCGCTTCGAACCGATCGGCCCCGTGCTCGCCGTGATGCCGTGGAACTTTCCCTTCTGGCAGGTCTTTCGTTTTGCCGCGCCGGCGCTGATGGCCGGCAACACCGGTCTGCTCAAGCACGCGTCGAACGTTCCGCAGTCGGCCCTGGCAATCGAATCGGTTCTGCGCGATGCCGGCTTCGATCGAGGCGAATTTCAAACGCTGCTGATCACCGCGGAGCAGGTGCAGCAGGTCCTGGACGACGACCGCGTCAAAGCGGCGACGCTCACCGGCAGCGAGCCCGCGGGCGCGAGCGTCGCCTCGACGGCCGCGCGGCACATCAAGAAAACCGTGCTCGAGCTCGGCGGAAGCGATCCTTTCATCGTCATGCCGTCGGCGAATCTCGACGATGCTGTGAGAACGGCGGTACAGGCGCGGATCGTCAACAACGGACAGTCGTGCATCGCTGCGAAGCGCTTCATCGTGCACGAGAAGATCGCAAATGAATTCGAGAAGCGGTTCGCCGCGGCGATGGAAGCGCTGAAGGTCGGCGATCCGATGGACGAATCGACCGACATCGGTCCGCTCGCGACGCCGCAGATCGTCAACGATATCGACAAACAGGTGCAGCAGTCGGTTCGGGCCGGCGCGAAGCTGCTGACGGGAGGCAAGCGCATCGGCAGCCGTGGCAACTTCTACGCGCCGACGGTGCTGACGAACGTGCCGGACGGATCACCCGCGGCGTGCGAGGAGACGTTCGGGCCCGTGGCGTCGATCTTCCGCGTCGGCAATGTCGAGGAAGCCATCGCGCGCGCCAACGACACGACCTTCGGCCTCGGCGCCAGCGCCTGGACGAACGATCGCGCCGAAACCGAGCGGCTGATCGACGGCATCGAATCGGGGCAGGTGTTCATCAACGCGATGGTTGCGTCCGATCCGCGCGTGCCGTTCGGCGGCGTCAAACACTCGGGCTTCGGGCGCGAGCTCGGCGTCTACGGCATCCGCGAGTTCGTGAACATCAAGACGGTGTGGATCGCGCGAGCGCCGCGCGTCTCTGCGACGGAGTCATCACACCAGAGGTGAATCAACGCTCCTTTTCCAGCTCGAACTCGAAGTTCAGCGGATCGATCGGCTCATTGGCGTAGACGTGAAAGATGCAGCGGCCGTTGCCGTTCTGAAATTTCTCTTCGCGCGCGACGCGGACGCCTAACAACTTCGACAGCGCGTTGACGGACACGCTGCAGAGCGACGGGCGATTCATCGCCGTGTTGATGTACGGGCAGTTGCGCTCGATCAGGCGGAAGCCGTCTTCGACCTTCTCGACGTCCATGTGCGGATCGTCTTTCAGGTACCAGTCCTTGAGTGCCTGCACGCGTGCGGCGAGCGGCAGTCCGCGCAGCGGTCCTTCATTGAGCGACACCTTCGCGTCGGCGATGCGCTTCAGGATTTTCTTGAGCGCGTCCGGGCCGAGCTCGTCGGCGATCGCGTCGAACATCGCGACGTTCAGCTCGTCGTAGTGTTTCGGAAAGAGGTGATCGCCGGCGTCGGTCAGGCTGTAGCTCGTCGCCGGCCGTCCCGTGCGGCCGCGCTCGGGCGAGCGCGTGATGCGCGACTCGACCCATCCTTCGCGCTGCAGTTGCAGCAGCTGCTGGCGGACCGCCTCGCCCGTGAGCTGCAGCTCGTCGGCGAGCTTTGCAATCGTGGCGGGGCCCTGACGCTTCAACGCCAGCAGGATGGCCCTGCGGCTGTCGGGGAGCTGATCAACGCTGATGATGGCCGTGTCTCCTGGTGATCGCTATCGTAAAGAACATCCGTGACTTGGAGTATTCCGAGTTGCTGCTTGGTTATTGTCGCTCCCAACTAACTCCCGGTGCAAACCATTCGTCCAATCCTTCGTACTGTGATTGGCAGGAGATTCTTTCAATGCGGAAGCTTTGGAAAACGCTGATTTTCTTGATCGTGATCGCCGGCGCGAGCGCCGCCGTGTACGCGATCTCGCGAACTGGCAACAAAGGAAAAGACGGGCTCAAGCTTGTCGACGTGACGACCGGCTCGATTGTCGAGAAGGCAGTTGCCGTCGGGCAGATCCAGCCGCGCCAGAAGTTTTCCGTCAAATCGAAGATCTCCGGAATCGTGAAGCGGACGATGATCGAAGTGGGCGACACGGTCAAAGCCGGCGATCCGCTGTTCGAGATCGCCGCCGATCCGACACCCATGGAGGCGACCGAGGTCGACAGGCAGGTCGATGCGGCGCAGGCGTCGTTCGAGCGGGCCAAAGTCGAATATCAGCGCGCTGTGGATCTCGCGAAATCGGGCGTCCTCGCCAAATCGGATCTCGATGGGAAAAAAGAAACGTTCGATCTCGCCCAGGTCGCGCTGACCAAAGCCGAGCAGGACCGGGATCTCACGCGCAAAGGACGTCTCTCCGCCAACGGAAGCGAATCGATCATTCGCTCGCCGGCGGCGGGCACGGTGCTCACGCGCACCGTCAACCCGGGCGATCCCATCGTTCCTCTGACCTCGTATCAGCCGGGCACCGAGATGGCGACGATCGCGGACATGACCGACCTGATTTTCGAGGGCACTGTCGACGAGATCGATGTCGGCAAGCTCGCGGTCGGCATGCCGACGCGCATCAAAGTCGGCGCGCTGCCGACCGATGTCGTCACCGGCCACGTCTCGCGGATCGCTCCGCAGGCGCAGCAGAAAGACGGCGCGACGTTGTTTGACGTGCAGGTCGAGCTCGATCCGGGTCAGAAGATCACGCTGCGCGCCGGGTACTCGGCGAACGCGGACGTCATCATTCGCGAGAAGAAGGACGTGCTCACGATTCCGGAGCGGCTCGTGACGTTCGATGACGGTGGAAAGAAAGCGACCGTGGAGCTCGCCGGCGCGACGATCAAGGATCCGACGAAGAAGATCGAGATCAAGACCGGCATTTCGGACGGCCTGAACATCGAAGTTCTATCGGGTTTGAAGAAAGGCGATCGCCTCATCGAGCGTCCGCCGAAAGAGATCTCCTAAAAGCGCGGCTTCGCCGCGCGTTGTCAGTTGTCAGTTGTCAGTTGTCGGGAGCTGGTGAACTGACAATCCTGACGACCTCGCATGGTCGCACTGAAAGACGTTTCAAGCAGCTCGTTCAGTTCTCGGGAGGGCGGTGGACTGACAACCGACAACTGACAACCGACAACTGACAACTGACAACTGACAACTGACAACTTCGTATGGTCACACTCAGAGACGTTTTCAAACAGCTCGTTCAGTTCTCGGGAGGGCGGTGGGACTGACAACTGACAACTGACAACTTCGTATGGTCACACTCAAAGACGTTTTCAAGCAGCTCGTTCGCGATATCCGCAATGAGAAGCTCCGCACGTTCCTGACGGTATTCGGAATCGTGTGGGGCACGGTCGCGATCAGCTTGATGCTCGCGTTCGGAACGGGGCTGAAAAAGCAGCTCGTCAAATCGACCGCAGGGCTCGGCGATCGCATCGTCATCGCGTGGCCCGGCCTCACATCGATACCGTACGAAGGCCTCGGCAAAGGGCGCCGAATCCGCATCAGCGATGACGACCTCGCGACCGTTCGCGCCGACGTCGTCGGCTTGAAAGCGCTCTCCGCCGAATATTCGAAGAGCTTTCGCGTGACCTACGGCACGAAGACGATGTCGGTGGACACCTCCGGCGTCGCGGCGGAATTCGGCAGCATGCGAAATCTGATTCCGCAGCCGGGCGGGCGCTTCATCGATCCGATCGACGTCGACGAGCAGCGCCGCGTCGCGTTCCTCGGCAACAAACTGGCGACCGATATTTTCGGCGAGGCGCCGCCGGTCGGAAAAACAATCTACGTCAACCAGTCGCCGTTTCTCATCATCGGGGTGCTGATCGAGAAAGATCAGGACTCGAACTACAGCGGTCCGGACAGCGGCAAGATGTGGATCCCGCTGACGACGTATCGCGGACTCACCGGCGACAAGTACGTTTCGAACTTCGTTTTTCAGGCGATGACCGCCGGCGAAACGAAGCAGGTCATCAAGAGCATGAGCAGCGCGCTCGGCAATCGCCTTCACTTCGACGCGAATGACAAGGAAGCGCTGTCGATGTGGGACACGACCGAGCAATTCGTCTTCTTCGACCTCTTCATGCTCGCGTTCAACGGATTCCTGGGACTCGTCGGCGTCCTGACGCTGATCGTCGGTGGCATCGGCGTGTCGAACATCATGAACGTCGTCGTCGAAGAGCGCACGCGCGAGATCGGCATCAAGATGGCCCTCGGCGCGAAGCAGCGTTGGATCCTGACGCAGTTCATGATCGAGACGATGATCGTCACGTTCATGGGCGGCGCGGTCGGATTCGCGATTTCGTTCTCCGTCTGCGCCGTCTTTCCGAAACTCGGATTCACCGAATACGTCGGGGATCCGGTCGTTTCGCCGCTCGTCGCGCTGCTCACCGCGGTCGCGCTGGGCGTGGTCGGCTTCATCGCCGGTTACTTCCCCGCGCGTGAAGCCGCGCAACTCGATCCCGTGGTGGCGATGAAATTATGAATGCAAATCAATTCCGGGCGACCCGAGGAATCAACCGATGCGCCTTTGTTCGGGCACCTTGGCACGTACAGGCCTTTCGCGTCGCCTCGGCTGACCCCTCGCTGCGCTCGGGGTTCGGAAATCTCGATCCCGTGGGGCGATGAAATTATGAGCCTCAGCCGCGACGCACACGTCGTCCTGAATCTCTTCGGCAACTCCTCGCGGCTGCAGAAGAAGCGCGCGTACCTCACGATCGCAGCGATCGCCTGGGGCACCGTCGCGATCCTGCTGCTGCTCGCGTTCGGCCAGGGCCTGAGGCTGCAGCTCGACAAGAATCGCCGCTCGACCGGCGAAAACCTCGCCGTCATGTGGCCGGACGTCACGACGAAGCCGTGGCGCGGCATCCCCCCGGGGCGGCCGATTCGCCTCCGCTCGGACGACGTCGATTTCGTTCGCGAGCGCATGCCGGAGCTCGCAGCCGTACATGGCGAAGTCACGAACAGCCGCACGGCGCTCGCCTATGGGAAAAAGATCGTGAACGGCCGCGTCATCGGCACGAACTGGGTCTATGGCGAAGATCGAAAGCACTATCCGGTCGCCGGCGGACGTTTTTTCAACGAAGACGACGAGATCAACCGCCGCCGCGTGGTGTTTCTTGGCGACGAAGTGGCCAAGGACATATTCGCTGACGAAAATCCAGTCGGGAAAACACTGCTGATCAACAGCGCGCCCTACACGGTGATCGGCGTCATGCAGCACAAGACGCAGATGGGCGTCTACGGCGGCCCGGATCAGAACCACGCCGTCATCCCGATCACCACCTTCAAAGCGCAGTTCGGCCGCGATCTGCTCAATGTGCTCGTCATTCAGACCCACCGTCCGGATGAGATGAAGTACGAGCTGAAGAAACTCAACGAGATCCTCGGCCCGAAATTCGGCTATGACCCGACCGACGACCGCGCGCTCGCGACGTGGGACATGGTCAAGAGTTCCGAAGTGACGCGGAACATTCTGTTGGGGATTCAACTGTTCCTCGGGATCGTCGGCGCGCTCACGCTGCTCATCGGCGGCGTCGGCGTGGCGAACATCATGTACGCCGTCGTGAAGGAGCGCACGCGCGAGATCGGAGTGAAGATGGCTCTCGGAGCGCGCCGGCGATGGATCATCATGCCGTTCGTGCTCGAAGCAGTGACGTACACGTTCATCGGCGGCGCGATCGGGATCACCATTGCGAACCTGCTCGTCGCGGCGACGAGCTTCATCCCGATCGAACACAATCAGGTGATGTCGTTCCTGGGCCGGCCGACCCTGTCGCCGGCGATCGGCGTCATCACTTCGGCGATTCTCGGCATCATCGGACTTCTGGCCGGTTACTTCCCCGCGCGGCGTGCGGCATCCGTCGATCCCGCCGCGACGCTGCGGTACGAATAGGAGAGCTCATGGCGATCATCAGGATGGACGACATCCGAAAGGTGTACGACACCGGAAAGGTGAAGGTCGAAGCGCTGAAAGGCGTCGATCTGAACATCGACGAAGGCGAGCTTGTCGCGATCGTCGGCCCGTCCGGCTCCGGAAAATCGACGCTCATGAATCTTCTCGGCTGCCTCGACACGCCGACCTCCGGCATTTACGAGCTGGGCGGTCAGGCCGTTTCCGGCGTTTCGCGCGATCAGCTCGCCGAGATCCGCAACCGCCGCGTCGGCTTCGTCTTTCAGAATTTCAATCTGCTGCCGCACATCACCGCGCTCGAGAACGTCGAGATGCCGATGCTGTTCGGGGGTGTGCGTCCGGGCGAGCGGCACAGACGCGCGAAGGAGCTGCTCGAGCGCGTGGGCCTCGGCGACCGCACCGAACACAAGCCGACGGAGCTCTCCGGCGGTCAGATGCAGCGCGTCGCGATCGCACGATCGCTGGCGATGAATCCCGACATCGTCCTCGCGGACGAGCCGACGGGAAATCTCGACTCGACCGCCGGCGGCGACATCATGTCGATCTTCACGGACCTGTGGAAGCAGGGACGAACCCTGGTGATCATCACGCACGATCCGGCGCTGGCGAAGCGAGCGAGCCGGGTGATCGAGATTCACGACGGCCGCATCACGGCCGATCACGCCGCCGCGGCCTGACGTCGCGCAGGGCAGCAACGCTGCTGTCTTCAATGTCGCCGGCGTTAGTGAGTGTGCTTCGCCGACGGGACCGCGAGCGACATCACGAGCGTCCGCAGCCGCGCGTCCGACTGCGCGTCAGCCGCGACGATCCGCAATCCAGTCTGAAATGTGCCGTCTTTGACGGAGCTGCGCGCGACCTCGCAATCGAGCGTGATCGGCCCGAACTCCGAGTGGAACATCAGGCGGCACGTGCTGCCGACTTTCGGCGCCTCGGCATGCTGAAGGACGCCGAGGCCGGCGATGGATGCGTCAACGACGTATGCGGGAGCGGAGCCGACCGACGTGCGGATCGGCTGCGGGATGGCGTAGCGGTCGAAGCGGCGCCGCTCGGTCATCAGCATCGGCGTGTCGTCGATCTCCGGCCGCGCGCAGACGCGACATGCCAGCACTTCCTGTGCTCGGTAGTGCGCATCTCCGGCGTGGCCGCACCAGCAGTTTGCCGTGCGGTGAAGCGTCGTGGTTCCCATTTCGGATCCGCCAAAAGCTTATCACTTTCGGCGGTGAGGGGCGGGAAATGGCTCCGGCAGTAGGACTCGAACCTACGACCCGCGGATTAACAGTCCGCTGCTCTACCAACTGAGCTATGCCGGAGTGCGGCGTGAATAACCTCGTGCGCCTGCGGTGTATTTCGCGAGCGCCGCGCGCAAACGGCTGAGCATCTGCGCGGCGTCATCGTACTCGATCAGCTCGATTTGTCGATCGCCGCTGACCATCGCGCTGCAGCGCTTCGTGTACGCCGGCCGGTAGAGGCAGACCACCGGAATGTCGAAGCGATGGCGCGCCGTCGCAATCTCGTATCCGACCCCCGTCGACGGCATCGACACCTCGGCCACGAGCACGTCGGCGTCTGCGATCCAGGCGAGATCGCGGTCGAAAATTGCGCACGGATCGAGCGGCTCGCCGTCCGCGCCGACGCTCTCCGCGGCCACCGCACCCGCGTGCACACGGTGTCCGTCCGACTCGAGCGCCGCCACGATCGCACGGTAGTGCGCGACGTCGCCCCGGCCGCCGCTGATCGCTCCGGCAAAGTAGATGGTCAGCACGGCCGCTCAGTCTACAATCGCGCGGCCATGGCGCGCGAGATCGTCATCAACGCGACGAAGCACGAGTCGCGCATCGCCGTCCTCGACGACGCGCAGGTCGTCGAGCTCTGGGTCGAGCGCACGCGGCATCGCACGATCGTCGGCAACATCTACAAAGGCCGGGTGACCAAGGTGTTGCCCGGCATGCAGTCCGCGTTCGTCGAGCTCGGCCTCGAGCGCGACGCGTTTTTGTACGTGTCCGATGTGCTCGATGAGATCGCCGCGTTCGAGAGCGAGTCGAGCGACGACCTGACACTCGACGAGGCGCCGCGGCCCGAGACATCGATCTCCGATCTCCTGCGCGAAGGGCAGGAGATCGTCGTTCAGGTCTCGAAAGACACGATCGCCGGCAAAGGTGCGCGGATCACCAGTCACGTGACGCTCCCCGGCCGCTTTCTCGTCTACATGCCGACCGTCAATCACATCGGCGTGTCGCGGCGCATCGAAAACGAAGAGGAGCGGCAGCGCCTCAAACACGTCCTCGAAACGATTCGCTCGCAGGGCACTGGCGGCTTCATCGTGCGCACGGCCGGTGAAGGCCACAACGAGGACGAGTTCCGCGCCGACATGAAGTACCTCGTCGATCTGTGGGAACAGATTCGACGACGCGCCGAGAAAGCGTCGGCGCCGGCGTTGATTCACCACGATCTCGATCTCGTGCTTCGAACGATTCGCGACGTGCTCACGCCCGAGTTCAAGACCGTGTGGGTCGACTCGGTCGAGCAGTACCAGCGCATCGTCGAGTTTCTCGATCAGATTCAGCCGGCGCTCGTGTCGCGCGTGCGGTTGTACCGGCGCGACGAGCCGATCTTCGACGAGTTCGGGATCGAAGGCGAGATCGCGAAAGCGCTGAATTCGAAAGTGTGGCTGAAGTCGGGCGGCTACATCGTCATCAATCAGACCGAGGCGCTCGTGGCGATCGATGTGAACACCGGCAAGTACGTCGGCAAGAAAAACCTCGAAGAGACCGTGTTCCGGACGAATCTCGAGGCGGCCAGAGAAATCGTCCGCCAGATTCGCCTTCGTGACCTCGGCGGCATCATCGTGCTCGATTTCATCGACATGGAAGACGCTTCGAATCGCGCCGCGCTGTTCGAAGCATTCGAAAACGAAATCAAGAAAGACCGCTCGAAGACGAAGATCCTTCAGATTTCCGATTTCGGATTGATTGAAATGACGCGCAAGCGCGTCCGGCAGTCGCTCGAGCGTTCGCTGACCCAGCCGTGCCCGTACTGTTCGGGCAGCGGCCGGATCAAATCGAACACGACGATTTCACTCGAGATCTGGCGCGAGCTGATGAAGCTGCGCGATCTCCACGAAGGGCAGGATGTGATCGTCCGCGTCAATCCGAATGTCTACAACACGCTCGACCCGATCTTTGACGAAATCGAGCGCAGTCTCGGCATCCATCTGGTTTTCAAGCCAGACGACTCGCTCCATCACGAGCAGTTCGACGTCGTCCGTATGTAGGGTCAGACCTTAAATCTTAAGTTTTCTACTCCTGGTGGAATCTATAGTCCGTAGAAAACTTAAGATTTAAGGTCTGACCCCACATACGGCATGTCCCATGCAGTCTGGGGGCCGGGCACCATGTCTCTGGATGAAACCTTCGGCAATCTCGCCGCTTTTCTGAACAGTCTGGACGCCGAGGGAGAGCAGAAGTTCGAGCTCTCGCACTCGCTGGTCATCATCTGTCCCGACTGCGGCAAAAACATCGCCTTTCGCGGGCGCTGCCCGAAGTGCGGAGGCAACAGCTGGATCCCTGCCGGTCACGCCGGCGGCATTTTCGAGCGCATGAAAGCACAGCGCTGGCGCGCGCTGGTTCACGACGACGCAGATGATTCGATGAACGTCCGTCCGCGCAGCGCGGCGTCGCCGGCCGAATCGGCGGAAGAACGCCCCGAGCAGCGCTGACACGGCGCCGGCCTACGAGTCGGCTCTAGGTATCCAGGCCTTCGCGCAAGTACTCCTCGTCCATGTATTGCCGGAAGAGCTCTTCGTACTCGCGCGTGCCGGGCTTCGGGCCTTTGCGGATCGAGGCGATGCGCCGGCGGACGTTTTCTTCGCGCTCGTCTTCGCGTTTGATCTCGTCGCCGAGAGCGTGAGCGATCGACTGGCGCACGACTTCGCGGTCCTTGAGCAGGATGACACTCTTGGTCCGCGTCATCGCCTCGAGAAGTTCTCGCGCGAGCTGGCTCACGCGCTCGCGCGAAATTCGGTGCATGTTCGATTTTAGCCCGTCAGTGAACGGTATTTTCCTCGGAAGTTGACGTCCCACTGTCTTCCCTCTCCATCAGCTTCACGGCTGCGACAACGCGATCGTTTTCCTCGACGTTGATGACTTTGACCCCCTGCGTCGATCGTCCCATCGCGCGCAAATCGCGAACGTTCGTACGAATGATCATTCCCTGCTCGGTGATGAGCAGCAGCTGATCGTCGTCGAAGACGTGCGAAATGCCCGCGACCTTTCCGTTCTTGTCCAGGACCTTGATGTTGATGACGCCCATCCCGCCACGATGCACGAGCGGGTAGCGCTGAACCGGCGTGCGTTTGCCGAACCCGCGCTCCGTGACCGTCAGGATGTAGCCCCGGTTGTCCGTCGCGAGAACTTCGGCCTCGCTGTCCGCTTCTTCCACAGCTTCGTCAGTCGCGGTCTCCGTCGATGCGGGCAGCACGTCCAATTCGACGACGTAATCGCCTTCGCGCAGCGAGATGCCCTTGACGCCGGCGGCGCCGCGGCCCATCGGGCGCACTTCCGATTCGTGGAATCGGATCGCGCGGCCGTCGTGCGTCCCGATGAAGATGTCGGACTGCCCGTCGGACAACCGCGCGGCGTAGAGATCGTCGCCCTCGTTGATATCGATGGCGATGATGCCGCTCGTCCGGACATTCGAGAACGCGCTGAGCGAGGTCTTCTTGATCTTGCCCGCTCG
>DATIZY010000252.1:0-2517 GCA_035516895.1 Thermoanaerobaculia bacterium | reverse complement strand
GCGCGGTGTCCGAGCTGAAGTTGTTCAACACGCTCTCGCGCGAGAAGGAGACGTTCGTCCCTCTCGAGCCGGGCGCCGTGCGCATGTACTCGTGCGGCCCGACGGTCTACTACCATCCCCACATCGGCAATCTGCGCACCTTTCTCTGGAGCGATCTGCTGCGCCGATACCTCGAATTCAAAAGCTTCCGCGTAACGCAGATCATGAACATCACCGACGTCGAGGACAAGATCATCCGCAACGCGAACGCCGCGGGCCAGGACATCACCACCTACACCGCGCCGTTCATCACCGCGTTTCACGAGGCCCTGCGCGCGATGCGCATCCGCCCCGCCGACGCCTATCCGCGCGCGACGCAGTACATCCCGCAGATGGTGACTCTCGTCCAGCGCCTGAATGAGCGCGGCCACACGTACAAGGCCGACAGCTCGACGTACTTCCGCGTCGCGACGATGGCCGATTACGGCAAGCTGTCGCGCATCGAAGTCGATCGCACCAGCGAGTTCACGCGCGTCGAATCCGACGAATACGAAAAGGAGAGCGCGCGCGATTTCGTGTTGTGGAAAGCAAAAAAGGACGGCGAGCCGTCGTGGGTCACGCCCCTCGGCGAAGGCCGCCCCGGATGGCACCTCGAATGCTCCGCGATGTCCATGGAGCTCCTCGGTGAATCCTTCGACATCCACACGGGCGCGGTCGATCTGATTTTTCCGCATCACGAGAACGAGATCGCGCAGAGCGAATGCGCGACCGGCAAACCGTTCGTTCGCTTCTGGATCCACGGCGAGCACCTCAACATCGACCAGCAGAAGATGTCGAAGTCGCTGGGCAACATCTACACGCTGAAGGAAATCGAGGACATGGGGTTCGACGCGCTCGCGCTGCGCTATGCGCTGCTGTCGGTGCCGCATCGCACGAAGCTCAATTTCAGCGTGCAGTCGCTCGAAGATGCGAAGAGCGCGATCGCGCGCATCGAATCGTTTCTGCTGCGGCTCGAGGACATCTCGAAGTCCGCGCCGCACGACGCGAAGCAGTCCGACGGCCACGCCGATCAGCTCATCGGAAAATTTCTCAACGATTTCCAAGAGGCGATGGACGACGATCTCAACACCGCCGCCGCGCTCGGCGCGATCTTCACGCTGATCCGCGACGCGAACATCGCCATCGATGCCGGCCGCATCACGTCGAGCGACGCGGAGGGAATCCGCACGGCTTTGATGCGCGTGGATCCGGTGCTCGACATTTTCCCGCGCCGCGACGACGTGCTCGACGACACGGTCGAACAATTGATCGAGGCGCGAAACGCCGCGCGGCGCGCGCGCAACTTTGCCGACTCGGACCGCATCCGCGACGAGCTCGTGGCGAAGGGAATCCTGCTCGAGGACACGCCCGCCGGCACGAGGTGGCGACGCAAGTGATCGACATGCCCGAATGTGGGAGCGGCCTCCCCCGGACTCTCATCGGCGGGCGAGCCGGCCGCCGCCACACAGCAGCCTGGCCTCAACTCACGAATCGGCATCCATGATCGGCTATCTGCAGGGCACGCTGAAGAAACTCGACGCGAACCGCGCGGTCCTCGTGGCCGGCGGCGTCGGCTACGAGGTGCACATCTCGCTGCAGACGTATTACAAGCTCGAGGGGCAGCGCGAGGCGGCGCTCGAGATTTACACGCACGTGCGCGAGGACACGCTCGCGCTCTACGGTTTCGCGACGGGCGAGGAGAAGCTCGCGTTCGAGAAGCTGATCTCGATCTCCGGCATCGGCCCGACGCTCGCGCAAAAGATCCTCTCCGGCATCGAGCCGCACGATCTCGCCGACGCCATCGCGCACAACGACACGCGCAAGCTGTCATCGATCCCCGGCGTCGGAAAGAAAACGGCGGACCGGATCTGCCTGGAGCTGCGCGAAAAGTTTGCGCTGCCGGAGCGTGCCGAGGCGGCGGCGCCGTCGCGGATGTCGGTCGACGACGACGTCCACTCGGCGCTCGTGAACCTCGGTTACCGACCAAAGGATGCCGATGGAGCGATCGATGCCGCGCGCAAACAGCTCGGCTCCGAGGCCGAGTTTTCGACCGTGCTGCGCGCCGCGCTGCGGCAGCTCACGAAGTCATGAAGCCGGCGCGGCGACGACCTTCTTCCCCCGGATCGCTGCGTCGATGCTCCATACGCCCGCGCCGTGCGCGGCGATGTAGAGAAAGATGAAGCAGTAGACGACGGCGAGCTCGCCGAGATTGATGATCGGGTGCCAGAAGAAAGGCGTCCCCTTCGCCATCGCCGGGCCGGCGTGACCCATGAAGTACGCCGCCGCCATCTCGCCCGAGGCGATGAACGCCGCGATGCCGGTGAGGAAGCCGACCGCGATCAGCGTGCCGCAGACGAGCTCGATCCATCCCGCGACGATGGCGATCGTCGGCAGCTGAAACCCCGGCGGTACGCCGATCATCGGCGGTACGCCGAAGACTTTCTGGGCGCCGTGAAAGAAGAAGAGGACTCCGATGATGATGCGCATGAGGGCGAACGC
>DATIZY010000251.1:0-11504 GCA_035516895.1 Thermoanaerobaculia bacterium | reverse complement strand
GGTGTGGGAGCAGCCGCCCTCGGCCGCTCAGCGGCGGGCGAAGCGCCTGCCGCCACACTGAGCGGCTGCTCCTCTCCCTCTTCCGGCTGAAAATCCTGAAAGAACTCGCGCCAGCTCGTGCTCACCGAATTCGGATCGCTGCGGTACTTCTCGTAGAGCTCCTCGATGAACGCGATGTTGGCGCCGTACGTCGATGGGATTGAAGACATGTCTGTGATCCTAAACGCTTTTCGCGCTCAGTTTATGCTGTTCGCGGCTAGCTGAAGTCGGGCGCCGCTGCGACGTGCCGCACTCCGGAATTCGGCACGACCAGTCGTGCCCTGCACCGCGCATCATCCCCGTTCCACGGCGGTGTGCGAGAGCGACGTCAGTCCGAGCCAACCGAAGCCGGCGGCGAATCCTCCGAGCACGTCCGATGGGAAATGCACGCCGAAATACACGCGAGAGAAGCCGACCAGCAGGATCGTCATGCCGGTGAGCGTGTGCACCACGGCTTGCGTCGCGAGCGATCGGTTCTGCACGAAGTGGTGTGCGACGATCGGGTACGTCGCCGCCGAAAGCAGTGAATGCCCGCTCGGGAAGCTGTGCGACTTCGGCAGCTTGATGCGCCGCGCGAGCTCCTGCGGCCGCTGCCGCTGAAATACATTCTTGAGGAGGGTGTTGATAGCCATCGCGCCGCCGGTGCTGATCGCGACCGTCCACGCATCCTGCTTCCGGCCATCGCGCCACATCGCCAGTGCCGCGACTCCGGCCGCGGTGCCGATCGCCGCGTGCGTGCCGAGCTGCGTGACCGCCTCCATGAATCGATGCATTGCGGGATTGTCGATCTGATGCACGACATCGAACACCATCATGTCGTAACGATCGGCTTTTCCTTCGACGACGTGCTCCGCCTGCTTCTTGAAAAACCAGAACGCGACCGCGGCCATCGCCACGCCGCCGGTCACGCCGATCGCATGCGGAAGAAAACGCTGGCGGCGCTTCACCCGTTTTTTCGGCGGAGAATCACGAAGCGATGCTCGATCGCCGCTCCGCAACTCTTCCGGTAGAACTCGATTGCGTCGGTCCACGGTATGACCACGCGATGATATCCAAGGCGCCCGAGATCAGCGAGCGACGCCAGCAGCAGCTCGCGGCCGAGGCCGCGGCCGCGATGCGATTTCGCGACGCCGGTCGGACCGAACCAGCCGAGGCCTCGATTGTTTGCGTCGTGTGTGGAGAAGCCGGCGATCTCGCCGTCCTCCTCGACGTGAAAAATCGTTTTGGCCTTCGCCGCTTCGAACCGCCAGATCGCACCGAAGTGCTTCTCGATGAAGGCCAGGACCTCGTTCCGGCGAGCGGCGAGCGGCGAGCGGCGAGCGGCCGATTGCACCCGCGTTGTGCCGCTCGCTGCTCGCTGTTCGCCGCTCGCTTCGCAAATCAGGTTCTGCGTCGTCACCGTCTCGACATATCCGCACTTGCGAAAGAATCGCGCGACGTCCTCCGGCACGCCGGGCGTGAAGTAGTTGCCCGGCTCCGCGGCGACGACGATCGCATTCGCATCGCGTACGAGCAGCGTTCCGATTCCGCGGCCGCGCCGCTCGCGATCGACGGCCAGGATGCGCAGATGCTTGCCGCAGCTCACCGCGACGCCTTCGAAATCGCCGAAGATGCGCACGCGCGGCTCGCCCTCGAACCCCGCGCCGAAACATTTCTCCTCGGCGACTTTGCCGATGTCGTACGGAGCGTCGTTCGAACGGATCAGAATCTCGCGAATGGAGGGAAAATCGTCGCGCGTGGCGTCGCGGATCACCCCGCGATTATGGCCCCGCTTTCGCAGAGGCTGTCATCATGAGTGACGTCGTTCGCTGTCCCAATTGCGGACAGGCCAACCGGGTTCCGGACCTCGGCGGCGGTCAGACGGCGGTGTGCGGCAAATGCAAAACTCCGCTGACCCCGAGCGGCGACGGTCATCCCATCACGCTCACCGACGGCGATTTTCGCGCGCAGACCGCGAAGGGAAAATTCGTCGTCGACTTCTGGGCGGCGTGGTGCGGCCCGTGCCGCATGATCGCGCCGCTCATCGAGCAGCTCGCGTCCGAGCGCCGCGACGTCCGCTTCGGCAAGCTCAATGTCGACGAGAACCCTCAGACGTCGATGTCGTTCGGCGTGCACGGGATTCCGCTGCTCGTTTTTTTCGAGGACGGCGTCGAGCGCGGGCGGGTGGTCGGGGCGGTGCCGAAAGGAGAGATCGCGGCGGCGATCCGGCAATACCTCGGCTGAGATCGGATGGCCTTTCAACCTCGTGACCTCGTGCAGCGCAGCGAGCTGGAGCTCTTCGTCAGAAAGCTCGCGGTTCTCCTCGTCGCCGCGGTCCTCGTCGCGATCCTGTGGGAAGCGCGCGCAGTCCTGATTCTCGTTTTCATCGCCGGCGTGCTCGCGGCGGGAATTTCACCGGCCGTGCATCGCGTGCGCGTGTGGGGGCGCCGCCTGCTGCATCGAAACATTTCGCGCGGCACGGCCGTGACGATCGTCTATCTGCCGTTTCTCGCGATCGCGATCGCGCTGCTCGTTTTCATGGTGCCGCGGCTCGTGGCCGACATGCACGCGCTCGGCGCGCAGCTGCCGCTGCTGCTCGAAAAAAACGTGCTGCAGCCGCTCGGGCGCTACATGCCGATGAATGGTGTGCGGCAATTTCTGAGCGGGGGCTTCACGCTGCCGCGATCGCGCGTGGTCGTCTACGTGAAGAGCGCGGCGACGGCGATCGCGTCGTTCATCGCGGTGCTGTTCATGGTTGGGTACATGCTCGTCGACGCGCACCGGCTGCGCAATCTCGTCCTGCTGCTCTATCCGCCCGAGCGGCGCTCCGAGCGGCGCGCGACGATGAACCGGATGGCGAAGCGCATGAGCTCCTGGCTCGGCGGGCAGCTGATTCTCTCCGGCATCATCGGCGTCGCGACGTTCATCGGACTTCTGATTCTGCGCGTGCCGTACGCATTGCCGCTGGCGATCTTCGCGACGTTCGGCGAGATGGTGCCGGTGATCGGACCCATCGTCGGAACCGCGCCCGCGCTGGCGATCGCGCTTCTGCAGTCGCGATGGCAGTTCTGGTCGGTGCTGCTCCTCGCCGTGCTGCTGCAGAAGCTGGAGAATTTCTTCATCGCGCCGAGGGTGATGTCGCGGAAGGTGCAGATCTCGCCGCTGGCGGTGTTCATCGCCTTCATGATCGGCGCCGCGGTGCTGGGGATCATCGGCGCGATCATGGCGATTCCGGTCGCAGCGATCGCGCAGGTGGCGTTCGAGGAAGCATTCGTCGAGCCGCGCGAGCGGCGGCACGATCTCACGCGAGCCGGGACGCTGACGAAGCGCAGGCGGCAGGCGCCGGGGGTTCGGCGCTAGGCGTTTTGCGTAGGCGTTAGGCGTCAGGCGTTAGGCGTCAGGCGTCGGGCGTCAGGCGGTAGGCGCTGGCGTTGGGCGCTGGGCGTTAGGCGTTGGGGCCAGTGTAGGCGCCAGGGCGGTCGGCGTGGAGTGTCAGGTGTCAGAGCTTTGACCAAGCAGGCGTTAGTAATCGCTGTAGGGTGGCCGGTGCTCCCTTTGCCGCTCGCGGGGCTTTTTACATCGACGACGCCTACGCTTGTGTGAACTTCGATCCAGTCATTTGTTGTCGTAATCGGATCTTCGGGAATCGTCCTCAGATAACGCGCATCAACGAGCTCGGCGAGGCTCCGGGGGAACCGGTGCTTGTCAGCGTGGAAATTGTGAATTGCCTTCCGCATCTCGAAGAGATCGTCGCGAAGGGCGGCTTCGCGGGTATGGTGATGCCCCTTATGGCGGCCGCAGCTGACCGACATCAGAGCGACGATCAGAACGACAGCGACGCGTGCCACTCTGTTTGTGACGAAGCGTTTGTTCGAAAGTGTCGGGCGCCGAGATCTGGATACTCGGCGGCAGGCGTTGGACCTCAGGCCTCGGGCGTCAGGCGTCGGGTCCAAGAGTTTCGACGGCGCCCAAGGCGCAGCTTCTAACGCCTAACGCCTAACGCCATCGCCTAACGCCCAGCGCCTAGCGCCTAACGCCTAACCGAGCGCGCAAACCGACACCTGACGCCAGAGGCCTGACGCCCGAGGTCTCTTTCACCATTTAACATTCAACATTTATCAATCAAATTTTGCTAATCTTTATCCATGCGTCGTTTTGCCGGGCTGCTCCTCTGCCTCGGTGCTCTTCCGCTGCAGGCGCAATGGACGTTTCGAACGACACTCGAATTGCGCGCCAACTATCGCGACAGCAGGGAGCAGAAGTTTCCGCTTCGATTTCCGTTTCCTCCATCGTTTCTGCCGGTCGGACAGACGGTCGGATTCGAGCAGACGGTCGATCCGGGGCGGCACGGCGAGCTGAGCGTCGCACAGGTTCGGCTCGACGCCGATTACGGAAGCCTCTTCGCCGCGCACGCGCAGCTGCACGCGCAGGACAAGTACCGGCGCAATCCGACGAGCGCCGACCGGCAGATGGACGCCGACGAGCTTTGGGTGCGCATCGGACCGAAGCCGGAGTTTCTCGACCGGCCCTCGGCCACATCGCTGTTTGCGCAGATCGGAAAATTTCCGAAGATGGAGCGACAGCCGACACGCCTCCTCGAAAGCTACGGCCTGGCGGCGACCGCATTCAATCGATTCGAAGACGTCGGATTGATGACCGGCGGCAGCATCGGACGCAATTTCTACTGGCGCCTGCAGGCGACGAGCGGCAATCCGCTCTACTTCCGCGATCCGAATGCGCTCGCCGGCGACAACGGAATCAAGGAGCTGCTGCAGCCGAACCCCGATCCGCGGCTCAAATCAGGATTTCCGATTCTCTACAACACGGAGACCCAGGGCTTTTCCGTGAACACCGATCATCTCCAGTTCGGGCAGGGGATCGGGTACCGCTGGCAGAACGACGTGCAGACGTTCGGCTTCGATGCGGTCGCGTTTCACTATCGCCGGTCGATGTCCGACGACGAGAGGGGAGCGAAGCACGGCACGTTCTACGGCGCGGACATCGATCTGCTCGAAGGTCCGCTGGATCGGGGACTGCCGCTCCACGGCGACAAGAAAGAAGAATACGGCGGACGCATCTACACCGAGTGGCATGGGTTGACTTCGACAATGCAGTTCACGAAGCAGCTGATCGCCGGACTTCACCGCCAGGGCGAGGAGATCGAGGCCGGCTATCAGCTCCCGCTCGGCAATTCGTGGGTGCCGTGGGTGCAGCCTACGGTCCGCTGGAGCGCGCTGCAGAATTTTTTCAAGGGTGATCCGACTGCCTTTCCCGCGCCGAGCATCTGGTGGAACTGGATCAAAATCGACTACGGAGTCCGCATCGGCCTTCCGCATCATTCGGACATCACGGTCGAGCACGCCAGGAACAACGTTGCTTCCCCAATCAAGATCCACCCGGACGAGACTCTGGTCACGCTTCGCGTGCGGGTGTGATCTGGAGAGCGGTCACCGCGCGATCGCTCCTGGAGATGCCGCACACCACCCGCGCTCGTCAACGCGCGGCGGCGTGGCGCTTGCTCTCTTCCTGACGCGGGAGGACACGCATGCGTAACGAGATGATCGGAGCCGTTGTGCGCCGCGCCATGGAGCATCCCGAGTTCCGGCAGCGGCTGATTGACGATCCGCAGGGGGCGCTCGCCGCGCACGGATTTGCTCTCGAGCCGCAGGACCTCGCGGAACTCGAGAAGATCCGCAAACGTCTGAATCATGCGGACGACGTCGAGCGGCAACTGGTGACCATCGCCGAGGATTACGGGCTGAAACCGTAGCGGCGAGGGAACCTTCCGGCAGGAATTTGCGTCCAAGCGACGAGGTTCGGACAACTCGCGTCCGTTCAGCGCTTTCCTATGAAACGAAACGTCCTCGTCGCGATTCTCTCGACCTTCGTCACGACTTCTCTTTTCGCCATCAACCCATACGCGCGCTACGAAACGCGAATGGTCTACGTGCCGCAGCGCGGCAGCATGGTTCTTTTCGGCGGCATCACGTCCGTCGATTCGGGAACGAAGCAGGCCTACCACCTCAATGACACGTGGGAGTGGACCGGCAGCCGCTGGATTCAGCGTTTTCCGGCGCACGTGCCGACGGAGCGGTCGGGTCACGTCATGGTCTGGGACTCGAATCGTTCGCGCATCGTGATGTTCGGCGGCCGGAGCAACACGGCCGATCTCAACGACACCTGGGTTTATCAAAACAACGACTGGACCGAGATCGCGACGCCGAATTCGCCTCCGCCGCGGCAGCTCATGGGCGGCGCGTACGATCCGATCCGCGACCGCTTCGTGATCTTCGGCGGAACGCAGACGAGCCCGCCCCCCGCCGGAACCATCAATCCGGTGTTGACCGCGATTTACGACACGTGGGAGTTCGACGGCACGACGTGGACGCAGGTCGGCGGCACCGGCCCGACGGTGACCAAACCAATCCTCACCTACGACGCCGCTCGCAATCAGATCATCATGCTCGCCCTCGACGCGAACGCTGCGACCGTCATGTACAGCTACGACGCGGACGCGGGCACGTGGAGCCAGGTGAAGCCGGCAACGCTTCCTGCGTGCGCGAACGAAGGTCAGATGGCTTACAACCCCGACACGCAGACGGTCGTCTACACCGGCGGCGTCTGCTCGAATTCGACCGGGGTCGACCTGACGTACGAATGGGACGGCACCACGTGGAACAACATCACGCTGGTGACGCCGGACACCGAGGTGTTCGGCGCGGCGATGGATTACGACCAGAGCCGCCAGCTGATGACGCTCTTCGGCGGATCGCCCGTGGTCGGACTGCCGGTCTCGGACACGTGGGTGTACTCGTCGCAGTCGAAGGCGTGGTTCTCGCTCTCGGACGGAACGCGTCCCGCTGCTCGATCGCTCTACGCGTTCGTCACCGATCCGGTCGACAACACGATCTGGTTCTACGGCGGGAGCGACGACTCGATCGTCTACTCCGATTTCTGGCAGTACAACGACGGCACATGGACGCAGATCTTCAACGACTCGACTCCCGCGTCGTGTCTGACGCCGGCCGCGGCGTGGGACAGCGATCGCAACAAGCTGGTGATGGTCTGCGCCAACTCCGATCTCTACGAATGGGACGGCACCACATGGACGGGGCACATCGGCCTGAAGAACACGCCGCCGACGCACCAGTGGGGTTCGGTCGTCTACGATCCGACGCTGAAGAAGACGGTGCTCTACGGCGGATTCGACGGCGTGAACTACTCCGACGAGACGTGGACCTGGGACGGGACGTCGTGGTCGCGTCAGAAGAATCATCCCGCTCCGGCGCGCGCGCTCGCGCAGATGTGGTACGACCCGACGCTGAAGAAGACCGTCATCTACGGCGGCATTGGCCGCATCACCACCACGGATCGCGTCACGCGATACAGCGACATGTGGACGTTTGACGGCAGCGGCTGGACGGAGCTGAATCCGACCGGCGGCACTCCCGGCCCGCGCTACGGCGCGCAGGTCCTCGTCGATCCGCACACGAATCATCTGCTGCTGTTCGGCGGCATGTTCGATACCGTCACGCCTCCTGTCCCGCCCGCAACGCAGCCGACCGAGGTGCAGTCGTACGTGAGCGATATGTGGGATTGGGACGGCTCGAAGTGGACGCAGATCACTCCGCCCGCCACGCCCGGCCCGCGCGAGAACGCGCGCATGACGTACGACCCGTCGCGCGACAACATCGTGATGTTCGGCGGCTACGCGGGCACGTTCCTCTCCGACACATGGGTCTACGACGGCAGCACGTGGAAGGCCGTCGTCTTCGATCCGCTGGGGAACCGCCGCCGCGTCGCCGGCCATTGAATGGAACGCCGGCCTTCGAAGCCCACACGGCCGGCTGAAGCCCGTGCTGCATCTTGTTTGGTGCTAACGTATCGCCTCCCATGAGCGCGATCTCCTCGCCCTCCCTCCTCTCTCCCGCGATGTTTCGCCGCTCCCTCGGCGACGCGCTGGAGATGGCGCACGGCGTCGACGCGGTGGCGGCGGAAGAGCGTGCGGCGTCGCTGGCGAAGCGATCGCTGAAAAAAGAATCGAAGGTGTGGGGCCTCAAGCTGATCATCAGCATGATCGACCTCACCACGCTCGAGGGAAAAGACACGCGCGGAAAAGTGTGGGCGCTCTGTCAGAAAGCGATGCGGCCGGATCCCTCCGACCCCGACATCCCACACGTCGCCGCGGTCTGCGTTTATCCGGCGATGATTCCGTTCGTGAAGCAGGCGCTCGAAGGCAGCGGCGTGAAGGTCGCGTCGGTGGCCACCGGTTTTCCGAGCGGGCAGACGTTCACATCGATCAAAGTCGAGGAGACGCGCCAGGCGGTCGCCGCGGGCGCGGACGAAATCGACATGGTGATCGACCGCGGCGCATTTCTGTCGGGCGATTCTCAGAAAGTCTTCGACGAGATCGCCGAGGTGAAAGAGGCGTGCGGGCCGGCGCATTTGAAGGTGATCCTCGAAACGGGCGAGCTCGCGAACTACGATCAGGTGCGAAAGGCTTCGCTGATCGCGATGTACGCGGGGGCCGATTTCATCAAGACGTCGACCGGCAAAGTCGGCGTCAACGCGACGCTGCCGGTGACGCTGGTGATGCTCGAAGCGATCCGCGATTTTCACCACGTCACCGGGAAGAAGATCGGCATGAAGCCGGCCGGCGGCATCTCGAACGCCAAGCTCGCGCTCGCGTACCTCGTGCTCCTCTACGAAACCATGGGAGCGGAATGGATGACGCCCGACCTCTTCCGCTTTGGGGCTTCTTCGCTGCTCAATGATGTGCTGATGCAGATCCGGAAGGAGAAGACGGGCGCGTATCAATCCGGCGACTACTTCACGATGGATTGAATTTCGAATTTCGAATTTCGAATGACGAATTAAGAAAACATGTATAATTACCATCAACAATTCTGCATTCTTCATTCGAAATTCGAAATTCGAAATTCCTCATGACGACAACTCTCGAAACCCGCGATCGTCTGGCTCCCGGCGCTGCGAGCAGCTCGCTCGTGGAGTGGCACTATTCGCCGTCGCTCGAGTCGACCGATCACGTCAAAATCGCGAAGCGGTACAACCTCTTCATCGGCGGCGAGTTCGTCGAGCCGCATTCGAAGCGCTGGTTCGAGACCATCAATCCCGCGACCGAGGAGACGCTGGCGGAGGTCGCGGAAGGGGATGCAGAAGACGTCGATCGCGCGGTTCGCGAAGCGCGGCGTGCGTACGAGAAGGTGTGGCGCAGGATCGCGCCGGGCGAACGCGCGAAGTACGTGTTCCGCATCGCGCGCCTGATCCAGGAAAAATCGCGCGCGCTCGCGGTGGTCGAGACGATGAACGGCGGCAAGCCGATCAAAGAATCGCGCGACATCGACATCCCGCTCGCCGCCGCGCATTTTTTCTACTACGCCGGCTGGGCGGACAAACTCGAATACGCGTTTCCGAATCGCAGCGTGTCGCCGGTCGGCGTGGCGGGGCAGATCATCCCGTGGAACTTTCCGCTGCTGATGGCGGCGTGGAAGCTCGCGCCGGCGCTCGCGGCGGGCAACACGATCGTGCTCAAGCCGGCGGAGACGACGCCGCTGACATCGATGCTGCTCGCCGAGATCGTGCTCGAGGCCGACCTGCCGCCCGGCGTCGTGAACATCGTCACCGGTGCAGGCGGAACCGGCGCGGCACTCGTCGCGCATCCGGGCGTCGACAAGATCGCGTTCACGGGATCGACGGAGGTCGGCAAGCGGATCCAGCGCGCGTGCGCCGGGACGAAGAAGAAGCTGACGCTCGAGTTGGGCGGGAAAGCGCCGAACATCGTCTTCGAAGACGCGCCGCTCGATCAGGCGATCGAAGGAATCATCAACGGCATCTACTTCAATCAGGGCCACGTCTGCTGCGCGGGGTCGCGGCTGTTCGTTCAGGAGTCCGTCGTCGAGCCGGTGATTCGCAAGCTGCGCGACCGGATCGGCACGCTGCGCGTCGGCAATCCACTCGACAAGAACACGGACGTCGGCGCGATCAACTCGCGCGCCCAGCTCGAGAAGATTCAGGAGCTGGTCGAAAGCGGTGTCGAAGAAGGCGCCGAGATGTTCCAGTCGTCGTGCTCCGTTCCCGATCGCGGTTTCTGGTTCCGGCCGACGTTCTTCACCGGCGTCGCGCAATCGTCACGGATCGCACAGGAAGAGATCTTCGGGCCCGTGCTCTCGGTGCTGACCTTCCGTACGCCGGAAGAAGCGATCGAGAAAGCGAACAACACTCCCTACGGTTTGTCGGCCGGCGTGTGGACGGAAAAAGGCTCGCGCATTTTGAAGATGTCGCAAAAGCTGCGCGCGGGCGTGGTGTGGGCGAACACGTACAACAAGTTCGATCCGACCTCGCCGTTTGGCGGCTACAAGGAATCGGGATTCGGGCGCGAGGGCGGTTTGCACGGACTCGCACCGTATGTGACTTTGTCCTGAGAGATGGAGCACCGGCTTCAGCCGGTCCGGACCCGGCCTCAGCCGGGGCTGCATGTGATCATGTCGAGACTGAACGTTCGCAAGACCTACAAGCTGTATATCAATGGTGAGTTTCCGCGTACGGAATCGGGACGTTTCTACGCCGTGAAGAACGACGACAAGCTGATCGCGAACGCGTGCCGGGGCTCGCGCAAGGATTTGCGCAATGCCGTCGTCGCCGCGCGAAAAGCCTTTGCCGGATGGGGCGGAAAGACCGCGTACAACCGCGGCCAGATTCTCTATCGCATCGCCGAAGTCTGCGAGTCGCGTGCAGCGGAGCTCGTCGACGAGCTGCGCAAACAGGGCTCCTCGGCAAGCGAAGCACGCAAGGAAATGGATGCGGTGATCGATCGCTGGGTGTACTACGCCGGCTGGAGCGACAAGTATCCCCAGGTCGTCGGCAGCGTGAATCCGGTCGCCGGGCCGTACTACAACTTCACCGTGCCGGAGCCGACGGGCGTCGTCGGCATCGTCGCGCCGGAAGAGCCTGCGTTGTTAGGCCTGGTGAGCCGCGTTGCGCCGGCGATCGTCGGCGGCAATACCGTCGTGGTGATCACCTCCGAATCGCGTCCGCTCGCCGCGATCACGCTCGCCGAAGTCTTCGCCAACTCCGATGTGCCGGGCGGCGTCATCAATCTCATTTCCGGGTTGAAGAGCGAGCTCGTGCCGTGGCTCGCGTCGCACATGGACGTGAACGCCATCGACGCGACCGGCGTCGCGCGCGATGCAATGCCGAACGTGCAGAAGGCCGCGGCCGAAAACGTGAAGCGCGTGGTCCGCTTCGACGCCGAGTCGATCGGCTGGTCCGACGCGCGGCTCTCTCAATCGCCGTACGCCATCTTCGAATTTCAGGAGATGAAGACCGTGTGGCACCCGATCGGATTCTAAGAGCGCGCCTCCGGCGCGCGTTGTCTGTTGTCTGTTTTCTGTTGTCTGTCTTTTTCGGCAACAGACAACAGACAACTCGCCGCGAAGCGGCGCCAAAAAAAATGCCCGTTCCTTGGC
>DATIZY010000250.1:0-10731 GCA_035516895.1 Thermoanaerobaculia bacterium | reverse complement strand
TGGCCGCTGTCGGGCACGTGGCACGACGCGCAGGCGGAATCGTCGGCCTGCGGCCCGCCGGGATGATTCGCTCCTGTCGTCCAGTCGATGTTGTCGTGGCACGAACCGCACGCCGCGCGCGACGGATACGTGTACCAGGCGAAAGACTGCGACGGCCTGGCCTTCGGATCGGTGCCTTCATGGCAGTTCGCGCAATTGCGGATGTCCTGCGGAAAGACGACCGTGGAGAAATCATTGACCGCCTGACCAAAGCCGATGATCTGGTACGGATGGCCCGCGAGGACGCTCGGAAGCTGCGCGCCCATGTGAATCTTGTGGATCATCACTTTGAAATCGACGGTGTTGCCGGTGTCTGGATCGGTCGACTGCGGCTGGTGGCAGAGCGCGCATGTTTTCGGGTTCATGCGTCCGGTCGTGCCGTGCGCCGTGAGCGGATCGTGGCAGTTGTTGCACGACGTGGCGACGTTGATCTTGTCCCACGTCTCGGTCACCGGCTGACCGTCGGGGCGGAAGTCGCGCTCGACGTCCGCAAGGTACGTCTTCCCGAGCGTGTCCTGCAGGTTGCGGTTCGCGTACACCGCGAGCGTGTGCGTTTTGGTCGCATCGTCATTCGCCGGAAGCACCGTCCCGAACCGATACGTGAAGTGGCCGAGGTCGAGATCGGTGTACGTGCCGCCGGCGTCGGCCGCGGCTTGAGTGGCCGTTGCACCCGGGTTCGGACTGTTCGCCGGAGAGGTGACGGTGACGAGGCGATCGTTGACGTATTGCCGCGTGTCCGGGTTGTACCAGCCGAGGACGAAGCCGAGCGTGACGACGCCCGGCGTCACTTTGCCGAGGCGATCGATCGGTTGAGCGGCGCTGTCGGTCAGCGTGACGTCGACGACCGGGCGGCGATCTGCAGGAATGGTGATCGAGTTGATGTTGATGGTCAGGCCCGGCCGGATGTAGATGACGTCCTCTTGCGAAATGTAGTGCTCGATGAAGTTGATCGAGTAGTCGGTAGGGCCGGGCTGCGAGGCGTGCCTGCGCGCAGCCTGCGCGGACAGAAGCATCGAACCGAGGAGCACCAGAACGAGAAGGACACGTTTTCGCATCGCGGATAATTTATGCCGAACCGCGGTTCGCCGCCACCTTTGCAGCCGATGCAAAGTGTTAGGCCATTCGCTTCCGCGCCCCGGCACCGCGCCAGAAAAAGTACGCGATGAGGCCGGCAAGCAGGATGCCGATTCCGATCGCGCTGTTCAATGGGTTCCGAGCGATCGTCGCCGCGACGACGACCCAGCATGCGCAGACAAAAATCGCAGTTGTCACCGGATGTCCGGGCGTGCGGAACGGGGCGGGCGGGAGGCGGCGCCGGAAAACAAACAGTGCCAGTCCGGTCAATCCGAAAAAAATGAAATCGACCGAGACGACGTAGCTCAGGATCTGCTCGTACGTCCCGGAAAGCGTGATGATGATCGCCACCACGCCCTGCAGCACGATCGCAACTACCGGCACGTGCGTAGCCGCGTTCACGCGCGCGACCGCGCGGAAGAAAACGCCGTCCGCCGCCATCGCGTAGTAGACGCGCGGAGCCGTGAGCATGCTCTGGCTCAGAAATCCGAGCGCGGAGATCGCGATTCCGACCGCGATGATCTGCGCGCCGCGCGGACCGAGGACGCGGCGCATCACCGCGGACGCCGGCGTGCTGGTCGCCGCCAGTCCCGCCGGCCCGAGGACGTGAAGGCAAACGATGTTGACGAGAAGGTAGACGGCGATCACGCCGGCAACCCCCAACAGCAGCCCGATCGCCAGATCGCGCCTCGGATTTTTCATCTCGCCGGAGACGAAGCTCGCGGTCTGCCATCCGCCGTAGGCGAACATCACCGGTGTCATCGCCGCTCCGAAGGAGAGAAGCGTGTCGTGAACCGGAACGGCGGACGGTTGCGGCACGCCATGGCCGAGGAAACCGACAATGATCAATGTGGCGATCGCGGCGAGCTTCAGCAGCATCAGCACGCTCTGCGTATTGCTTCCGCTGCGCACGCCGAAGCAGTTGACGAGCGTGAGCGCGGCGAGCGCGGTCGCGGCGACGAGCACATCGCCGCGTCCTGCGCCGGTCAGCTCGACGAAATACTTGCCGAATGTCGCGGCAACCGCCGCCATCCCGCCCGTCTGCACGACGAGCAGCAGCCCCCAGCCGTAGAGAAACGCGACCGCCGGATGGTACGCGTCGCGAAGGTACGCATATTGACCGCCGACCTCCGGCCGCAGCGCAGCGAGCTCGGCGTAAATGAACGCGCCGAGAAGGGCGATGACACCGCCCGCCGCCCACGCGCCGACGATCAACGCGGCCGTATGCACCTGCTGCGCGACGACGTACGGATTGATGAAGATGCCGGAGCCGATGATGCCGCCCATGACGATCATCGTCGCGTCGAAGGGACCGAGGCGTCGGGCGAGCTGTGTCATCGGTGGCAGGTCTCGGGCGTCGGGCGTCAGGCGTCGGGCGTCGGGTCTCAGGCGGTCGGGTCTTTGGCGTCGGGTCTTTGGCGTTAGGCGTTAGGCCCTAGGCGTTAGGCGTTCGGCGTTCAGCGTTGGTTTCATGAGTCACTTCGCACTTGTCGATCTCACATTTCAGTTGTCAGCGCGATTCAGCACATCTAACACCGAGACGACACCAAATTCCTAGGGCTTAGCGTCCAAGCTTAGCGCCGAGGACTTAACGCCTTGCGCCCAGCACGATCCGCGGCCCTGACGCCCGAGGTCTGACGCCCGACGCCCGACGCCTGAGACCTGAGACCCGACGCCCGACGCCTCACGCCTGAGCCCCGACCCCCGACGCCCCACGCCCGAGGCCCGAGATCTGCCGTTGAGACTATACTTTTCCCATCGCGTGACGGGTCCAGAAGACGCTTCGAAACCGGAGGAAAACCTCCATCCTGAAGACCGGCGGCAGTTCCATCGAATCCACTTCGATGAGCCGATCGTCGGCCACATGCATGACGTCGAGGTAACGCTCAAAGACGTGTCGCTCAACGGCGCGCGCGTGGTGAGCGACGCGCGCTTCGCGCCCGGCACCGAGCACGAGCTGCGATTCGAATGGAAGGGGATGCCCCTTCAGGTCATCGTGAAGGTCGTGCGCTGCACGCTCTACTCGTTCGCGAAAAAACCGGGCGAGAAGAGCATGTATCAGAGCGGGTTGAGCATCCGCGAGACGATCGGCGACTCCGATCGCGTGCTGCGCGAGCTGATCGCATCGTACGTGATCCACGCGCTCGAGGAACAGAAAGCGAACGCGCGCGGTCTGCCTCCCCTCGGTCCGTACTTTTACATCGAAGGCAAGGGCGATCGCTTCCGGCGCTGCGAGCTGATCGACGGCAAGTGGCGCCGCACCGAGACGACGCGCGCCGAGCAGCCGCCAAACGGCTTCACGATCTCCATCGACGTCCGGCCGTACTATGTCGATCTCCTCTGCCAGACGTACCAGCTGGCCGACGAAGAAGGGCGCCGGCTGACACAGACTCTCGCGCAGCTGAGCATCAGTAAAGCGGAGGGCATTCCGACCCGGAGGTATTTGCCATGAGCTGGCTGCTCCTCGCCGCATTGATCTCCGTGAACGGGACGGTCTGCCGGATGAACCGCGCGATCGACCGTCTGATCGTCAGCTCCGACAACGGTCCGCGCGTGCGCGTGTCGATCCCGTCTTCGGTGTCGCCGCGGTATCGAGCGCACGACTACGATCGCGCCGATCTGCGGCCCGGCGATCGCGTGCACATCGAAGCGGAGCGCAGCAGATCGGAGGGGCTGCGCGCGCAATCGATCGAGGTCACGATGCGCGTCGACGATGCGCTCTTCGACTCGATCTTCCGCTCCCATCGCACCGTCACGGGACGCTTCGCCGTCCGCGAGGGGAAGAGCGACTTTTTCAGCCTGCATCTTCCGAATCGGCGCTACGTTCGCGTCGACGCGAAATCGGCATACGGTCCCGACGGCCGCGTGCGCGTCGCGTCGCTCAAATCCGGCGATCTGCTGGAGGTGCACGGCACGTGGCCCACGAAAGACCTGCTCAAGGCGACCTCCGTCACGGTGCTCACCGACCACGAGCCGTCGTTCTGCACGAGCGAGGCGCGACGCGGCGAAGAGTCCGCGGATACCGCCGCTCGCGAAGCCGATGAGAAACGGTTTCTCGACAAAGTCATCAGCGACGACAATTGATGAGTGACGCAGGCGGCACTCGTTCGTGGAGCTGATCGATGTCCTCACACCCGACGGTCGCCCGACCGGCGAGCGCAAATCGAAAGCGGCGATTCATCGCGACGGCGACTGGCATCGCGCGGCGCACATCTGGATCGTCGCACCGGACGGCCGCATCCTCCTTCAGCGCCGCTCGCTGCGCAAGGAAAACAATCCCGGATTGTGGGACGTCTCCGCGGCCGGGCATCTGTCGGCGGGAGAGTCGGCGATCGATGCCGCGATTCGTGAAACGTTCGAAGAGCTGGGATTGACGATCGCTCCGGACGAGCTGAAGTTCATCGTGACGCTTCGCGAATCATGTCTTCTCAATAACAATACATATTATGATAATGAATTTCACGAGATCTTCGTGGTGCGGCGCGACGTCGACATCGCGTCGCTCGAGCTCGATGCCGAAGAAGTCGCGGAGGCGAAATGGGTGAGCGAGTTGCGTCCCGACGATTCGTACGTGCCGCACGAAAAGGAGTATTCGCTGCTCTCGCGTTTGCCGCGCTAGGATGCGCCTCCGTGCGTCCGCGGGATCACATCGACATGACGATGCGGGACTACACGGCGCACAACGCGCCCGGCGCGAGCGTGCTCGTCGTGCGCGACGGCCGTGTGCTCGTTCGAAAAAGCTACGGCTTCGCGAATGTCGAAGAGTCCACTCGCGCGACGCCCGAGACGAACTACCGCCTCGCATCGCTCACCAAACAATTCACCGCCGCGGCGGTGCTTCTCACCGGGATCCCGCTCGACGATCCGATCACGAAGTATTTGCCCGAGATGCCCGCGTATGCGAACGCCGTTACCATTCGGCATCTGCTGACGCATACGTCGGGGCTGCTCGACTACGAAGACCTCATTGCGCCCGGGACGAAAAAGCAGCTGCATGACGCCGATGTTCTCGCGCTGCTCTCGACGACCGACCACACATACTTTCCGCCCGGCACGAGGTATCGCTACAGCAACACCGGATACGCGTTCCTCGCGCTGATCGTGGAGCGCGTCTCCGGCATGCGATTTGCCGATTTTCTTCGCGAGAAGATTTTCAAACCGGCCGGGATGAACAACACGGTCGCATTCGAAGAAGGCATCTCGACAGTGTCCAACCGCGCATACGGATACAGCTTCGCCGGCAATGATCCGGCGGCGCTGCCGGCGTCCTCAACGACGGCGCGGCCGCAGAACGGCGCCGATCCGGTGACTCCCTTCGGCGCTGTCGTTCAAGGTCCGCCGAGCGAGATCCACTGGCGCCGCACCGATCAAAGCCTCACCAGCGCCGTGTTAGGCGACGGCGGCATCTACACGTCGATCGACGATCTCGTGCACTGGATCGCCTGGCTCGAGAGGGGCCGCTTCGACGAAGCCATCGTTCCCCGGACCCAGACGGATGATGCGGGCGTGCAGTACGGCTTCGGCTGGCGCATCAGCGAGCATCGCGGCATGCTCCTCGTCTCACACACCGGCGAGACGATCGGATTTCGAAACGCGATCGTCCGCTTTCCCCGGAAGCATCTCGCGGTCGTCGTGCTCACGAACGGCAACGATGGCCATCCGTACGACGTCGCAATCGACATCGCGGACCTGTTTCGATGAATCTCATTCTGCACACCGGCGACGACGCGCTCGAATCGATCAAAGACTTCGCGAACCGGAACTCGATCGACGGCGCGAGCTTCCACGCGATCGGTGCCTTTCGCGAAGCGACCGTCGCGTACTGGAACTGGGACACGAAGCAGTACGAGCACATCGAGATCTTCGATCAGGTCGAAGTGCTTTCGATGATCGGCAATGTCGCCACGTCCTCCGACGGGCGCCGCCTTCACGCTCACGTCGTCCTCGGCCGCCGTGGTGGGGCGACGGTCGGAGGTCATCTGATCCGCGGCATCGTTCGGCCGACGCTCGAGATTTTCTTCAGCGACGCCGGAGCGAAACTCACGCGGCAGAAGGACGAGGAAACCGGATTGTGGCTGCTGCGTTAATGCGGCAGTCGTAGCGGATCGCGGCGTCGATCGGCGGGATCGGCCTCGTCATCGTCGGCGGCGAAGTCGCGTTCTTCACCGACTTCTCGCAATGTGTCGTCGTCATCGAACTCGAGGCTGTTGCGCCGCGGCTCGTCATCTCCTGTTCTGCTTGCCATCATTTGCACGTCCTCAATATTCACGTTTCCTGCCGACCGCTTTTCTTCGCAGAGAGGACGGAGGAGACGGAGAACGAAGGATGTGCTCGACTCCGCTGGGAATCACCTTTCGCGCGCGATGGGATAAACGCGCCACGCAGAATCCGCGTACGGCGACCGCGAATAGAAGAAGTCGAGCCGCGCTTCGGGGCTCGATCGAAACGCCTCATCCGTTGCCAGCCGTTTTTCGAACTCCGCCTTGAGCGCGGGATCGGCCGCGAGCATCTGCTCGGCCAACGGCTCGACGATGTACGGCTCGCCGTATTCCGTGCGCTGAAAGATCGGCTGAAAAAATCCCCACTGCAGCAGCGAATCGGCCGAGGAGGGTTCGAGCAGGATTGTGACGAGGTCGCCGAGCGGCTGATCCGTCGAGACGCGGAACGACTCGGCGGGAAAGCGGCGCTTCTGATGCTCGAGCACCGGCGTCGCGGTGACCCGCACGTGTCCTTCGAACGGCTGGCGATCGAACTTCGGATCGTCGAGCCGGTAGACGTCGACGTCCACTTCGCGCGGATCGCTGATGCGTTCGACCGCGATGCCGTGCATCTTCAGCCGGTCGGCGATGTCGCTCCACTGCGGCGGAATCCAGTAGGCCTTCGCCCTCGGCACCGAGGCAGCTACCGCGGTCTGGTGGTAGACGGGGAGGCGAACGGTGACCGGCTTGCCGTCGTATTCGACGCGGTTCGTCCCGGAAATTTGCGAGGGGACGGTGTGCGATTCGACGAGCAGCAGATCCATCATCTCCGGCTCCATTGCCGAGACGCCGGCGGAAGCCTTGAACGCGAGCGGCACCGGATCCACCCGCCCCTCGGAATCGCTCATGACGGCGCGCTTGATCGGAGGCCCTTCTTCGCCGAGCGTCTGCAGCGCCGCCTGCATCAAAACGAGGGTGCCGAGGACGCGCTGTTCGTAGGGTTTGAGGGAGTGCGTTTCGACGAGGATCGAGGGGATGTGGCGCAGGTCGCCGTAGCCGCTGGCGAAGCGCGGCGGGAAATTCGGAACCGTCAGGCCCTGCGAGAGATCGTCGGGGATCAGCGGTCCCGGAATGTGGCCCATCTGGCGAAGTGCGGAGTTGAGCTGCGGTGCGAGCGTCGAGCGCAGCCAGCGGACCGCATGCGGCGAGTAGCCGGCCTCGTTCCATCCGAAGGTGATGTCGTACTGGTAGTCGGCGCCGTCACTTACGTGGATATCCATGTAAAGATCGGGCCTCCACTCATCGAGCGCCCGGACCACCGCGCGCACTTCCGGCGTATCGAGCTTCGTGAAATCCCGGTTGAGGTCGAGATTGCGCGCGTTCGTTCGCCAGCCTGTCACGTCGGGGCCGCGCTGGTTGATGCGATTGAATTCCGACGTACGCTCGTGGCCGTCGACGTTGACGATCGGGATGAACAGCAGGTTCGCGCGATCGAGCAGCGCGCGCCATCGCCCGCCGACCGTGAGTTCCCGCAGCAGCATCAGGCCGGCGTCTTTGCCGTCGATCTCGCCGGCGTGAATTCCCGCCTGCACCAGCAGCGTCGGCCGCATGCTGCGATGCAGCGTCTCCGGCGTGAAGAGGCGGTCGCGCGAGGCGACGACCATCCAGATGTCGCGTCCTTCGGTCGAGCGGCCGAGGGAGACGAGGCGCAGCTCCGGGGCGGCGAGCGCCATCTGGCGCAGATACGCGACGGTCTGTTCATAGGTCGGCGTCGCGTGAAAATTCGTTTTCTCGGCGACGGTGATCCACTTGTCGTCCGGTGCCGCGATCAGCGCGCGGCTCTTTCCGTTCCACGGAATCTCCGGCGGAAGGACAGTCTGCGCCCAAAGCGCGACTGCGAGGAGAGGGACCACTCGCTCGAATTGTACTTGGGCATGCGGATCGCAATGAGAAGTTTCTGCGAGCGATGCGCAGGTGCCATCGCGGAGCGGGCCTGAGGCCGGGCGGCGCTGCGGCGCGGCAGCCAGCACGAGGGCGCTCACGCGGTGCGACTTGTGCATCGCCGTTCGTGTTTTCTGGCGTGCGGCGGCCGTACCGCCGCCCACATCTCGAGATTTGTCAGCGCCGGATGACGAGAATCGTCAGATCGTCTTCGCGTTTTCCGTAACGATTCACCGCGTTCACGACGCTCTGCGCAACTTCTTCAGCGTCCGAGCCTGCGAGCGCGGTGATGAGGCGATCCGCTCCGAATTCTTCTCCGTCCGCGGAACGTGTTTCGATCACTCCGTCCGTGTACAGCACGAGCGACTCACCCTCCGCGAGCGTCGTCTGAAACGTACGCCACTGCGACATCGGGAGGACACCGATGACCGGACCTGTCGAAGCAATTTCTTCCACGCTGCCGTCGGCGCGGACGATGAGCGGCGGACAGTGGCCGCCGTTTGCGATCGCGAGCGTGCCGTCGTCGCGCACGTAGCCGGTCACGACGGTCGCGAAGCGATTCCGCGCCACTACCGGCCGCAGAAACGTGTGCAGCCGCATCATGTTTGCCGCCGGATCGTCGCACGTCGTGCGTTCGAGCTCCTCCTGAATCATCGCCATGACGACCGCGGCCGACAGGCCTTTGCCCGCCACGTCGCCTAACGTGAACCACAATCGATCCGCGGCCCGATGGACCGAATAGAAGTCGCCGGTGAACGCGCCGAACGGGATGCTGATCGCGTGGATGTCGAGCGGGTGGCGGGCGGCGATCGACGAGCGGAACAGCGCGAGCTGCGAGGACCTGCTCGCTGCTCGCCGCTCGCCGCTCGCAGTCAGGCCACTCTCGGCCGGCATCGCTGACACGGACGGAATCCTTTCTCTCTCGCTTCGCCGGCCTGGTGAAAAGGGACGCGGTTCTCCTCGCGGATGCGTCGCGCGTCTCGGCACGTCGGGAAGCAGAAGATCTTTGTCGTCTTCGAGCCGATGAAGCGGACGCCCTCGCGCTCGAGCGCGTCGAGCTGTTCGACGTCGACGCCTTCGCGGCGCAAGAGATCGCGTTTCATTTTGCTGCCATACGCGTACTTGCCGACACCGCCGCCGGCCGGCACGACGCGATGGCACGGGAGGATGAACGGCACGCAGTTCCTCGCGACGACGTTCGCGACCGCACGCACGGCGCGAGGTTTGCCGACCTGCTCGGCGAGCCAGGAGTAGCTGCGCACTTCGCCCTTGGGAATCTCGAGCAGCGTCTGCAGCACAGAACGCTCGAGCTCGGAGGCGTCGCCGAGGTCGACGAGAGGCTTGTCGACGCCTTCGCCGTGGATCGCCGCGACCACCTGCTTGCGCAGCGGCTCGGGAATCGAGGCGCGCTCGAGCGTGCGGCCGTAGCGCTTGCCGTACCACGAGCGGAGATCGTCGAGCGAGCGTCCGCTGATCATGCGAATCGAGCGGTCCGCGAACGCGACCCAGACGTTTTCGACCTGATCGCAAAAGTCCGCGGGGCGAACCGCATCGCGCAGCGATCGCGGAGGAACGAGGGCGAGCGACTTCACCGCATTCGCGAGATGCTCGATGTCTTCGACCGATTCAAAACAGCTGCTGCAGGATTTCAGGTGTTCTTCGACCGCGCGATGTTCTTCGACGGGCAACTCTCCGGTGCGAAGCGCGTCGACGCGAGTCAGTGTCGTTCTACACCGCATACGCGACTCCCTTTTTTTCCAGCGCCTCTCGAAGCAGCTTGAGTGAGCGGAACACTTTTCCTCGCAGCGACGCCTCCGTCGCTCCGACGGTCTTTGCGATTTCTCCGTAGGACATCTCTTCCATGAATCGAAGCATGATCAGCTCGCGCGCATCGACCGGCAGAAGCGCGATGGCGCGGCGGAGCAGCTCGATCTCCTGTTTGCGCTCGAGGTCCGAACCCTCGAGATGAACGAACGGGCCCAGGCGGCCGTCGTCGAAGTTGCCGAGCGGCTGCTCGAGCTCGTGTCGTTTTCCGCGGCGCTTGTTGAGACAGAGATTGCGGACCGTGCGAAACAGCCAGGGCCGAAGGGCGAGCGCCGCGCAACGGTCTTCGCTGTACTGCCGGGTGAGCGCTCGATGCGCGCGCATCATCGCGTCCTGCACGACTTCCTGTGCATCGAAGGCGTTCTGCAGGATCCCGTGCGCATAGCCGTAGAGCGGCGCCTCGAAGCGCTCGATCATGCGCTCGAACGCGCCCGGTTCCAGGCGATGGACGGCCACGGCCAGACTCTCGTCGCCGTTCTCGATGGGGCGGGCGGCCTCGCCGCCTGTCCACGAGTTCTTCATGCCCTCAACAACACGCCTTTTCGCCATTCCGTTCGCGGGGGTCAGAGCTGTACTTGTGATTTTTCTACCGTCGGCGCCGAAAAGGTTCTACTCCCGGTAGAAAAATCACAAGTACAGCTCTGACCCCCGCGAA
>DATIZY010000249.1:0-42170 GCA_035516895.1 Thermoanaerobaculia bacterium | reverse complement strand
TCCTTCATCCTTCATCCTTCATCCTTGTGATTGCGGCAGCAATGATCGTCGCAGCGACCGCCCTCCCGCCCCTCCGCTGGGGCGGCGATGAGGAAGGCGGCGCGCCGTTCGTCGAAGCGGATCCGCGCGATCCCTCGGTGGTGCGAGGCTTCGACGTCGAAGTTGCGGGCGAGATCGCGAAAGGCCTCGGGCGAAAGCCGCAATTCGTGCAGGTCGCGTTTCAGCAGATCGATCAGTCGGTCGAGCGCGGCGACTTCGAGATGGGCATGAGCGGCGTCGAGGACACGCCGGCGCGGCGCGCGGAGCACGCGGTCACGGTGCCGTACTACGAATTTCATGAAGTGATCACCGTGCGCGCGGAGGATCACGACCGCTTTCACACGATGGCCGATCTTCGCGGACACAAGGTGGCGACGCTCAGCGGCACGATCGCGTACGACTATCTGAAGGACCAGCCGGTGACGCTCATCTCGTACGACGACGACGTGCATCCGTACACCGATCTGCGGCAGGGTAGGGTCGACGCCGTGCTGCTCGACAACATCATCGCCGCGCGGCGCACGCGCGCGATCCGCGGCCTGTACATCGAGCCGCAAGCCGTGATCCCGGGCCACTACGTCGTCGTGCTCGCGAAACGCAACGGCGAGCTGCGTGACGAGATCAACAACGTGCTGAAAGCGCGGATGCGCGACGGAACGCTCGAGCGCATTTATCAGAAGTGGGGAATCTGGGACGCGTCGCAACCGGCGTTCTTCCACCGCGTGCTGGCCGGACAACAACGGACAACGGAGAACAGACAACCGACAACGAACGCCGGCAGCGTCGTTGCCGCGTACATCCCCGCGCTTCTCCGCGCGTCCGTCGTCACGATCATTCTCTCGTGCGCGTCGATGGCGCTGGCAATCGTCGTCGGGATCGTGATCGCCAGCGGGCGCGTGTACGGCAACGCGCTCATCCGCTCGATCCTGACGATCTACGTCGAGGTCGTACGCGGTACGCCGGTGCTCCTGCAGCTCTTCGTTTTGTACTACGGCCTGTCGAGCGTCGTCCTCCTCCCCGCGTTTTTCGCCGCTCTGTTAGGCCTCGGTTTGAACTACGCGGCGTACGAGAGCGAGATCTATCGCGGCGCGCTCCTCGCGGTTCCGCGCGGACAGCTGGAAGCCGCGCGCACGCTCGGCCTGACGGAGACGCAGGTGCTGCGGCTGATCCGCGGACCGCAGGCGTTCCGCCTCGCGCTGGCGCCGATGACGAACGACTTCGTCGCGCTGCTCAAGGACTCGTCGCTCGTCTCGGTGATCACGGTCGTCGAGCTGACGAAGCAGACGCAGATCTTCGCCGCGAACATCGGCAGCTGGGTCGTTCCCGGCGTGCTCTGCGCCGCGCTGTATCTCGTTCTCTCGCTGCCGCTGTCGCGGCTGGCGCGTGTTCTGGAGGAACGTTGGCAGGCAGCGACATCCTGACGATCGAGGACCTCCGCCTCACTCGAGGCGAGCGGCAGATCCTGCGCGGCGTGAATCTCGCCGCTCGCCGCGGCGAGATCCTCGCGCTCATGGGGCTGTCCGGCGGCGGGAAGACGACCGTGTTGCGCTGCATCGCCGGACTGGAGTCGTATGACGGCTCGATCTCGATCGACCGCAAAGACGTCGGCATGGTGTTTCAGTACCACTTCCTCTTCGAGCATCTGACCGCTCTGCACAACGTGACGCTCGCGCCGGTGCACGTCCGCCACGTCGCGCGCAAGGACGCCGCCGAGCGCGCCATGGCGCTGCTCGCGCTCCTCGGCGTCGGTCATCGTCGCGATGCGCTTCCGCGCGAGCTCTCCGGCGGCGAGGCCCAGCGCGTGGCGATCGCACGGGCGATGGCGATGGATCCGCCGCTGCTGCTGATGGACGAGCCGACCGCGTCGCTCGATCCCGCGCGCCGCGGCGAGCTGGGCGAGACGCTGCGCAAGCTGACGGCCGGCGGACGCACGCTGCTGATCACGACGCACGACGACGATTTCGCGCGCGCCTTCGCCGATCGCGTGGTCATCCTCGCGGAGGGCGAAGTGGTGGAGCAGGGCGCTGCGAACGACGTGCTGATCAATCCGAAGCATCCCGCGACCCGAGCGCTGCTGGCGCATTCCACACCGTAGAATACGCGGCCATGTTCGCCGCTCTCCTCGCCACCGCGCTCACGATTCACGACATCGCCACGATGCCGAGCCCCTCGACGCCGATTCTCTCGCCCGACGCGAAGCGCGTCGTGTATGTCCTCACGCGCGCCGACATGGAACGCAGCGCCTACGACGCCGACCTCTGGCTCGCGGCGACGGACGGATCGTTTGATCTCCAGCTCACGCGCAGCAACGCGACTTCGAATCATCCGCGCTGGTCGCCGGATGGAAAGACGATCGCCTTCCTTTCCGACCGCGACGGCGGTCGCAACGCCATCTGGATCATCGGTGCGAACGGCGGTGAGGCGCAAAAGCTCACCGACGAAAAGGGCGGCATTGGCGATTTCGAGTTTTCGCCGGACGGGAAAACGATCGCCTTCACGATGCGCGACGCCGCGCCAAACGACAAATACGAGCGCGTCGTCGGCGAACAATCGCGCCCTTCGCAGCTCTACCTGCTCGATCTCGAATCGCGCCGCGTCACCGCCCTCACGCACGGCACCGACTCGTTCACCAACGTCTCGTGGTCGCCCGACGGATCGATGCTGGCGGCGCAGCGCGAGCCGAAGATGCCGATTCAGGACTTTGAAAACTCCGACATCGCACTCATCACGCGCGGCGGCGAAGTGCGCCCGCTCGTCACGCAGCCCGGATCGGATCGCAATCCGATTTTCTCACCCGACGGAAAGACGATCGCGTTTCTCAGCACCGGCGGCGACGCCGACTGGCTGCGCGAAGAAGAGATCGACACCGTGCCGGTGAGCGGAGGCACCCCCCGGAAGTTCGCGCCGGCGTACGACCGCACGCCCGAGCGCGTCGTCTGGTCGGGCGAGATGCCCTGGTTCAGCGGGCCGACCGGAACGACTTCTCAGATCTTTCGCGGCGCGCAGCCGTTCTCCCATTTCGAGGGCGTCATCGAGAACCTCGACGTCCGCGGCGACACGCTCGCATTCGTGATGCAGTCGCTCACCGCGCCGCCCGAGATCTGCGTTTCGTCGACGAGCGCGTTCTCGCCGCGGCAGATCACGCATCACAACGACGCGCTTCGCGACAAGCAGATCCCCGAGACGAAGCTCATCAAATGGAAAAATCCGAAGGACGGACTGGAGATCGAAGGCCTGCTCACGCTGCCGATCGGCTACACGGCCGGCAAACGCGTTCCTCTGCTCACGTTCGTGCACGGCGGCCCCGCCTCCCACCACGAACAATCCTTCACGGGATACCTCGGCTCGCTGTACCCCGTGAATGTCTTCGCGGAGGACGGGTTCGCGGTGCTGCGTCCGAATCCGCGCGGCACCGGCGGCTACGGCCAGAAGTTTCGGGAAGCAAATCGAAACGACTGGGGCGGCATGGATTGGATCGACATCAACGCCGGAATCGACACGCTCATCGCCGAAGGCATCGCCGACCCCGATCGTCTGGGTCTCATGGGCTGGAGCTACGGCGGATTCATGGCCGCATGGGCCGAAGGGCACAGCGACCGGCTGAGGGCGATATCGATTGGCGCACCGGTCGTCGATCTGCTGTCGTTTCACGGCACGACCGACATCCGCGCGTTCATTCCGAGCTACTTCCGCGCGAAGCCGTGGCTCGATCTCCTGCGCGAGCACAGTCCGCTCTGGCATCTGAAAGCGTCGAGCGCGCGCGTGCTGATTCAGCAGGACGACGGCGACGATCGCGTGCCGCTGTCGCAGGGGACGATGCTCTATCGCTCGTTGCAGGAGCTCGGTGTCGACGTCACGATGGTGATCTACCACAGCCCGGGACACACGCCGCGCGTTCCGCAGGAGCGCGAGGACGTGATGCAGCGGAACGTCGATTTGTTCACGTCGGCGCTCCTACCGCTTCAGAAATAGCGCGACGGTCATGCAGAGGCCGACGGCGATCACGAAGCCGCGCACGAACCTGCGGCCTAACACGTGCGCGAGCTTCGCGCCGCTGAAGCCGCCGGCGATCGCGGCGATCGCCATCAGAATCGCGTCGGACCAGATCACGGCACCCGAAGCGGCGAAGTACACCGCGGCGACTCCGTTGATGCAGATCGCCAGCAGATTTTTCAGCCCGTTCATCTGATGCAGGTCGGTGAGGCCGATCAGTCCGAGCGCGGCGAGCATGAGGATGCCGATTCCGGCGCCGAAGTAGCCGCCGTAAAAAGCGACGAGCAGCTGCAGGAGGATGATGAGGCCGAGCGGCCAGCGATGCGGGATGCGTTTGGTGATCACGCCCTGAAACGCCAGCAGCATGGTCGCGCCGAGGATCAGCCACGGAACGAGCCGCTCGAAGGTCTTCGTGCTCGTGTGCAGCAGCAGCATCGCGCCTGCGATCCCGCCGGCCAGCGAAGGAACGATGAGGATGTACAGCCGCCGCGGCAGGGTCGCCAGATCGCGGCGGAAGCCGAGCATGCCCGACAACGAGCCGGGCCACAGCGCGATGGTGCTCGTCGCGTTCGCGATGATCGCGTTGCGACCGATCCAGAGCAGGCTCGGAAATGAAATCAGCGTCCCGCCGCCGGCGATGGAGTTGACGATGCCGGCGAGAAAGGCCGCTGCGAAAAGGATGAAGGATGAGGGATGAAGGATGAATGTGTCAGCGGCAAACTTGCACGACGTCATTCATCCTTCATCCTTCGCGCTTATTGCAGCCCTTCAGCGACGTACAAATCGTTCACGCTCCGCAGCGCGTCGTACGCGTAGGAGGCGGCGCCGGGTGTCATGCAGATCGGCGCGATTTTGTAGACGCCGGCCGGATCGGTCGGCGAGAACTGCTTCCACACATCGCGCGCGCCGGTGGTGAGGTTGATGCGCACGACTTGCGCCGGAAGGTCTGTCGGGCGGTAGACGAAGAGCGAGAGGCCGTCGGCGCCCCACTGGATCGGCACTTCGCCTTTCTGCGCGCCGCTGACCGCGATCGGATTGCCGCCGCCTAACGGATAGAGGGCGATCGTTTCGTCTTTCGTCATGCCGGCGACGAAGCGTCCGTCGGGGGACACGGCGAACGGGCGATAGGCGTCGCCGAAAATGTTCTCCGGCGAGATCGTTTTCTCGTTCTCGTCGAGCGTGTCGAGCAGATGCAGCGCGTAGCCGTGATCTTTCAGCGCGCCGGCGATGATCACGGAATGGTTGTCGGGCAGCCATACCGCGCCGCGATCGAACGCGCCTTCGATCTTCAGCTCGCGCGGCTCGCCGCTGCCGGTCGGCAGCACGGCGAGCTTGTCGCCGATGTGCGCGAGCACGAGCTTGCCGTCGGGCGAGAGCGCGTCGCCGAATCCCTCGCCGATTTTCACCGGCGTCGGCGCGTTGATGTCGCGCAGGTAGACGGAGCTGTTCGCGCCGCCGCCTTCGCGCGTCTCGTTGAAAAGGAGCGAGTGCCCGTCGTTCGAAATGTCGGCCAGCATCGACCAGTCGAGCCACGACATGTCGCGCTCGGCGGTCTCGCCGGGCGCCTGATACTCGAGCGCCGCCCGCCACAAACCATCCGACAGCAGCACGCGTCCCTGCGCCGAGATGTCGTACAGGCGCATCGATCCTGTCAGGCGGGTGACGAGGCGCGTGTCGCCGGTGCCGACGTTCACCGCATACAGCGCCGGAGGCGCCGCGGTGTCGGTGCCGGTGAGCCAGAGCTCCTTTCCGTCCGGCGTCCATGCGAGGCCGTTCGCGCCGTGCTGCCATCCGCGCGCGATCGCCTGCGGCGTCCGCGATTTCGGATCGAGGACCACGACGTCCGATTTGCCGCCGTACGTTTCCAGAAACGCGAGGCGGTTGCCGTCCGGCGCGACACGAATGTAATCGAGCTGATGCGCCGTCTCGTACCGGACGTTTCCGATCGGATCTTCGATGCGATTCTTGCCTTCGCTGACGCGGATGATCGCCAGGTTGTTGCCGTCGGGCAGCCAGTCGGCCGCGAGTACCTGATCGGCGACTTCGCGCGGCGTGCCCCCGGCGACCGGCACGCGCGCCAGTGTGCCGAGGCCGCTGAGGCGGTCGCGGCGAAGGAGGATCGCGAGCTCCGCTCCGCGCGAGACCGACAGCAGCTCCGCGTTCGCGAGCGCGACTGGCCGCGCTTCCGGCGAATGCCGGTTTGCGACGTAGATCTCGGCAGGCTGGCCGTCCCACGCAGCGCTGTAGACGAGCGTGTCGCCATCGGATCCGAATCGCGCGCTGCGCACTTCGCCGCGCCGGAACGTCATTCGATGGAACGCGGCCTCCGGTTTTTCGGAGTGAATGCGATTCGCGAAGTACCACGCGCCCCACGCGGCGCCGGCGATCGAGACGATGTAGAGCAGAACGAGCAGCGCAGGCGAGACGCGCGGCTTCGGCTTCGCCACCATCGTCATCGTGCGCGTGCGCGTCATCGTCGGCGTGGGCGTGCGGATCGTCGATGTCACGGGAATCTGCGCCGTGCCCGCCATCGTGTTGTGGGGAATCGGCGTCTGCGCGTGCGTCGCCGGCGTCGTGAACGTCGAGAGGGTCTCGAGGTTGAAGGCGAGATCGCGCGCCGACTGGAATCGCTGCTCGCGATCCTTCTCGAGGCAGCGGCGCACGAGCCGTTCGAGCGGCGGCGGAACGTTCGGATTCACCTCGAGCAGCTCCTTCGGTTCTTCTTTGAGGATCGCGCTCAGCGTTTCGATCGATGAGTCGCGCTTGAATGCGCGGCTGCCGGTGAGCATCTCGTACAGGATCGCTCCGAAGGCGAAGATGTCGGAGCGGCGGTCGACCTGCTCGCCGCGAACCTGCTCGGGAGACATGTAGCCAACGGTGCCGAGGACGATGCCCGGCTCGGTGGCGGCCATTTGAAATTTCGGGCCGCCGTCGTTGCCGGTCGCGCTCAGTTTGGCGATGCCGAAGTCGAGGATCTTCACGCGGCCTTCTTTGGTGATGTAGATGTTTTCCGGCTTGAGGTCGCGGTGAACGATGCCCTTCTCGTGCGCTGCGCCGAGGCCGTTGGCCATCTGCAGCGCGATGTCGACGGCTTTGCGCGGAGGAATCGCGCTCCGGTCGAGGCGCTCGCGCAGCGTTTCGCCTTCGAGCAGCTCGCTGACGAGGAACGGTGTGCCGTCGCTGTTGCCGACGTCGTAGATCGTCAGGAGGTTGGGATGGTTGAGCATCCCCGTCGCGCGCGCTTCCTGCTCGAATCGCTGGATGCGCTCCTTGTCGCTGAGCGTGACGGCGGTCAGGACTTTGATGGCGACATTGCGGCCGAGTCGCGTGTCGGTCGCGCGGTAAACGGCGCCCATACCGCCCTCGCCGATGCGACCGGTCACGCGATACGGACCCAGCATCGCGTTGTCCTGGAGGAGCACGGCTAATGTTAGCAGCCGAGTGGATTTCGTGCTGGGAAGCCGATCACGCGTCCGCCCGGGGTCCGGCGTTCCGGGTCCGCTATTGATTGCGAATCGGTGCGGCAGTCACAGCTCGCATGTGTGACGATTGGCGAACCGCGATCTTGCAGCAGCCCATTGCCACTCGGGGGCTGCGACGGCTTCTACCGCCAGGTGTAGACGTCGACGTTGGCGTGGGACCGCAGCTCCGCGGTCCACTTGTCGATCTCGTCCTGCAGGCGCGAGGATTTGAGCTCGTTCCGGATCTCGTCCTGAACTTGTGTGAGCGGCAGGACCGCGAGGCCGCGCGTCTGCCGCTCCTGCGTCCACGTCGTGCGGTAGTAGTTCTCGATCTCGTCTGTTGAGACGCCGATCATGGGCGCGAAGCGCTCCTGGATGTAGTTCTCGACCTGCAGCTCGCGCTTGATCAAAGCGCGCACTTCGTCCATTGTCAGCTGCGCTTTCTGCACCGCCGCGGCGAACTCGTCCGGCGACGCGAAGCGCTTCCGGATCTCGACGAGGCGCGCCTCGATCGCGTCGTTCGACACATCCGCGGCGCCGAAGCGCTCGACGTCGCGGTAGCGCAGCGCCTGTGCGATGAGGTCCTCGAGGATCGCGTGGCGGTAGTCGTCGTCGCTCTGGCCGCTCGCCTGCGGATAAAAGCGGATCTCCTCCATCTGCGTAATCTCGCTCACCGTGAGCACCTGCCGGTCGACGAGCGCGGCGATGCGATCCACCACCGCGGCCCGAGCGGGTAGCGGGTAGCGGGTGGCGGGTAGGAGCAGAACGATCGCGAGAGCTCCCACCCACCCGCTACCCGCCACCCGCCAACCGCCATTTCGGAATCGCTTCATTCTTCAACCCGTTAACCCCTAGAGCCGAGTAGTATTTCAGAGACCGCCATGCAGAAACGAGACGAACTCGACAGCAGAGCGCGCGAGGTGCTGCGCGAGATCATCGTTCAGCACGTCGCCACGGGCGAAGCGATCAGCTCGCGCTCGCTGGCGAGGTGCGGCCGGTTCGACCTCTCGCCGGCCAGCCTGCGCAACGTCATGGCCGACCTCGAGGATCTCGGATACCTGCATCAGGCGCACACTTCCGCCGGGCGGGTGCCGACCGACCGCGGCTATCGCTTTTTCATCGATCACCTCATGCGATCGCGTGCGCTGAGCTCGCGCGAACGGGAGGCGATCGACGAGAAAGTGCGCAACGCGAACGAGATCGACGAGGTGCTGCAGGCGACCTCGCGACTCTTGTCGAACCTCAGCGATCAGGTCGGCGTCGTGTTCATGCCGACGCTTCTGCAGTTCACGATCCGCAGCATGGATTTCATCGGCGTCGGCGAGAACAGGATCATGTGCGTGATCGTCGGCACGAACGGCGTCGTGGTGAACAAAGTCGTCGAATCGCGCTACGGGTTCACGCGCGAGGAGCTGGAGAAAATCGGTCGCTACATCTCGAGCGAGTTCGCCGGCATGACGCTCGACGCGATCCGCCGCCGCCTGCTGCGCATGACCGAAGAGGAGCGGGCCCGGCACGATCAGATGCTGCAGAAGACGATCTCGCTCGGCATCTCCGCCGTCAACGATGTGGCCCCGGTTGAGCATGAGCTGTACGTCGAGGGCACGACGGCGATGCTGATGAAGCCGGATTACGTGGACGCCGCGTCGCTGCGCAAAACCATGCTCGCGCTGCAGGAGCGGGAGAAGCTCGTCGAGCTGCTCGAATCGTGTCTGACCGAGGATGCGCTGCAGATCATCATCGGGTCGGAGACGGACTTCACGCAGGTGCACAACTTCTCGATCGTCGCGCGCCGCTACGGCTCGCACGCGCCGCTGGGAACGGTCGGCATCATCGGTCCGATGCGCATGGAGTACGCGCGCATGGCGCCGCTCGTCGACTACCTCAGCCGGGCGCTCAGCAGAAAAATCGAAGAACAACAGGAGCGTCAGCAGTAATGGCAGACGAGAAAACCGGCAACGACGACGACAGCTACGTCCTCGAGGACTCGGGCGGGTCGATCGAAGACATCGAGCACGAGATGGAAGTCGCGGCGCAGCAGGCCGCCGACTCCACGGCGACGCGGCGCGCCAAAGCGGCGGCGGACTCGAGCCCCCTTCTGCAGGAGAACGCGGACCTCAAGGACCGATATCTGCGCACGCTCGCCGATTTCGAAAACTTCCGCAAGCGCTCCGATCGCGAGAAGAGCGACTTCTTCAAGTACGCGCTCGCCGGACTCATGCGCGAGCTGCTGCCGGTGCTCGACAACTTCGACCGCGCGCTCGACCACGCCGAGCAAGGCGACGATTTCCACAAGGGAGTGCTGCTGATTTACAAGCAGCTGTACGACGCGCTGACCAAACACGGCCTCAAGCCGATCGACGAGTCGAATGTGCCGTTCGATCCGAAGATCCACGAAGCCGTGGTGCGCGAGGAAGATCCTTCCGTGCCGTCGCACACCGTTATCGCCGTTTTGCAAAAGGGATATTTCCTTCATGACCGCCTTCTGCGCCCCGCGATGGTGAAGGTCGCTGTGGGCGGGCCGGAAGAGCCAAGGTAGAATTTCCCGAAGTCCAGACATGGCCAAAATCATCGGAATTGACCTCGGCACGACGAACTCGTGCGTGGCCGTCGTCGACGTCACGACGCCGCAGGTGATCCCGAACCGCGAGGGCAGCCGCACGACGCCTTCCGTGGTCGGCTTCACCGAAGACGGCGATCGTCTCGTCGGGCAGATCGCGAAGCGGCAGGCGATCACGAACCCGTACAACACCGTCTACGCGATCAAGCGGCTCATCGGCCGCAAGTACGATTCCGACGAAGTCGCCCGTGCGAAGCAGGTGCTGCCGTACCAGATCGTCGCCGCGTCGAACGGCGACATCAAAGTGCGGATCCGCGACCGCGAGTATTCGCCCGAGGAGATCTCCGCCTTCGTGCTCATGGAGATCCGGTCGTTCGCCGAAGAATTTCTCGGCGAGCCGGTCACCGAAGCGATCATCACCGTGCCGGCGTATTTCAACGACTCGCAGCGTCAGGCGACGCGCGACGCCGGAAAGATCGCCGGCCTCGAAGTGCTGCGCATCATCAACGAGCCGACCGCGGCCGCGCTCGCGTACGGCCTCGACAACCGCGAGAACCAGCTCATCGCCGTCTACGACCTCGGCGGGGGCACGTTCGACATCTCGATTCTCAAGCTCGAAGACGGGCTCTTCGAAGTCCTCTCCACCTCGGGCGACACGTACCTCGGCGGCGAAGACTTCGATAAGCGGATCATGGACTGGCTCATCGACGGCTTCAAACGCGAGACGGGAATTAACCTCAGCGACGACCGCATGGCGCTGCAGCGTTTGAAGGAAGCGTCAGAGCGCGCGAAGCACGAGCTGTCGATCGCCGCGGAGACGCGGATCACGCTGCCGTTCATTTCGTCGGACGCGTCGGGACCGAAGCACCTCAACAAAGTGCTGCAGCGGCGCGAATTCGAGCAGATGGTCGAAGACCTCGTGCAGAAGACGATCGATCCGGTCAACGACGCGCTCAAGGCCGCCGGTCTGCGCCCGAATCAGATCGACGAGGTCGTTCTCGTCGGCGGCCAGACGCGGATGCCGCGCGTCGTCGAGGCCGTGCAGAAGGTGTTCGGCAAAGAGCCGAACCGCAACATCAATCCCGACGAGGTCGTCGCGGTCGGCGCGGCGGTGCAGGGCGGAATTCTGCGCGGCGACATCAAGGACATGATCCTGCTCGACGTGACGCCGCTGTCGCTCGGCCTCGAGACGCACGGCGGCCTCTTCACGAAGATCATCGAGCGCAACTCGACGATCCCGACGAAGAATTCGCTGATCTTCACCACCGTTGCCGACAACCAGAGCAAGGTGCAGGTGCACGTGCTGCAGGGCGAGCGCGAATTCGCGCGCGAAAACAAATCGCTCGGCAAGTTCGACCTCGTCGGCGTTCCGCCGGCTCCGCGCGGCGTGCCGCAGATCGAAGTCACGTTCGCGATCGATTCCAACGGAATCGTCAACGTCACCGCGCGCGACCAGGCGACCGGCGCCTCGCAGGGCGTGCAGATCAACCCGGCGGGCGGACTGTCGAAGGATGAGATCGAGCGGCTCGTCTCTGAGGCGGAGGAGCACCAGAAGAACGATGCGAACCGCCGCGAGGTCCGCATGCTGCAGAACAAGCTCGAGGGAATGATTTACACCAACGAGAAGGTCTTCCGCGAGTTCGGAAAACTCCTCAACGACGACGACCGCAACAAGGTGCAGAAGATGATCAGCCGGGCAAAGGAAGCGGTGGCGGGCGAAGACAAGCAGAAGCTGAACGACGCGATCTTCGATCTGCAGGCGGCGTCGAGAATTCTGACGACCGTCATGCTCTACAATCCGTCGAAGATGACGATCCCCACCGACACTCCGCAATAAATGAAAAACTCCGAGCGCAGCGGGGAGTCCACGGCGGCGCCGCGTCGATCGCCGTTGGCGCTGCAAGCGTTGATTCCTCGCTTCGCTCGGAATTGGGAGATTTGAAAAACTCCGAGCGCAGCGAGGAGTCAGCGACGGCGCCTCGCACATTGCCGTTGGCGGTGCAGGCGTTGATTCCTCGCTTCGCTCGGAATTGGGATGATGGCCACCACAGAGAAACGCGATTACTACGAGGTCCTCGGCGTACCTCGCAACGCCGGAATCGACGACATCAAGAAAGCCTACCGTCGGATGGCGTTGCAGTATCACCCCGACAAGAATCCGGGCGATGCCGAGGCGGAGGAGAAGTTCAAGGAAGCGGCGGAGGCGTACGGCGTGCTCTCCGATCAGGACAAACGCGCGCAATACGACCGCTACGGACACAGCGGCGTCGGCGGAATGGGCGGATTCGATCCCAGCCAGTTCGCCGACTTCAGCGACATCCTCGGCGATCTGTTCGGCTTCGGCGATTTCTTCGGCGCAAGCCGGCGGCGCAGCACGCGTCCCGCGCGCGGCAACGATCTGCGCTACGACCTGACGCTGTCGTTCGAGGACGCCGTGTTCGGCAAAGAAGTCTCGCTCAACGTCCCGCGCGTGATCACGTGCGCGACGTGCGGCGGCAGCGGCGCGAAGCCGGGTACATCGCCGGTGACGTGCACCGGTTGCGGCGGACGGGGACAGATCCGCTACTCGCAGGGATTCTTTGCGGTTGCGCGCACCTGTCCGCAATGCGGCGGAGCGGGGAAGGTGATCAAGGATCCGTGTGCGACGTGCAACGGGGCCGGCCGCGTGCGCGAGGAGAAGACGCTGCCGGTGAAGATCCCGGCCGGAGTCGATGAGGGCTCGCGGCTTCGCGTGCCGGGCGAGGGCGAAGCGGGCTATAACGGCGGGCCGGCAGGCGACCTCTACGTTTTCATCTCGGTCGAGGAGCATCCGAGGTTCACGCGCCGCGACTACGACATCCATTCCGAGCAGACGATCTCGTTCACGCAGGCGGCGTTAGGCGCGGAAGTGAAGACCGATACGATCGACGGCGCGGAGACGCTGCGCGTTCCGCCGGGAACGCAGCCGAACCAGGTGTTTCGTCTGCGCGGCAAAGGCGTGCAGTTCCTGCAGGGCTCCGGCCGCGGCGATCACTACGTGCACATCAGCGTGCGCATTCCGTCGACGCTCAGCGACGAGCAGCGCCAGATCCTCGAGAAATTCGCGGAGCTCGAAGGCGAGAATCCGCCGGAGAACCGCGGAGTTTTCGAAAAAGTGAAGGATTTCTTCGGCGGCTAGAGTTAGTATTTTCCCGAGCTATTTTTCGTCCGGAAGGTTCAACAAGTGAACGAGCGAGCTGCGCTCACCGAAAACGTCGTGCGCTACGGCACGGCGGCACTCATCTGCTTCACCATCGCGGTCATGGCGTACCTCTGCGTGATCGTGATGCGTCTCAACGGCGAGACCGTGCAGCGCGTCGCCGCTCTCGGCGTAGCGTGGTGGCTCGTCGGCTGCGGCCTCGTCCCCCTGACCGCGTACTGGATGTGGCGCCGGGCGCAGCTGGACCGCGCCGGCGACTGATCTGGAGCGCGGCGCCCATGCCGCGACTCTGCGATGAAGAGCGGCGGCGCGATCGACACCATCCTGGAAATTTCCTTCGACCCCGAGCGCGAAGAAATCGTTCAGGGGCTGCTGTTTCTCACGCGCTCGGCCGGCAGCGTATTGATTCAGCCCGGAGTCATCGAGGCGTACTTCGGCAGTGCTGCGGATCGCGCAGCGGCCGCGCCGCTGTTCCACAACGCGAGGCCGATTGACCGTCCGCACGTCGACTGGTTGCAGCGATATCAACAATCACTACAGCCGCTCTTCGTCGGGAAATCGTTCGTCATCGCGCCGGATCCGTCGCTGATTCCGCCCGACAGCGGCCGTCTCGCGCTCGTCATCCCGCAGGAGCAGGCCTTTGGAACGGGATCGCACGAATCGACGGCACTCTGCATCGAGCTGCTCGAAGACATCGACCTGCACGGCAGGCGCGTGCTCGACGTCGGTGCGGGCAGCGGCATCCTCGCTCTCGCCATGCTGCGTCTCGGCGCGCGGAAAGCGATCGCGTTCGACATCGATCTCGACGCGTTCACGGCGTTGCGCGAAAACGCAATCCGCAATCGGCTGGAACTCGCCGCGTTCATCGGCACGATCGACGCGCTCCGGCCGCAGACATTCGACGTCGTCACGATGAACATTCTGCCCGACGTGATCGTGGCGCTGCTGCCGAAGGTGCGCGGACGATCGCTCGTCCTCAGCGGGATCCTCGACGTGCAGCGCGAACACGTCGTCGATGCTTGCGAGCGGCGCGGCCTCGTCCTCGAGCGCGAGGCCGCGAAAGGCGAGTGGTGGGCGGGATCGTTTAGACTACCAGGCGTATGAACCAGATCAGCGATCGTCTCCGCGGACTCGTCCAATCCGACATCCGGCGCATGACGCGCGAATGCGACCGCGTCGGAGGCATCAACCTCGGCCAGGGCGTCTGCGATCTGCCGACGATTCCCGAGCTCGTTGAGGGCGCGTGCGACGCGATCGCCTCGAACAAGGCCACCTACTCGAAATTCGAAGGCATCGACGTGCTGCGCGAGCGCATCGCGAAGAAGCTCGCGCGCTACAACAATCTCCACGTCGATCCGGCGAAGGAGGTCGTCGTCACGGTCGGATCGTCGGGCGGATTTCTCACCGCGGCGATGGCGACGCTCAATGCCGGCGACGAGGTCATCCTCTTCGAGCCGTACTACGGCTACCACCTCAACACGCTCGCGGTCCTCGGCTTCGAGCCGAAGTTCGTGCCGCTGCACGCGCCCGAATGGTCGATCGATTTCGACGAGCTGCGCGCGGCGTTCACGCCGAAAACGCGCGCGATCGTGATCTGCACGCCGTCGAATCCGTCCGGCAAGATGTTCACGCGCGAAGAGCTCGAGGCGATCGGCGCGCTCTGCCGCGAGCACAACGCGTGGATCTTCACCGACGAGATTTACGAGTACATCGTCTACGACGGCCGCAGGCACGTCTCGATCGCGTCGCTCCCGTCGTGCCGCGACATCACCGTGACGATCAGCGGCTTCTCCAAAACGTTCTCGATCACCGGCTGGCGGATCGGATACGCCGTGGCCGACGCGCGGGTGGCCGGTCCGATCGGATTGATGAACGATCTCTTTGCGATCTGCGCGCCGACGCCGCTGCAGTGGGGCGTCGCGCGGGCGCTCGAAGTTCCCGACGAGTACTACCGCAATCTCGCGTCCGATTATCAGAAGAAGCGCGACATCCTCGCGTCGGCGCTGGAGGAGGCGGGATTCAAGCCGTCGATTCCGCAGGGCTCGTACTACATGCTCGCGGAGATTCCCGACGAGTTCCGCAACGACAAGGAGGCCGCGCAGACGCTGCTCGATAACGGGCGCGTCGCGTCGGTTCCGGGCTCGGCGTTCTTCGTTTCGGATCAGGGCAGGCGCATGCTGCGCTTCTGCTTCGCGAAGGATTTCGACGCGCTCGCGGAAGCGTGCCGCCGCATTCGCGCATTTCGCGCGGCGCGCGTCTGACGCTTCTACTGCGCGCTCTTGACCACGGGATGTCCGTCGACGATCTCGAATGAAAACGAGATGTCGTAGAACGTCTTCAGCCACCGCTCGGCGGTCATGATTCGATATCCCGGTCCATCGCGGAATTTCCGGATTTTGGCCGAATAGCAGATCCACCGCATGACGGTTTCGCGGACCGCCTTCTGAAAGGCGGCCTCATATTCGTCATCCGTCGATTGCACGACAGGGCTCGGCGCTACGTCGATCGTGTGATCGTATTCGCCGAACGTGACGCGAACCGCGACGACGTGCAACGGCAAATGGAGCGGGATGAGATCCGGCGGATATGCGGGCATCGGATTGCCCGGCATGAGCTGCGGTGCGATGTACTCCTCGCCGGGCCCGAGCTTGAGCTCCGGAGAATTCGGATCGGGGACGAGCTTCGCCGAAACGGCGCCGCTCGCCGGCGAGATCGTAACGAGGTCGCGCGGTTTGAGCGGCTGCGGCGAGCTGCGGCACGCGAGGAGCAGCAGCACGAACAGCGACGCCGCACGATCGCGCATCTCACTTCCGCGTTCGCGCCGCCTGCATCTCGGCCAGAATCTCGTTCGCGTGGTTCGGCGCGTCGATTTTTTTCCAGACCTTCCTGATGCGGCCGTCGGGACCGATCCAGTACGTCGTCCGCGCCACGCCCCATGTTCGGCGGCCGTACATGTTTTTCTCTTTCCACGCGCCGTACATCTTTGCCACGTCGGCGGTCTGGTCGGAGAGCAGCGGAAAGTTCAGCTTGTACTTCTCGCGGAAATTCTGGTGGCTCGGCAGCGGATCGGTCGAGACGCCGAGGATCACGGCGCCCGCTTTGGAGAGGTCGCCTTCGCGATCGCGAAACGCGCACGCTTCCGCCGTGCAGCCGGGCGTGTCGTCCTTGGGATAAAAGTAGAGGATGACGTCTTGGCCTTTGAATTCGGCGAGGGTCACGTCTTTGCCGCGCGTCGACGGCAGCTGAAAATTCGGCGCCATGTCGCCGGCTTTCGGCTCGTAATAGTCCTGCATCACATCACCTTTGAATTGCCGAAGAGAGCTTTTTCGGCGATGAGCACGGCGTTGAGCGCCGCGCTGCGGCGCAGATTATCGCAGACGGCCCACACCCAGAATCCGCCGCGGATCGCCGGATCGCGGCGCACTTCGGCGACGAGGACCTCGTCTTTGCCGGCGGCGTCGATCGTTCCGAACGCCTGATCGCCTTCCGGCAGCGCGATCGCGGCGTTGTCGCGCAATCGGCCGGCGATCTGATCGACGGAAAGCTCGTCGCGCGTTTTCAGAAACAGCGAAAACGTGTGGCCGTGAAAGATCGTTCCCTGCGTGATCAGCAGCGCGATCTGCGGTTCGCCCTCGCTCAATGTTCGAATCTGCTCGACGATGAACTCTTCGTTGTGCTCCGGCGCCGGATAGAGATTGAAGGCGAGCTGCCGGTCGAAGACCGCTTTCGGAACGCTGCGGACGTTCAGCACGCTGATCGTCTGCTGCGCGAGCTCTTCGACGCCGCTCTGCTCGAACTCCGACGCCGGCTGCACGACCGTTCCGGTGCAGAGCTCCACCGCGCTGAGCGACTCGATCTGATGGAGGATCAGGGCGATCGGAATCGCCACCGGATGCGGAGAGATGAGCAGCGTGTCTTCTTCCGTGACGTCCTCGAGATTGATGCCGGCGACGGCGAGCTTGCCGTGCTGCATCGTCGACGGCTGCGAGACGTCCACCGCGATGAAACGATCTTCGCGCGCGTGCTCGATCCATTCGCGATTGCCCGCCGCGGGCCCGCAGAAGAACACGAGATCGAGATCTTCGAGCTCGTCATCGGACACGGCGTTGACCACCGCCGGCTCCTCGGCGATATCGGTCAGCGCTCCCGCGGATTGACCCGTGCTGTCGAGCAGCACCGTCTTCGCCGCCGGAAACGCGCGTTCGCGCAGGATCGTCTTGATCTCGTTTCCGACGAGCGTGAGCGGATTGACGATGCCGATGCGAACGCCGGAGGAAGATTTCATGACTTCGGCTCGCCGCGGCGCCCGGGATGCTCTCGCTTCAATGCGCCTCCATCGCCCCGACGAGATCTTCGGGCGTCTTGTGTGTCGGAAACGCGATCGACCAGAGCCGCACCAGTGGGCCCGACGCGAGATAACCGATCGAGCCGATGAACAGAAACTCGCGCGGCCAGCGGCTGAAGATTCCGAGAATCGCGGCCAGCACCAGGAGGTACATGAGCGAGCGCTCTTTCTGCAGGCCGAGCCCCTTCTGACTGCGATAGCGGATCGGCGAGACCATTGCGAACGCCACGGCCACGGTCAGGAGCAGCATGATGATGGCGAATCGCTGTTCGCGCACCGGTGCCGGCGCGTAGAAGATGATCGAGGCCAGCGTCAGCGCGCCGGCGGGGCTCGGCAGTCCGACGAAATAGCGATAGTCCGTCTTGCCGGTCATCACGTTGAAGCGAGCGAGCCGCAGCGAGACGCTGACGAGAAAGAGAAACGCGATCGCCACGCCGAGGTTGCCGAGGACCTGGAAACCCCAGGCGTAGACGAGGACGGCGGGCGCGACGCCGAACGTCACGCAATCGGCGAGGGAGTCGTACTCCTTGCCGAACTCGCTCGTCGCCGAGAGCTGGCGCGCGAGGAGGCCGTCGAACGTGTCGAAGATCGCCGCGAAAAAAAGCGACATGCACGCGACTTCGAAGTAGTGGATCGTCAGATCGGTCCGGCCGTCGACGATCGCTTCGATTCCGCGCGTGCTGTTGACGATCGAGCGAAAGCCGAAAAACAGATTGAGCACCGTGAACGAAGTCGGGATGACGAAGACGCCGCGGCGGAGGTTCTTCCGCACGTCGGGACGCTTCACGCGTGCTCCTCGATCTCGGCGATGACCGTCAGCGCGACTTTCACCTTCTCGCGCACATGCACTTTGATCGTCGCGGTCGGCGGAAAGAACACATCGACGCGCGACCCGAACTTGATCATGCCGATGCGTTCGCCCTTCACCACTTCGTCGCCTTCCTTCTTGTCGAACACGATGCGCCGCGCGAGCAGCCCCGCGATCTGCTTGAACGCGATCGTTCCGCCGCGCCCGTCGTCGACGACGATGAGGTTCTGTTCATTCTCGCTCGACGATTTTTCGGCGAATGCCGCGATCTTCTTTCCGGGATTGTAGCGATAGTGCACGATCCGGCCGGTGATCGGCGCGCGATTCACGTGCACGTCGAAGACCGACATGAAGATGCTGACCTGCCGGGTCAGGCCGGGCCACACGTCGCCGTCGGCGACATCTTTGATCTGCACCACCGTGCCGTCGGCGGGCGAGAGGACGTCGACGCGGCGCTCCGATCCGACGCGGTGCGGATCGCGGAAAAAGTTGAAGAGGAAGAGCGTGATGAAGCCGAACACGATCGCCGCCGTCCACCACTGCAGCAGCAGCGCCGCCGCGGTGACGATGATTGCCGGCACGATGAAGAGCCAGCCCTCTTTTGCGAAGCGGATCTTCGGCATTTGCGCGATCTTATGCAACAAAAGCGTCAGGCGTCAGGCCTCAGGCGTCAGCAGGCTGAACACCTGACGCCCGACGCCTGACGCCGGACGCCTCATTCGATTGTCTATGCGACGTTGCTGGTTTCGTACGACCGGATTCGACCTGCCATGAGGTCTTTCAGGAGGAGCTTTCGTTTCTTCAACGTCTTCTCTTCGATTTCTTCCTCAATAGTGACCTGCGACTTCGACGCGAGCTCGGTCAAACGGGATTCGCACTCGTGGTGCTCTTCGAGCCAATGGCGAAATTCGTCGTCCTCCATACTGAGAATCCGTTGAATGTCCTCCATTCGATTCGACATCCGTTTTTGTCCTCCTTTGACATTCCCTGCACTCCGATTCTAGCACTCGAATCGCAACGGACTCTCAACATTTGGCAACGCACCTAACCGACGTATACTCAAATAGTTGAACGTCCAACAGCGATGCGTGACAGCGGCACTTGCGGCAGCAATTCTGGTTGCGTTCATCACGCCGTTTCAGCGCGATCTTTTCGTCGGTGACGAGACGAAATACGGCGCGGTGGTGCGCGAAATGCGCGCGACGGGACACGTCTTTCTGCCGACGCTCCTCGGCCAGCCGTTCACCCACAAACCTCCGCTGCACTTCTGGCTCATCGATCTGTTCACCGTCCCGCTGGGCGTGAATTCGACGTGGGCCTTTGTGCTGCCCTCGCTGATCGCGCTTCTGTTTCTCATCTGGCTGATGTGGAGGATGGGCGGCCCGATGGCGGCATTCGTCTGCGCGACGTCACTGATGATCTGGGGCTCGGCGCAGTCCGCGCGCATGGACATCTCGTTCACAGCATTCATTGTTCTTGCCGTGTGGATGATGCAGCGCGAGCGGCTGTTCGCGGCCGGCGTGTCCCTCGGCATCGCGACGCTGATCAAGGGTCCGATGGCGCCGGTGATCGGCATCGTGCTCTATCTGCTCGAGTGGTGGCGCAGGCGCGAACGGCCCCGCGGCAACGTCGCGGCGGGATTCGCGGCGATGGCGTTGATCCCGCTCGCCTGGTTCGTGCCGGCGATGTTGTTAGGCGGCCGCGCGTACACGCACGACGTGATCATGAAGCAGACCGTCGGCCGCGCGGTCGCGACGTGGGTGCATCAGGCGCCGCCGTGGTTTTACCTTCTCCATCTGCCCGGCAGTCTCTTTCCCTGGTTCTTCGTCGCTCTCGCCGCGCTTCGCGGCGCGAACCGCTTCTACATCAACTGGATCCTCGCCGTCATCGTCCCGTATTCCCTGATGAGCAGTAAGCTCGACGTGTACATGATGGCGATGATCCCGCCCGTCGCGCTCATGATCGCCGATGTGTGCGGGCCGGCTTCAGCCGGCGTCGAGGGGGCAGGGCGCGCTCCCACACTTTGGGCCACTCGCCTCACGATCGTACTATTTATCGTACCTATTTTTCTCCTCGGCCTCGTGCCTCCCCAGGCGAAGGTGCTCATCGTGATTCTCGCGGCGGCGGCGCTCGGGTCGCTGTTCACGTGGAAGTCGCCGCTTTTTTCGACGATCGCCGTCGGGATCGTCCCGCTCGTTCCGCTCGTCTACGCGGCCTTGACAATGATGCCGTTCGTCAACGACATCGGCTCGACGCAGCGGCTGATCGCCGCGATCGAGAGACAGCACGTACCGCCCGAGTCCGTCGCGCTCTACGCCTGCCCGTATTTGTGGGCTCGCGACATGCCTGCCGAGCTGACGCGCGTTCGCTACGCCAACGCGAACAACATCGACCAGCCGGCGGTGCTCGCAGTGATGCGCAGCCACGCCGGCGAGATCGAGCCCGCTCTCCGCGGTTACCATCGCGTCGAAGAAGTCCAGATGATCGGAAAGTGGTTCGATGTCTATCGACGCTAAGCGCCGGCTCGCGGCGGCGGCGTTCGTCGCGCTGCTGATCCTGTCGGTGTTCTGGCCCTCGCCGGTCATCGCGGTCAACGACGTCTGCTGTCACGCCGCTCTTGCCGTCGACGACCTCTCGTTCCTCGGGCGCGAAGCGCCGTCGTGGGACGTCGTCTTCTGGTGCATCGCTGGCGTGTTCACGCTCGCGCTCCTGCAGGACATCCGCGACGTTCGCGCGGTCGGCAGCGAGTGGCGTGCGACGCGCGCTCACGCGAGCACGCCCATCGCCATCGCGATCGTCGCCGCCGCGATCGGCGTCGCCGCGATCTGGCTGTACGCGGATGCGTCCGCAACGGCACTTTCGGAGCGTGTCGTGTCGGGCGGCGTCGAGGATTGGATCCGCATCGCCAATCGATTCGGCGGCGGAATGAATCCGGTGATGGTCATCGGATTCTTCTTTCTGGCCGGACTCGCATACGCGACGCCGCGCTGGGTCGGTCATGCGATCCGGATGGCGATCGCCGGCGCTGCGGCGGGCATCATCGTGCAGATCGTGAAGTTCGCCGTGGCGCGCGCGCGGCCGGAGCTGTGGCTCGGACCGTTCCAGCACGCGCGATCGTCGGCGTCGTCGTTCCCGAGCGGTCACACCGTCGGAGCGTTCGCGCTCGCGGGCGTGCTGATGCTCGACGCCGAATCGAAAACGCTGCGCGTCGTCGCCGCCCTGCTCGCGCTCGCCGTCGCGGTGTCGCGCGTCCTCGCGTTCCGGCACTGGGCCTCGGACGTGATCGCGTCGGCCGCGATCGGCATCATCCTGGCCGCTGTAGTTTCAGCACACAGCCACAGAGTTCAGACGGAATCGCCGTGACCTCGGTGCAGCCGTGGTGATTACGCCGTCGCTTCCAGCTCCGCGAAGTTCACGCTGACCAGCCGCGAGCAGCCCGCCTCTTCCATCGTCACGCCGTACAGAATGTCGGCGGCCTCCATCGTTCGCCGCGAGTGCGTGATCATGATGAACTGTGTGTCGCGCGACATCTCCCGCACCAGGCGCACGAGCCGGTCGTTGTTGACCTCATCGAGCGGCGCGTCGACCTCGTCCAGAATGCAGAACGGGCTCGGCTTGTATCGGAAGATCGCGAAGAGCAGCGCGAGCGCGGTCAGTGCGCGCTCGCCGCCGGAGAGCAGCGCGATCGACTGGTTCTTCTTTCCCGGAGGCTGCGCGACGAGCTCGATGCCGCTCTCGAGAGGGTCTTCTTCGTCGAGCAGCTGCATTTTCGCCGTTCCGCCGCCGAACACGTACGTGAAGATTTCGCCGAAGTACTGATTGACGGCCTCGAACGCTTCGCGAAACATCTCGCGCGACGTCAGATTGATCTTGCGGATCGTGCCGCGCAGCGACTCGATCGCCTGCACGAGGTCGTCGCGCTGCGTGCGCAGGAACGTCTCGCGCTGCTCGAGCTCCTGATGCTCGTCGATCGCCAGCACGTTGACCGGTCCGATTTTTTCGAGATGGTCTGTGAGGCGCGCCACTTCGGCTTCGAGGCTCGCGCGCGCTTCGTCGTCCGACGGCGGCTCGACGTCGCCGAGGGCGTCGATGCCGGCGTGGAGGTCGAGCGCGATCTGCTCGCGCAGAAGATCGAAGCCCGCGTTCGCGCGATCGCGGCGGCGCTCCGCCTCGAAGAGAGCGTCTTTTGCCGCGTTCCATCGCGCGCGCGATTCCACCGCACGCGCCTCGAGGTCCTGCACGCGCGCTTCGAGCTCCGCCACTTCGCGCTCGAGCTCGACGCGAGTCTCGCCGAGCTCCTGCAGCCGCGCCGTCGCCGATTCGAGCTGACGTCGCGCCTCATCGGCGGCGATCTCCGTCTCCTGATTTTTTCGCAGCAGCGATTCGATTTCCTGCTGCAGCTGCGTCGCGCGCGCGCCGAGGGACACGACGACGCGCGACAGGTTCTCGTGCTCGCGCTGCGCCGCATTCACGACTCCCGTCGCCGCTTCGACATCGACGCGCGCCCGCGAGGCGATGTCGGTGACGCGCTCGAACTCCGCACGCGCGGCCGCGAGCTGCTCCTCGTGATTGCGGATCCGGTCGTGTGTCTCGCGCTCCTGATGCTCGAGCGACTGCAGCTCGGCCGCCGCTGCATCGCGCCGCGCCACCAGCTGCTGCTTCTCCTCGGCGTACAGCGTCTGCTCTTCCGAAGTGACGGCGAGCTCGCGCTCGAAGCGATCGAGCTCGAGCAGCGCGTGATCGCGGCCGGCGCGCTGATCGCGCAGCAGCGTCTCCGCTTCGCGCGCCCGCTCGAGGGCGATGATGCGCGCGTCGTCAGCGGCGCGAAGCTCGTCTTCGAGCGACTGCAGATCCGCGGCGAGGCCCGTCGCACGTGTTTCTTCGCTGCCGAGCAGCGCCTGCAGATCCGACAGCTCGCGTTTGAGCGAGAAGACACCCGGCGTCGCTCCTTCGATTTTTCCGCCGACGATCAGCGGGCCGCGAACGATGTCGCCGTCGAGCGTGACGAACGTCGCGCTCGGCCGCTCCCTGGCGCGATCGATCGCCTGGCGCAAATCGCCGACGATGTACGCCTCGGGAATGGCGGCGCGGACGGCATCCGCGACGTCGCCTTCGCCGACGACGGCATACACGGCGTCTCCATGGAGCACCGGCTTCAGCCGGTCAGCCGCGGCCGAACCCGTGTCTGCATGGAGCACCGGCTTTAGCCGGTCGAACCCGGTCGAGGTTTCATGGAGCACCGGCTTTAGCCGGTCAAACCCGGCTGAAGCCGGGGCTCCATCGTGCGAGGCTGAAGCCGGGGGTCCATAGAGCGAGGCTGAAGCCGGGGCTCCATCGCGCCCGGCTGAAGCCGGGGTTCCATCCGCCACTAGAAACGCCGCTCTTCCCGCGCCGCGCTCCCGAAGCCGTTTGATCGCTTCGAATGCGGTGTGCGCGTCGCCGACAACCGTCGCTTTCGACACTTCGCGCAGCAGCGTGTCGAGCGCGGCTTCGAATCCTTCCGTCGCGCGCACCGACTCCGCAGCCGATGCGGCGTTCGGAATGAGCTCGAGAATGGCGCGCCGAACATCCTCGTCCTGCGCTTCGAGCGATGCGAGCAGCGTGCGGAGCGAGTCGATTTTGTACGTCGTCTGCGACACCCGGTCGCGCGTGCTGGCGAGCGACTCGCGCATCGCATCGCGCCGCGCGGTGAGCTGATCGCGATGCGCCGTCGCATCGCGCGCCACGTGCTGCGCCGCGACGAGCGCGGCTTCGGCATTTCGCACGGCCGCGTCCCACTCGCTCATCGTCATGCGCGCGCCGTCGCGGCTCTCCGCCGCTTTTCGCGCCGCGGCGGTGAGCTTGCCGAGATAGAACTCGCATTTTTCGACCGCCACTTCAATCTGATGGACCTGATTGCGCGCCTCGGCGAGCCGGGCGATGGTGCGCATCAGCGTCTCGCGCGATTCGGCCAGCGATTTCTCGTGGCCGCGTACCTCGTCCGATTTTTCCTGACGCTCGCGCTCGAGGTCATCGGCGATGTCGCGCAGACGGTTGCGCTCGGCGCGCGCCGCTTCGAGCGCCGCGGTTTTCTCGTCGAGCTGCGCCTGCTGGTCGGCGGCTTCCGTTTCGATCTCCGCAACCTGTGCGCTCGCCGCTTCGATGCGGCCGCGCAGATCCGTGAGCGTCACCTCCGACTGCTGCACGAACGAGCGAAGGCGTTCGACGTCGCCGCCGACCGACGCGATTTCTTCGCGGACGGCGGACGCACGCGACGATCGCGACGCGAGCAGCGTGCGATTCCCGGCGAGCGCCGCGTCGTCGGCGCCGAGCTGCTGGCCGAGCTCGCGCTCGCCGCCCAGCGCCGATTCGACCGCCGCCGCCGCCGCGTCCTGCTCCGCGTGCGCGAGCATGATGCGGCCCTTGTACAGCGCGCGTTTCGCGGTCGAGAGCTGCTCGGAGACTTCCTTGTGTCGCCGCGCCTTGCCGGCCTGCCGCTTCAGCGAATTCAGATTGCGCGTCACCTCGGCCAGCGTGTCGTCGATGCGCAGAAGATTCGCCTGCGTCTCGTCGAGCTTCAGCTCGGCCGCGCGCCGCTTCGTTTTGTACTTCGTGATTCCGGCCGCCTCCTCGATGAGCCGCCGGCGGTCCTGCGGCTTGTTGGAGAGGATCAGGTCGATCTTGCCCTGCTCCATCACCGAGTAGTTGCGGATGCCGAGGCCGGTGTCCATGAGGATGTCGGAGATGTCTTTCAGCCGTACGCGCTTTCCGTTGAGGCGGAACTCCGACTCGCCGGTGCGGAACACGCGCCGGTGCAGCGTGATCGTTCCGTCGTCGGCCGCCGGGTGACCGTTGTCGGTCTTCAGCGTGAGCGTCACTTCGCCCATCGACAGCGGACGTTTGCGGTCGGAGCCGGCGAAGATGACGTCGTCCATCGTCTCGCCCCGGATGTGCGTCGCGCGGTTCTCGCCGAGGACCCAGATGATCGCGTCGCAGATGTTCGATTTCCCGCAACCGTTCGGACCGACGACGGCGGTCATCGAGGCGGGGAAGCTCAGTTGTGCGGGATCGTAGAAGGACTTGAAACCGTTAATTTCGAGCTTGTCTAGTTTCAGCATCGATCGACTGGCAGAGTAGCAGGTTGTTTTTCAAAAATCGCGTTGACACATGCCCGCAGCACATGCTCAAGTGCTAAGGACTCAGGACTGAGGAGTGAGGACTGAGTGTCCGCCGCCCGCGAAGATATCCATCGTTTTTTGCAGAGCGAGATCGACGTCGGATCGTTTGCCTCTGCTTCATTTGCAATCGGAGATTCGCGTGGGATTGCGGCCGAGGGGGCGCTCGGCCACGCCGTTTCCGTTCCGTTCCGGATTCCCGCGACGCTCGACACGATTTACGACTGCGCCTCGCTGACCAAGCCTCTCGTCACGACGCGTCTCATCCTGCAGACAATCAAAAATATAGACGATAAATTCCACGATTACAGCTACCGAGAACTTCTCACGCATACTTCGGGCCTTCGCGCGTGGATGCCGTTGTACGCGTACGAGGCGGAATACATGGACACGATCCTGAAGGAAGGGCCGGAGTACGAGCGCGGCACGAGGGTCGTCTACTCCGATCTCAATTTCATCCTGCTGTGGTACGCGCTCGGAAAGAAATTGAGTGTCGACGCCGGCGATGCGTATCTCAATCCTGCGGCGGAATTGCGGCCGCGGATCGCTGCGACGGAATGGGGGCAGCGCTACGAAGCGAAGATGGCGAATCGCCCCGCGCCCCGCGACGGCTTGATCTGGGGCGAGACGCATGACGGCAATTCGTTTTTCGCCGGCGGCACCGCGGGCAACGCGGGCCTCTTCGCAACGGCGCGCGCGGTCTTTCGAATGGCGCAGATGTGGGTCAACGCCGAGGTTCTGCCGCCCGCCGTCGTGGAAGACGCGACGCGGAATCACACGCCCGGCCTCGACGATGCGCGCGGCCTCGGCTGGCAGCTTCCGACGGGCAGTGAAGCCACGAAAATGCTCTCGGCGCGCGCGTTCGGCCACACCGGATTCACCGGCACATCGCTTTGGGTCGATCCCGATCGCGATCGCATCATGGTGCTGCTCACGAATCGCGTTCATCCGTGCGCCGCGCCGATCAACATCCAGCGCATCCGCGGCGAGTTTCACCGGTTGGCGCTGACGTAGAGGCGACTCTCAGCCGGCTCGCGCGCTGCCTGCAGAGCCGGCACGACGCGCCCACACGCTTCCCGGCGCCCACGCCGCCGCCTTCGCGCGCAGCGATTCAGCGCCTGACAATTCGGCGTACATGAACAGCGTCTCGGCGAGCAGCGGATCGGGATCGGTGTAATCGTCGCGAAACCGCGTCTCGAGGAGCTCCAGATTGTCGCGAAAGATCCGCAGCGCGTCTTCGCGCTTGCCGGCGCGGAGCAGGATGTAGGCAAGAGCGAGGGCCTGGAATTCCTGGATCTGCGGGTAGAGCGCGATCTGCTCTTCCATGAGGCGCTGCGCTTCGCCGAGGTCGCGGCCGAGATGCGCGAGCGAGAGGGCGATGCCCTCGCGCGCGGCGGGATCGTCCGACTGGCGGTACGAATCGATCGCCTCTTCGAACCGCCCGAGGAGCTTCAGCGCCTCGGCGCGGTGCAGCGGGTCGTTAGGCGCGGCGGCGATCGCTTCGCTGTAGCGGCCCTCCTGGATGAGCTGCTGTGCGCTCGTGACCGGCTTCTGCTCGAGCATGTACACGAGCAGCACGACCACCGTGACGACGAGGAGAACTGCGATCGCGATCGTCACTGCTGCTGCGCCGAAGCACCGGCCTTAGCGGGAGCACCGGCGTTACCTGGAGCACCGGCATCACCTGGAGCACCGGCATCACCTGGAGCACCGGCTTTAGCCGGCTGTGAGGTTTCTTTTCCGGCTGGCGCCGGCGCTCCATCCTGCGGCTGCGGCGGCGCGACCGCGCCGGGCTCGACGATGTACGAGCGCATCGTCTTCGGATTCCCGTCGATCTGGAATTTGAGATCGGGCATCGGCAGCGTCTGATTGTCCTGCGTTTGATTGCTCAGATCGGCGACATCGGTCAGCGGCACCGCCGCAGCATTCGACACCGCACTCTCGTTCCGCGACATGACGATCTGATGAAAACCGGCGAGCAGCAGGATGAGCACGATGACGCCGAGGGCGATGACGACGCCCTGGCGCTGACGGGCGAATTCGAGGATTCCTTCCGTCGCCGAGACGCGGCGCGGATGAAAGACTTCCTGCAGCATCGCCTGCGCGTCGATGATCTTCTCCCCGGTGCGCGGATCGGATCCGCAATACGGGCACACCCGCGCGGCGTCGTCGATCGCATGCCGGCAGACGGTGCAGACTGCTTTACTCATTTGCATGGAACGTTATATCGACCGAGACGCGCGATGTCACGGGCTCGCCGTTTTCGGTCGCCGGCTTGAAGCGCCACCTCTGGACCGCGGAGATCACGTCGCCCATGTCCGGCACCGGATCGCCAACGTCGATGTCCGTGACGTGCCCGTCGGGACCGACCGTCAGCGTGAGATGCGCGGCGACGTCGTGGTCGGTCGCGATGTGCGGCAGCGGACGCGATTCGAGGACCGCAGGCGTGCGCGACGGCTCGGGCGCCGATTCCGGTTCGGCAAACGCTTCGCGCGACGTCTCCTGCGGACTCACCGACGGCAACAGCGGCGCCGTCGTCTGCGACTGCTCGTTCTCCGCGGCGGCCGTCTTCGGCGCCGGCTGCGGCACCTCGTCGTACGCGTTGCCGCTGAGCGAGCGCGGATCGACCATCGACGCCTGGGCCTTCGCTTCGGCTTGCTGTTCGGCTTTCGCGCGCGCGGCGGCGGCCGTGTATTCGCTTTCCGGCATCGCAGTGGCGTCGTACGCCTGCTGACCCGGAGCTTGCGGCGGCGCCGTCGTGATCGGCTGCTCGATCGGCGCGAGTCCGCCGTTCGGTCCGGTCACCGGCACGAGCGTCACGTTGCTTCGCGGCGACGGATTCACCAGCGTGTTGTTCGCGGCGATCGCAGTTTCGTTCTTCGGCATCTGCGCCGCTTTCACTTCACTCGGCTCGAAGCCGTGAATCAGTGTCCCAATGACGAACGCGAGGACGACGAGCGCCACAAACGCGAAGACACCCAGCGCGCGATTGCGCCACAGCGGCGGACGCGGCGGCACATACGCCGGCGTCGCATTCTCTTCCGCCGCCGGCGGCGTGAGGCTCTGGTCCCAGTTGCAATACGGGCAGATCTTCGCGGATTCGTCGATGGCCCGATGACATCGAATGCAGGATTTCCGATTCGTCATTCTGCAGAGATCTGCTGCAACCGCCGTACCGCGCGGGACCGGGTATGGATACCGCCCGGGCCGGCGCTAAGCACCTGAGAAGCAAGGGGATTACGCATAACACTTTTCCGGGAGGACAGCGTTCCGGAGGAGAAGTGCCCCTACAATGATCCCCATGCTCGCACCGGATACAACGCTCGGCTCCTACCGATTGATTCAGCAGATCGGTGCGGGTGGGATGGGCGAGGTCTGGAAGGCCGAGGATACGCGGCTCGGCCGCATTGTGGCGATCAAGATCCTGCCGCCGTCGGTCGCGTCGGATGCCGACGCGCTCGCGAGGATGCGGAGAGAGGCGAGGATGGCGGCGCAGCTGAACCATCCGAACATCGCCACGATCCACTCGATCGACGAAGCGAACGGACAGCAGTTCATTGTCATGGAGTTCGTCGACGGCGAGCCGCTCAACAGATTGATCCGGCGCGGCATGTCGGAAGCGGACATCTGCCGCGTCGGCCGCGCGGTCGCCGATGCGCTTGCCGACGCGCACGCGAAAGGGATCGTGCATCGCGACATCAAGCCGGACAACATCATCGTCACCGGCTCGCGCGTGAAGGTCCTCGACTTCGGCATCGCCAAGCAGGTCGGCGTCGTCAGCGGCGATGAAAAGACGGCGACCCTCGTCACGCAGCAGGGCATGATCCTCGGCACCATCCATTACATGTCGCCGGAGCAGGCCCTCGGCAAACCGATCGACGCGCGCACCGACATCTTCTCGCTCGGCGTCGTGCTCTACGAAGCGGCGACGGGACGATTGCCGTTCCGGGGCGAAACGGTCACCGAAACGATGACGCAGATCATTCGCGACGAGCCGGAAGAGCCGGTGCGCGTGAATCCGAGAGTCTCGCCGGGACTGAACGCGATCATTCAGCGATGCATGAAAAAGAATCGCGATGAGCGGTTCCCGACCGCGAGCACGCTTGGGCACGCGCTCGAGGAGCAGCTCGGCCGCGCGTCGACGGCACGCTACACGGCAGCGCCCGCGACGGTGCTTACCGGATCGAAGCTGCAGACTGTGAAGGAGACTCCGAAGCGATCGTGGGCCTGGTTGTGGGTCGTTGCCGCGATTGTGGTCGTCGTGTTCGGCGCTGCGGCCGTCATCAGGCGCAATCGAAATATGGCGGCCGCCGCCCCGCCGCCCGCCGCGGAGCAGCCGAGGGCGGCCGCGCCCACCCAAAAAACGATCACGGTCACCGCGCCGCCCGAGCCGCAGCCGCAGCCGCAAATCCAGCCGAAGCCCGCACCGCAGCCCGTCGTCGCGCAGGCAGCGCCGCCGCCCGCACCCGTGCCGGAGACTCCGAAGGCCACGAAACATTTCGAAAATGGCGAGACGGCGCTGTTGAATCACGACATGCCGCGCGCCGCCGAACAGTTTGACCTTGCGCTCGATCACAAGGAGGACCTCGACGAGCATCAGCGCGCGATCGCGCACCTCGGCCTGGCGATCGCGATGAACCGCCGCTTCCAGGTGCAGCAGATCGGCCGCGAAATCGAGCTGCGCTGGCCCGGCGACCCCGATCTCGAACGCATCCGCGCCGCGTTTCCGAAAGAGCAGGAGCCGCGGCCGTTGATGAGGAGACGGCAGAGGCCCTGATCCGGGCGCCGAAGAGGCTCTCTGAATCCGCCGGCCGGCTGAAGCCGGCCCTCACACTCGGGATAAACTCGAGCCGATCGTGATCGACCCCATCGCTCTCGCGCGGAAGCTGATCGACATTCCGTCGCCCACCGGCCAGGAGCGTGCGATGGGGGAGGCCCTCGAGAGCGAGCTGCAGCGGCTCGGTCTAACAACACAGCGGCATGAGGTCGCTCGCGATCGATTCAATGTGTTCGGGTCCGCCGGCGGACGTCCGCGCGTCGTCATCAACTCGCACATCGATACCGTTCCGCCGTGGTTCGCTTCGCGCGAGGACGGCGAGAAAATCCATGGACGCGGCGCCTGCGACACGAAAGGCGTCATCGCTGCGATGCTCTGTGCAGGCGAACGGCTTGCGGCGCGCGGCGAACGGAATTTTGCGTTCCTCTTCGTCGTCGGCGAGGAGACCGATTCGATCGGCGCGAAAAAAGCGAACGAGGAGCTCGCGAATCTCGGGTCGGAGTACGTGATCGTCGGCGAGCCGACGGAATCGAAATTCGCGCGCGCATCGAAGGGCGCGCTCACCGTCACGGTCCACTTCGACGGCGTGGCCGCGCACTCCGCGTATCCCGAGCGCGGCGACTCGGCAATCCGCAAAATGACGCGTGCGATCGCGGAGATCGAATCGACCGGCTGGGGATCGCACGACATCGTCGGGCAGGGGACGGTGAACGTCGGCGTCGTTCGCGGCGGCGAGAAGCCGAACATCGTGCCGGCGTCGGCCGAATGCGAGCTGATGTTTCGCACGGCAGGCGATCCCGAATCCGTGCGCGCGAAATTGGAGGCGCTCGTCAGCCGTTTCGGCGGCAGGATCACGCTCGCGCGCGGCAACGCGCCGCAGTTCATGGTCGTGCCGGACGGCGCGCCGTCGACGGTCGTCGCCTTCAACACCGACGTCCCGCACCTCGGCAACCTCGGCAAACCGCTGCTCTACGGCCCGGGCTCGATCCTCGACGCGCACGGCGCGAACGAGTTCATCGTGAAGCGCGACTTGATCGCTGCCATTGACGTGTATTGCGATACGGTTGACAAATTACTCTTGTCTTCCCGAGCGTGAGCGAGGGACCTGGGCGGTCGGGAGGCTCATCGGTGCCACCCTCCGCCCGGTTCCCTCGCTACGTTCGGGATGACAATCTCGCTATGCCGAACATAAGTGAACACATTTTCCTGATCGCCGCGCTGCGCACCCCAATCGGGAAATTCGGCGGGTCGCTCGTCTCGATGAGCGCCCCCGACCTCGGCGTCGCCAGCGCGAAGGCGACGATCGAGCGCAGCGGCATCGATCCGGCCAGCATCGATGAGGTGATTTTCGGCAACGCGCGCCAGGCCGGCGTCGGGCCGAATGCCGCGCGGCAAATCGCGATTCGCAGCGGATTACGTCATGAGGTGCCCGCGTACACGGTGAACCAGGCGTGCGGGTCGGGACTGCGCGCCATCATGAACGCCGCGGACCAGATCCGGTTAGGCCAGGCCGAGGTCATCCTGGCCGGCGGCACGGAGTCGATGTCGAATACGCCGTACCTCCTCACGCGGGCGCGGTGGGGCACGAAGATGGGACATCAGGAGCTCGTCGATGGCATGTACCGCGACGGCTTCATGTGCCCCCTCGCCGACGAGATGATGGGCGCCACCGCGGAGACGCTCGCCGAGCGCTACGGAATTTCCCGGCAGGAGCAGGACGAGTACGCGCTGTCGTCGCAGAAGAAAGCGCAGCGCGCGTACGCGGAGAATCGATTCGCGAACGAGATCGTGCCGCTCGACAAACTCCAGCGCGACGAGCACCCGCGCTTCGACACCGACCTCGGCTCGCTCGCGAAGCTGCCGCCGGTGTTTCGGAAGGGCGGCAGCGTGCACGCCGGCAATTCGTCGGGCGTGACCGACGGCGCCTCGTCGATGCTCGTCGCATCCGCCGAAGCGGTAAAGAAACATGGGCTCAAGCCGATGGCGCGCATCGTCGGATACGCGCAGGCAGGCGTCGATCCGAAAATCATGGGCATCGGTCCCGTGCCCGCGACGCAGAAGCTTTTGCGCGATGTCGGGATGTCGCTCAACGACATGGATCTGATCGAATTGAACGAAGCGTTTGCGGCGCAGGTGATCGCGTGCGATCGCGAGATGCATCTCGATCGCGAAAAGCTCAACATTCACGGCGGCGCGATCGCGTTGGGCCATCCGATCGGCTGCACGGGCGCGCGCATTACGACGACGCTGCTGCACGCGCTCGAGTCGCATGACAAAACGACGGGACTCGCGACACTCTGCATTTCCGGCGGCATGGGGTTGTCGATGATCGTGGAGAGAGTGTGAAAAAGCAGGCTTCAGGCGTCAGGCATCAGGTCTCAGGCGTCAGGTCTCAGGCGTCTGCCGAAGCCTACGCCTGATGCCTAACGCCTGCCGCCAGATGCCTATGCCTGACGCCTGACGCCTGATGCCTAACGCCTGATGCTTGACGCCTAACGCCTAACGCCTAACGCTAATGCCTGATGACTGATGCCTAACGCCTAACGCCCAACGCCCAATGCCTAACGCCCAATTCTTAATGCTTAATGCCTAGTGGTAACACCTGACGCCTAACACCTGACGCCTGACGCCTGACGCCCGACGCCCGACGCCCGACGCCTGAGACCTGACGCCTATGTCGAACGCCATCATGCCGACGCCGGTCTTCACCGATTCGCATTGCCATCTGACGATGGCCGACGCCGGCGCGGCGCTCGCCCGCGCGCGCGAACAGAGCGTGCGCGGCTTCGTCGTGCCGGGAACGACGCTGCAGGACGCGCCGGAGGCCGTAAACATCGCGACGAAAAATAGTGATGTTTGGGCGGCGGTCGGTTTTCACCCGCACGAGGCGAAGCATTGCGACGACGCGGCGTTCGCTCGGATCGCCGAACTCGCGACGGGGGATCGCGTCGTGGCGATCGGAGAGGTGGGCCTCGACTACCACTACATGCACTCGCCCCGCGAGACCCAGATCGCCGTTCTCGAGCGGCACATCGATCTCGCGCGCCGGCTCGGCAAGCCGGTGATCGTTCACAATCGCGAATCGACGGACGACATGCTGCGGATTCTCACTGGCGGCGACGGCATCCTGCACTCGTTCACGGAGTCGTACGACGTCGCGAAGACGCTCATCGACCGCGGCTACTTCATCTCCTTCTCCGGCATCGTGACGTTTCGAACGGCCGAGTCGCTGCGCGAATGCGCCAGGCGGCTGCCGCACGATCGCGTGCTGATCGAGACCGACACGCCGTTTCTCGCGCCGGTCCCGTTTCGCGGTCGCGACAACGAGCCGGCGTACGTCATCAAAATCGCCGAGCTGCTGGCAACGCTGTGGGGCGAGCCGCTCGAAAACGTGGCGGAGCAGACGACCGCAAATTTCGAAACGGCTTTTGGGGTTAGGGTTGATTAGTTTTTTCTCCACGGAGGCACTGAGTTCACCGATCTCCCTCGGGGGTTCTGTGGTGAGCGAGGAAAAATGACCGATCTCTCGATCGTCTTCCCCGTCTTCAACGAGGAGGAGAACGTTCCGATCCTCCTCCGCGAAATCGCGGACGCGATGAGCGGTCAGCCATGGACGTACGAGATGGTCGCGGTGGATGACGGCTCGCGCGACCGCAGCCTCGCGCTTCTGCGCGAATCGAAAGCGAACTATCCGAATCTGCGCGTTCTCGCGTTCGAGAAAAATTGCGGACAGACGGCGGCGCTCGATGCGGCGTGGCGCGCGGCGCGCGGCACATACGTCGTCTCGCTCGACGCCGATCTGCAGAACGATCCTGCCGACATTCCGAAGATGATGCGCACGCTCGAAGAGAGCGGCGCCGACATGGTCATCGGCGTCCGCGTGAATCGCGCGGACACATGGAGCCGCAAGGTGCAGTCGCGCATCGGCAACGGTGTGCGCAACTGGATCACCGGCGATCGCATCACCGACACCGGCTGCTCGCTGAAGCTGGTGCGGCGCGAGGCGATCGATCGCGTCGCGCTCTACACCGGCATGCATCGATTCCTGCCGACGCTCGTCCGCATGCGCGGCTACAACGTCATCGAGATGCCGGTGAATCACCGCCCGCGTCGATTCGGCGTTTCGAAGTACGGCGCGATGAACCGGGCCATGCGCGGCTTCGTCGACTGCCTCGCGGTGCGCTGGATGTCGAAGCGCATGCTCGACTATCGCGTGAAGGAAGACGCATGACCTGGGACCGCGCGTGGCTCGCGTTCGGGCTCATCGGCCAGCTCACGTTCGGCGCGCGATTCATCGTGCAGTGGATCGCCTCCGAACGGAAACGCGAGAGCCACATTCCGCTGGTCTTCTGGTACCTGTCGATCGTCGGCGGAATCATCACGACCGCTTATGCGATTCATAAACACGACGCGGTGTTCATCATCGGTCAGGGTTCGGGGTTGGTGATTTACGTCCGCAACCTGATGCTCATCTATCGTGCTGAACGACGAACAGCGGCAACAACTCCTGAGGCTCGCACGAACATCGATTGAAGCGGTGCTGGACGGCCGCACGCCGTCGGCCGAATCCGCCGATTTCGATGATGCCCTTCGCCGCCCCGCCGGCGCGTTCGTGACTCTGCGGACGAAACATGGCGATCTGCGCGGCTGCATCGGCTCGATTCGCGCGGTCGAGCCGCTGTTCAAGGCCGTGCTTTCGAGCGCGCTCTCCGCGGCATTTCGCGACCCGCGATTCCTGCCGGTGCGGCCCGACGAGATGCCGAAGCTCGAGCTCGAGATCTCGGTGATGGGGCCGATCGAAATCGTCGGCAATGCCGAGGAGATCGAGGTCGGTCGCGACGGACTCATCATCAGCCGGGGCCGCTTCGCAGGTCTGTTGCTGCCGCAGGTGGCCACTGAGTATGGATGGGACCGCGAGACGTTCCTGGATCAGACCTGCATTAAAGCCGGCCTGCCCCCGGGAACGTGGCGTTCTGATGGCACCCGGATCGAAAAATTTGCAGCCGAAGTATTTGGCGAATAAGCCTTTGCAATGAATAGCTTGCAAAAGGCGGCATAACTCCCTCCCACCTCGCGTTTGTACCCGCGATCGCAACGCAAATAACTGAAAGAAAATGATGATCCAACGGCTCACCGATCCGATCGCGCTTCGCTTCGCAAAGGCACGCCGCAGCCGCCTGTGGCGCCTTGTCGCCAGCCGCGCAGTCGCAACCCTCACGCTCGGAGCCGCGCTCTCGGTTGGCGGGGCGACCGAGGCGCTGCAGGGCGTCCATTTTCTGGTGCAGAAGGACCTCGACTCCGTGCGCGTGGTGAAAAGCGACAGCGACGGCGCCGAGCTCGTGGCCGATGTTCATGGGGGATTCGCGGCGAACTCTCTGTTCAAACTGAGCCGCATCCTGCCGGATCGCGTCGTCACCCAGCAGATCTCGCTCTTCAACGACCAGTGGCTGCCGGCGGTCAAGAATGACGTTCCGCCGGTGAAGCGGGACCTCTTCCACACCGAGATGGCGCGGCTCAACACAGCGATCCGCGATGACTTTTTCGCGAATGCGGTCCCGTTCGGCGATCTGATTCACGAGAAGGCGCAGAAATACGACGTCGATCCGGCGCTGGTGGCGGCGGTGATCGAAACCGAATCGCGCTTCCATCCGCAAGCGCGATCCTCCGTTGGCGCCCGGGGGCTGATGCAGTTGATGCCGCGGACGGGACGGTGGCTCGGAGCGACGAACCTGTACGATCCAGAACAGAACATCGATGCCGGCGTTCGCTACCTCAAATATCTTCAAGACCGCTTCGACGGCAATCTGAAGAAGGCGATCGCTGCCTACAACGGCGGCGAGGGCAACGTCGAGCGGTACGGCGGCGTGCCTCCTTTCCACGAGACTCGCATGTACGTCAAGAAAGTACTGAGCCGCTACGAGCAGCGGCAGCGGCAGATCAAAGCGTACGAACAGCAGGCTCCCGCCGCTGCCGGCACACCGGAAGGCGTGGCGACGCTGCGCTAAACTCCCTTCCTACTGGCACTTGACCCCTGTGCCCTGTTGAGCTAACGTTGTAACGCTCGACAATTTAGGGAGGGGATAATGGTCAGTGTGCGTCGGGTGGCTCCCATACTCCTTTTGGCGGTGACGTTGCCCGTCTGGGCGCAAGCTCCGACCTCCACCGCATCCACGCAGAAGAAATCGACGACGAAGACGACGACGGCATCGACGCCCGCGCCTGCTTCGACCGACACCGCGGCGACGTCGACCGCGGCGACGACATCGACCGCTGCAACGAAGAACACCGCTGCGAAGCACCGCAAGGCGACGACGCACAAAGCGGCAGCGAAGAAAGAAGCCGCGCCCGCCGCCCAACCGAAAGCAGCGAAAGTCGCCGAGAAAAAAACCCGCCCGCCGCGCCCGCTCCACAAAGTCGGCGATCACTGGACAGCGTACAACCCGCCCGATCCGGCAACGTACCCCGCCGGCGCAAAGACCTACACGATCAAGCAGGGCGACACGCTTTGGGCCCTCGGAAAACAGTTCTACGGCAACGCGTATCTCTGGCCGCAGCTGTGGGAAGCGAACACGTGGATCACCGACGCCCACTGGATTTATCCGGGCGACGTGCTTCTCATCGAAGGTGAAATCGCGGGAACGCAGACCGCGACGACGCAGACCGGCACGGGTACCACCGGCGGCGGCACAGCCGCGGTCTCCGGCGGCACGACGGGTCAGCAGGCGACGACGACGGCCGGCGTTTCGGAGCTCGGCGCGCCGTCCGAGTTTCGATATCGCAGCGCTGCCGACGCAGTCGGCGGAACGCCGGGTCCGGTTGCGCTCGCGAGCGAAGCCGACCTCTATTGCTACGGCTACGTCGGCGACGCAAACGAGCCGTTGCCGAATCGCATCAGCGGATGGGAAGACGTCGAAGTGCGCTACCAGCCGGGCGCGACGCAACAGGAGATCGACGGCTCGCAGGGCGATCTCGCGTTCATCGACGGCGGAACGTCGACCGGTCTCGCTGCCGGCGAAACCTACATGATCGTCGTCCCGGGCGATCTCGTGTATCACCCGGCCACGCACGATGTCATCGGACGTCAGTATCAGTATCGCGGTCAGATCCGCATCCTTTGCGCTGACGCCGGGACGTCGCGTGCGATCATCACCCAGTCGTGCGCGGAGATCCCGACGGGCGCGCGTCTCAAGCCGATGCCGCAGCTGCCGATTCCGCTCGCGCGCATTCCGTCGCTGCCGGCGTTCTGTGATCCGGCGAGCGGCAAGACGAACGGCTACATCGTTTCTTCGCAGGGCGGCGACTGGCTCGAGTCGCTCGGCGAGGGTCAGCTCGTCCAGGTAAACCTCGGCCGGGACGAGCAGATCCAGCCGGGCGAGTTCCTCACCGTGTTCCGCGACTCGAACCTCGGCAGCAGCGAGCGGCAGGTCCTGGGCGAGCTCGCCGTGCTGACGACCGAATCGCACACGTCGACGGCGCGAATCGTTCTGATGCGCCGCTCGATGAAGATCGGCGACCGCGTCGAATTGCGGTAGCGGCGGGTCGCAATTTGCGGTGGCGGGTGAGTCCTCCCGCCATCCGCCACCCGCTGTTTGCTATCATCGCCCGTCCGGGTCCATAGCTCAGCGGTCAGAGCTACCGGCTCATAACCGGCAGGTCCCAGGTTCGAATCCTGGTGGACCCACCAGGAGCGCGATGCCACCGTTTCGACGAAAGACTCACAACCATTCGCAGCGAGGCGTTCCCGCACCGGAACGCCTTTCGTGTTTTTTGCGAGTTCGTCCCGAGCCGGAGATGCCTCGCCGCCGCGCGGGGACAACGTGGGGACGTTTGTGTTTTCGGAGGGTGTGTTGAATCCCGATGTCGAAAAACTTTGGGAGTTACAAACCGTTCTGTCGCAGCTCGGCGACCGCGAAAAGCAGCTGAACAGCAAGCCGGAATCCTTCGCCGCCATCGATCGGGAATGGGAGCAGGTGAACGAGGAGATGAACCGGCTGCAGCAATCGATCGAACAGATCTCAAAAGAGCGGCGCCGCGTCGAGGGCGAGCTCGCCGATCAGCAGGAGATTCTCAAGAAGTATCAGGGCCAGCTGATGCAGGTGAAAAACCAGCAGCAGTACGCGGCGGCGTGGAAAGAGATCGATTCGACGCGCAAGCAGGTCAAGGATCTCGAAGACGCCGATCTGAAAGCGATGACCGAGATCGAGGCTCTGCAGAGCGATCTCGATCAGCGCCGCGAAGGCAGCACCGAACTCAAGTCGCGCTGGGACGCCGCGCACGCGGAGTGGCAGCATTCCCTCGGCGACTTGCGGACGGAAGTCGAGAAGCTGAAGGCGCGCACCGCCGCAATCGAGGCGCAGCTTCCCGCGCGTCTGACAACCGATTTCTTCCGCATCTTCAAACAACGGCAGAACGTTGCCGTGGCTGCGGTCGTCAATGACACATGCAGCGCGTGCCGCACGCGGATCCGCCCGGCGCTCTACCAGCAGCTCAAGCGGGGAGATCTCGCGCATTGCGAAGGCTGTTACCGCATTCTGTATCTCGAGGGGCCCGCGTCCTGAAGGTGACCGCATTCGTCGATGGCGCGTCGCGCGGCAATCCGGGCCCCGCGGGTTTCGGCGTCTACATGACGACCGGCTCCGGCGAAATCATCGAGATCTGCGGATTCCTCGGCACCACGACCAACAACGTCGCGGAGTACGCCGGCCTCATTGAAGCGCTGACCGTCGCTCGCGACGAAGGCGCAACCGAGGTGGAGATCATTTCCGATTCGCTGCTGCTGGTGAATCAGATGCTCGGCAAATTCAAAGTCAAACATGGGAACCTGATTCCGCTGCACGCGAAGGCGCGGAAGATCGCGCACGAGTTCAAACGGTTCTCGATCCGCCACACGCTGCGCGCCGGCAACAAAGACGCTGACCGGCTGGCGAACCTTGCCGTCGATCGGGCCGACGGGCGGTGGGTGGAGAGGCGCCGTGTCGATCGCTGAAAATCTGGCGGCGGTGGAAGCGCGCATGTGCGCCGCCTGCGATCGCGCGGGGCGAACGAGGCGAGACGTGACGCTCGTCGCGGTGTCGAAAACGTTTCCCGCGGAGTTCGTCGACGAGGCGATCGCCGCGGGCGTGACGCATGTCGGCGAGAACCGGGTGCAGGAAGCGCGCGACAAAAAGCCGATGGTGCGCGGCTCCGCGCGGTGGCATCTCATCGGTCATCTGCAGTCGAACAAGGCGAAAGACGCCGTGCGCATTTTCGACGTCATCGAGACCGTCGATTCGGTCGACCTCGCGCAGAAGATCGCGCGGGCATCGGACACGGCGCGCGATGTGCTGCTGCAGGTGAACATCGGCGACGAGCCGCAGAAGAGCGGCGTGGCGCCGGCGGACGTGGAGAGCATGGTCAGACAGATCCGGACGATCGAGGGGGTGCGCCTCATCGGCCTCATGGCGATTCCGCCGATCGGCGACTCGCGGCCGCATTTCCGCCGTCTGCGCGAGCTGCGCGACCGTGTCGGGCTCGAGCATCTGTCGATGGGAATGAGCGAAGATTTCGAAACGGCGATCGAGGAAGGATCGACGATGGTGCGTATCGGCCGCGCCATTTTCGGGCCGCGCGGCTGATGGGACTGGTCACACTCTTTTACGACGCGATTCAGATCGTGCTCAGCGTCATCGAGTGGATCGTCATCGTGTGGGTGATCATCTCGTGGGCCCTCTTTTTCGCCGCGCAGACGTCGTTTCGCTGGCGCTACAAGACGGCGTATCACATCCTCGATCAGCTCAACGAGATCTTCAGCCGCATGGCGCTGCCGTTCCTGCGGCCGTTCCGCAAGATCCTCCCGCCGTGGAAGACGGCGGGCATCGACTGGTCGCCGCTGCTGCTCCTGCTGGCGATCTTCATCATCCGCGGCCTCCTGGCCTACGGCTACGGGCTTATACTTGGGGTCAGACCTTAAATCTCAAGTTTTCTACCGTGCATAGACCCCGGCATCTACACATCGCAGGAAACTTAAGATTGAAGGTCTGACCGCAGGGGAGGGCGTCGATGCAGGATCTCACACCGCTCGAAATCCAGAAACAAACGTTCGCGCACAAGCTGAAGGGTTTCGATCGCGACGAGGTGCGCGCGTACCTGCAGCTGGTGGCCGAGGAGATCGAGCGGCTGGTGAGGGACGTGGACCGGCTCGCGCGCGAGAACGCGATGCTGCGCGAGGACCTCGACGATCACAATCAGCGCGAGCGCATTCTCAAGGACACGCTGCTCTCCGCGCAGAAAGTGTCGGAGGACGTGAAGTCGAACGCCCGCAAAGAGGCGGAGCTCATCGTCAAAGATGCCGAGCTTCTCTCGGAGCGCCTCGTCTCGCAGGCGATGTCGCGCGTGGCGGACCTCGAGCGCACGATCCAGGACCTCAAAGTCGAGCGCCGCTCCGCGCGGAACAAACTGCAGGCGACGCTCGACACCATCCAGCAGCTTCTGATGCTCGACGCCGAGCAGGAAGCGAACGAGCTGCCGATCACGTCGATGTACCGGAAGAACGAATAAACGGGCGAACGGCGAGCAGGAAGCGGCGAGCGAGTTGCTGCAGCCGCCCGCTCGCTGCTCGCTGCTCGCTGTTCGCTCGCAATGGCGCTGCTCATCCGCAATCTCGCGCAAGTCGCCACGCCGATCGGCCGCACCGCTCTGCGCGGCCGTGCGATGCGCGATCTGCGCATTCACGAGCATGCCGTCCTCGTCGTCGATCGGGGCAGAATCGCGTACGTCGGTCCGGAGCGCGGCAATACGATCGCAATCTCCAACGACTACGATGCGCGCGGCGCGACGGCGATCCCGGGCTTCGTCGACTCGCACACGCATCTGCCGTGGGCCGGATATCGCGAATCGGAATTCAACCGCCGGCTGCAGGGCGAGACCTACGAAGAGATCGCGGCTTCCGGCGGCGGAATCGCATCGACCGTCCATACGACGCGCGCCGCGAGCGAAGAGCAGCTCGTTGCAAACGTAATCGAGCGCGCGCGAACGATGGCGCGTCACGGCACGACGACGGCGGAAGCGAAGAGCGGCTACGGGCTGAACGTCGCGGACGAGCTCAAACAGCTTCGCGCGATCGCACGGGCGAACGAGACCTCGCCGGTGCGCCTCGTGCCGACATGCCTCGCGGCGCACGAGTTTCCGCCCGAGAAGCGAGACGCGTCGTACGTCGACGAAGTCATCAGCGAGATTCTTCCCGCCGTCGTTAGAGAACAGTTAACGAAATATTGTGATGTTTTTGTCGAGCGCGGCGTCTTCTCACGCGACGAGGGCGACCGCATTCTGCGCGCCGGCATCGCCCTCGGTTTCCAGCCGCGCCTGCACGCCGACGAATTGAGCGACACCGGAGCCGCGGCGCTGGCGGTCGAGCTCCACGCCGCGTCCGCCGATCACCTGATGCACGTCTCCGATTCCGGGATCGCTGCGCTGGCGAAGTCGGACACCGTCGCGAATCTTCTTCCAGGGACGTCGTTCTTTCTCATGTCGCAGCGCTATGCGCCGGCGCGCGCGCTCATCGATGCCGGCGCGATCGTTTCGCTGTCGACCGACTGCAATCCCGGCTCGTCGATGACCGAATCGATGTCGATGGTGATGCAGCTCGCGACGCTGCAGATGAGGATGACCGTCGAGGAGTCGCTGACTGCCGCGACGCTCAACGGCGCGCACTCGCTGGGGATGGCGAACGAGACCGGCTCGATCGAGCCCGGCAAACGCGCCGATATCGCGCTCTTCGATCTTCGCGCGGCGGGATATAGCGGCGCCGGCGATGCCGTCTCGGCGCTGCTGCTGTGCGCGCCCGCAGCCGCCGACACCGTGATCGTCGAAGGACGCGT
>DATIZY010000248.1:0-3928 GCA_035516895.1 Thermoanaerobaculia bacterium | reverse complement strand
AGCGCTCCACCGCCGATCACCACGACCGCAATCGGCAGCGCGATGAGCAGGATCCAGAGCGAGAAGGGCGGGTGGGTGGCGTACCACGTCACGATGCGCTCGGCCGTGTGCGCCGGCTCGTACTGCTGCGGCTGAATGTTGCGCACGAACAGCGCGGTCATGAAGAGCGCCGCCGGAAAGGCCATCAGCAACTCGGCGGCGGCGAGCGTCCGCTTCATGGAATTGAGCATAGCTGCGAGTCCTCCATCGCCACGTCGGGAAACGAACCGCGGTTGAAGAAGATGTGTCGCGCGAGCGGCGCGAGCATCGCGAACGCCGCTTCGATCGCGAATGACGGCGTCAATTTCATCGCCGTTCGCATCCAGCGCCGCACGACAAAACGCGTCTGGAATTGTGCGCCGTCGTAGCCGCGGAGATCATGGTTCAGGATGCAGCTCGCTGCGAGCTCCGACAGCCGCATCGCGCCGTCGAGACCGCCCGCCGTGAGCGGCGAGACGGCGCCGGCCGCGTCGCCGACGAGGAGTCCATGCTCGTTCGCGATGCGGCGAAGCACGCCGCCAACCGGAATCAATCCGCCGCGCCGCTCGATCGCGCGTCCATCGGCGATGTGCCGCACGCGCCGGCGAAACGCGCCAAGCGCGCTCGCCGGATCGAACCGATCGCGATAGCCCGCGTCTCCGATGTGTGCCGTCTCGCCGTCGCTGGCGATCCAGCCGATGTACCCGGGAGCGAGGCGCGGATCGAGAAAGCAGTGGAGTGCCGGCGTGCCGCGCGGCGCGTCGACGATGTCCTCGAGTCCGACGAGGAACTCCGAATTGCAATCGAGCCCGAGCTGCTGCGCGACCGCCGAGCGCGCGCCATCCGCGCCCACGATGAATCGCGCTTCGTGGAGTCCCCAGCGGCCATTGCGAATCACCTCGAGGCGTTTGCCGTGGAAGGCAACGAACCGCGTGGACGGCATCCACCGCACGCCCGCCCGCGCGCAGCCGTCGAGCATCGATGCGTAAATCCATTGCATGCGGCCGATGCGGAACTCGTCGCGCTCCGCCGTGAGGTGCAGGCGCCGCAGGGCGGGCGAGTAGAGGAAGACGTCTCGGATCGGCGGCCCGAGCTGCTCGCCGGGCAGCGGGAAATCCTCCCAAGTCTTGCGCACGAAGATGCCGGTCGTGTGAACCGGAGCGGCGAGCGAGTCTTTGCGGTCGATGAGCAGCACCTTGGCGCCGCGCTGAGCGAGGAGCTGGGCGGTGCGGAGGCCGGCGAGGCCGGCGCCGATGACTGCGGCGTCGTACATGAAAGTACTTTATAGCACAAAGTAAGCCATCCACGGGCGTTGAGACGAGCGAGCGGGCGAGCGGCGAACGGCGAGCGGCGAGCGGCGAACGGGATTGCGACGAGCGATCGATTCGCGGCTCTGAGTCTGTTCGTCGTTCGAAGTGCGAAGCACGCAGCCCCACGAAGTACGAATCAGGAATCGCGAACCACGAACCACTTACGGTAACGCAGTGGTGAGCAACCCCCCGCCCGCCCCCGCCGCTCGCCACTCGCTGCCCGCCGCTCGCCGCTCGCCGCCAGCCGGCTGGCGCTGGCGATCGATCGGACCGAGCGTAATGCGGATGCTCGTCGCGCAATCATCCGGCATCGGGTTCGGCGACAACGGCACGTTCAATGTTCTGCCGCCGGCGGCGCGAAATGAGATGATGAATCTTCGCCGCGCGGCCAAGACGAGGGCCATTCAGCGCGCCTTCTGGTTCGGTGCCGGGTTCTCGCCCCTCGGTTTTGGCGAAGTGCCATTTCTGCCGCGCCGGCCGAAAAAAGAGGACTGAGGAACAAGGACTGAGGACTGAGGAACAAGGACTGAGACTGAGGAACAAGGACTGAGGACCGAGGACTGAGGACTGAGGAATGTCCCTGCTTGCTTGTGCTCGAACGACCGCCTCGCAACCGTTCCCCGCGGTCTGGGAAAAGGGATTGAGGGCTGAATGATGTTTCCGGTCGCGCTCCTCCTTGCACTCGCGCAAGACGCCACTCAGCCCGCAGCCCGCAGTCCTCAGTCCTCGTCAACGATCACCGTCACCGCGAACCGCACGCCCGAGCGCCTTGCCGACACGCCCGCGAGCGTGGTGGTGCTTTCGCGCAAAGCGATCGAGCTCACGCCGTCGCCTGCCGTCGACGATGCGCTGCGGCAGGTGCCCGGCTTCACGCTGTTTCGCCGCGCCGGAAGCCGCACGGCGAATCCGACCGCGCAGGGTGCGTCGCTGCGCGGCGTCGGCGGAAGCGGCGCGTCGCGCGCGCTCGTGCTCGACGACGGCGTGCCGCTCAACGATCCGTTCGGCGGCTGGATTTTCTGGGGACGCGTCCCGCGCGCGGCGCTCGATCGCATCGAAGTGCTTCGCGGCGGAGCGTCGGACGTCTACGGCAGCGGCGCGATGAGCGGCGTCGTGCAGTTCATCCGCCGCACGCGCGATCTCGAGGTCGATGCCGGCGCCGGATCGGAGCGCACTGCCGACGCGTCGCTGTTTCTGCCGATCGCATCGGGCGAATGGAGCGGCAGCATCGCCGCCGATCTCTTCACGACGAACGGCTACACGATCGTCGCGCCCGGCGAGCGCGGGCCCGTCGACCGCAATGTGACTTCCCGTCACGCCGCGCTCGACGCGACGATCCGGCGCGGCGGCGTGTTTCTGCGCGCGTCGCACGACTCCGAATCGCGCAACAACGGTACGCCGCTGCAGATCAACGACACGGAGATCCGGCAGCTCGCGTTCGGATTCGATGGCGGGCCCTGGTCGCTGCGGCTCGACGGAAACGATAGTAATTATCATCAAACATTTTCGGCGATCTCCGCCGATCGCACGACCGAGCGGCTGACGAGCGATCAGCGCGTGCCGTCGCGAAGCGCCGGCGGATCGCTCGAGTGGACGCACCCGATCAGCGACCGGCAGGCGCTCATCGCCGGCGCCGACGCGCGAGACGTCTCCGGCACCGACATCGAGCCGCCGAAGAGAACGGAAGGGCGGCAGACGATCGCGGCGGCGTACGTCGAGGACATCGCGAGCATCGGCAGCCGAATGAGCGTGACCGCGGGGCTGCGCGCCGATTCGTGGCGCAGCGACCATGCGATTTCGCCCCGCGTGTCGGCGCTCGTCCGCGTCAACGATCGTCTCGCGCTGACCGCCGCCGCGTATCGCGCGTTTCGCGCGCCGACGCTCAACGAGCTCCTACGGCCGTTTCGCGTCGGCAACGTGCTCACGCTCAACAACGAGTCGCTCGGCCCGGAGCGCCTCACCGGTTTCGAGATCGGCGCGCGCAGCGGCCCGTTTCGCGTCACGCTGTTCGACATGAACATTACCGACACGATCGCGAACGTGACGCTGAGCGAGACGCCGGCGCTGATTACGCGCGAGCGGCAGAATTTCGGCAGCAGCCGTTCGCGCGGCGCGGAGCTCGATTACGCGCAGACGTTCGGCGACTGGTCGGCGAGTGCCGGCTTCGAGCTCACCGACGCCACGCTTTCGACCGGCGCGCGCACGCCAGAGGTTCCGCGCGAAACGGGGACGATCGAGATCGCGTATCGCGCACTCGCCGGCGTCGACGCGCGCTGGTCGTCGATGCAGTTCGACGACGACCTCAATCAGTTTCCGCTTCGCGGATACTTCGTCGTCGATCTCTTCGGATCGCATCCCGTCGCGCAGCATCTCGACCTGACGCTGTCGCTCGAAAACATCTTCAATGAGCACATCGAAACCGCCGCCACGCCCGTCCTCACCCTCGGCCAGCCGCGCGCTCTGCGCCTCGGCCTCCGCTACGCGCCATAATGGGGTCAGGTCTGCCCTTCGTCCTTTTTTCTACCGGATGTAGATGAGCGGCGAACGCGATTGGGCGCAACGCATTTGAATCAGCGTACTTAGGGGCTGCGCGTTGTTCGATG
>DATIZY010000247.1:0-2357 GCA_035516895.1 Thermoanaerobaculia bacterium | reverse complement strand
GGCGTGACGCAGGGGAGCGAGATCAGCGTGAAGTTCGATCCGATGCTGGCGAAATTGATCGCGTATGGTGAATCACGCGACGCGGCGATCGACCGCCTAACACGCGCTCTGGCCGACTACACGATCCTCGGCACGACGACCAATCTCGGATTCCTGCGGCGCGTGATCGCGCATCCCGCGTTTCGCGAGGGCAAGGTGTCGACGCGGTTTCTCGGCGATCACGCGAATGATTTGCGTGTCGAGACGCCGGAAGTGGTGCCGCAGATCGCGAATGTTCTCGCCGCGCTCGGCCCGGCTTCAGCCGGCCATGACCGGCAAAAGCCGGTCCACGCACGTTCTCTGTGGGACGTTATCGCCCTAACGCCTCCGGCGCGCGAACGCGGCCGGTGATTCCGCAGAGAATCAGCAGCGTCACGACGTACGGGATCGCGAGCAGCAGATGGAACGGCAGGCCGCGGCCGCTCGCCTGCAGCGCGTATTGCGCCGCGGCGGCGATGCCGAAGACTGCGGTGCCGAGGATCGCGCCTTTCATCTTCCAGCGGCCGAAGATGACGATCGATAGCGCGATGAAGCCGCGGCCCGCGGTCATGTTCTCGGCGAAGCCGTTCGAGAGAACGAGCGCGAGATGAGCGCCGCCGGCGCCGGCGAGCACTGATTCGATCGCCAGCGCTGCCCAACGATGCGCTGCAACCGAGTGCCGCGCGGCGGTCACCGCTTCGGGATTCTCGCCGCACGCGCGCAGGCGCAATCCGAATTTCGTCCGCCAAAGCATCCACGCAAGCACGACCGGCACGACGATCCACGCGGCGATCGCGACGACGTCGATTCTCGTGTGCGCGATCGGCATCGTGAACCGCGGCTGCATCTCACGGTAGATGAATCCTGTCAGGCCGAGGGCGAGAAGATTGATCGCGGTGCCGGTGACGATCTGATCGGCGCGCAACACGATCGCGAAGACCCCGAACAGCAGCGCCATCGCCGCCGCGCCCGCGATTCCGCCCGCGTAGCCGCCGAACAATACCGATGTCATCGCTCCGGCGAGCATCATGCCTTCGATGCCGAGGTTGATGATGCCGCTGCGCTGGACGATGGTCTCGCCTTCGACCGCGAGCAGGAGCGGCGTCGATGCGACGATCGCGAGCAGAAGCGAGTCAATCACGTGCACGGAAGCTCCCGAACGCGATGAGCACCAGAATGACGACCGCTTCGCCGAATGTCGCAACCGTCGATGAAACGCCGGACGCGCGCTGCAGCTCGCCCGCGCCGGTTTCCAGCGCGCCGAAGAACACGGCGGAGAGCATTGTCGCGAGCGGATGCAATTGCGCGAGAAGCGCCACCGCGATCCCGGAGTAGCCGTAGCCCGCGGCGAAGCGCTCGAACAGTCGGTGCGTTACGGCGAGCAGCTCGAGACCGCCCGCGAGTCCCGCCATCGCCCCGGAGATCGCCATCGCCCGCGCGATCTGCGCGTTGACGTTGACGCCCGCCCACAACGCGGCGAACGGATTGAATCCCGTCGCGCGTAGGCGCAGACCTTCTTGGGTCCGGTACAACAGAATCCACGCCGCGATGCACACAGCGACCGCGATCACCACCTCCGCCGCGGTCGAAAGCGCGATCGTCGCGGCGTCCGTTTGCGGATATTGCTTCTTCGCCTCCTGCATCGGTCCATTGACGGCGTAACCGAGGAGATGGATCGCCACAAAATTCAGCAGGATCGTCGTCAGCACCTCGGGCGCATTTCGCCAGAAGCGAAGCAGCGACGCCGCGAGTGCCCACAGAGCGCCGGCGAGAACGGACGCGGCGAGCGCGGCGACAAATCCGAAAGGTGCGCCGAGGAAGCAGGCGAGTCCGCCGACGATGAATTGACCTTCGGCGCCGATGTTCCACACGCCCGCGCGAAAGGCGATCGCCACGCTGAGGCCGGTGAGCAGCAGCGGAATCGATTTGATGATCGTGCCGCGGAGGGCGAACGGCGAGCCGATCGAGCCGCTGACGAGGGTCGAGAGCAGCGCGCCGGGTGCGTGTCCGAATGCGGCGCCGCTGAGCGCCAGGAGCACGACCGCGGCGATCGCGGCGAGCGCGCCGATGGCGATCTGCTTCACTGCAGGCCCGCCATCAACGCTCCCGCGCGCGACGCCGCCTCGGCCGGCGTCAGGCGCTCGCTCAGCTTGCCGCGATAGATGACGTGGATCGCATCGGCGAGGCCGAACGCTTCGTCGAGATCGGAGGTGATCAGGAGGATCGCCGCTCCGCGTGCGGCGGCGTCCCGAAGCTGATCGTGGACGAAGCGCGTCGATTCGACGTCGAGGCCGCGCGTCGGCTCGGCGGCGACGATCACCCTCGGCTCGCGCGCGAGC
>DATIZY010000246.1:0-6006 GCA_035516895.1 Thermoanaerobaculia bacterium | reverse complement strand
AGGCGAAGGGAATCGCGAACTTCTTGTGGATCTCGACATTCGCGAGCGCCCAGCTCTCGCGCAGATCGGCGCTTGGATTCTGATGCGTGCGCGCCATTGCGCTTCGCGTTGCGCTGGCCTGCGCGAGAAGCTCGCGAAGATTCATCTCGCGAAACGAGCGGACGTACGTCACCGCGGTATCGCCGCTGCGATCGGGGAGATGGATGCGCTGAAATTTGTTCCTCGTCAGGTCGTACTTGTCGGGCTTGCGCGGGTCCCAGATGTGGTTCTCGGCGTCGTTGAGATTCATCCAGATCTGTTTGGATGGAAGGATCGACAGGCTGCCGCTCCTGGCGACGATGATCCGCTGACCCGAGCGCTGGGCGAGAAAGGAGTCGCCGCCGCCCTCGCGCTGCGACGCGGCGGCCTGGATCGCCTGCGCCGGAGTCACCGCCTGCTGCGATTCGTCGCTCGGGCGGCTGTCGGCGACGAACACGCCTTTCCACTGTCCCGTGTGAGGATCGATGTCCTCGACGTAGATGACCACGTTCGCGAAATCGTCGTAAAACACCCTCGGCCGCAGCTCCTTTTCGATCGAGGAGGTGGTGATCTCCGCACGGCGCGCTTGCAGACGCGTGTTGCCCCAGGGAAGCACGACGTTCATCAGGTAAAAGTTCAAGAGAAACATGAGGAAACTGAAAATGAAGACCGGGCGGTAGATCATCCGCGTCGACATGCCGAGCGCGCGCATCGAGATGATCTCGGAGTCGGCGGAGAGCCGGCCGACCGCGATGAGGATCCCGAACAGCAGCGACATCGGCACCGTGAGCACGATGATGTTCGGCAGCGACAGCCACAGAAGCTCGAAAACGGTTGAAGCGGGCAGCGAGCGCTTGATGATCATGCCGGCAAGATCGAAGAGCTGCCTCATCAGGATGATGAACGTGTAGAACCCGAAGCCGAGGGCAGTCGGCCCGACCATTTCCTTGAGGATGTAGCGCGTGAGGATCTTCATCAAAGGTTCCAGGGAGGCGTCGGGCGTCGGGCGTCGGGAGTAAGAATAGCTCTGAGGCCTCACATCTGACGTCAGGCGTCGGGCGTCGGGCGTCGGGCGTCAGGAAGTAAGAATAGCTCTGTGAGGCCCGACATCTGACTAGCTCTGAGGCCTGAGGCCTGACATCTGAATTCCGCTGAATTCCGCAGAGTCCTATAAGATAGATTATGTTAAATTACCATCGCAGCGGCGCGCGGCACCGACGCGATCTCGATCACGTCCGACAGCACAGCGGCTGCGGTCGGCAATGATCCCGCCCCCTTTCCAACGAACAGCATCTCGCCAACCGCTTTCCCTCGAACGATCACCGCATTGTTCTCGTCGCGCACGGAAGCGAGCGGATGCGTTTCCGGCAGCTCGCGGCGTTCCACGCGCAGCTCCACGCCGCCCGGCACTCGCCGCGCGCTCGCCACGTGACGAATCACGGAGCGGCGCGAGCGCGCCTGCTCGATTTCCTCGCGACGGACATCGTCGATGCCGTGCACGCGGACCCATCGATGCGACGAGCCGAACGCGAGCTCACAGAGAATCTGAAGTTTCTGCAGGGCATCCACCCCCGTCACATCGAGCGTCGCATCCGCCTCGGCGAAGCCGCGCTCCTGCGCCAGCCGCAATGCCGCTGCGAAATCGGCGCCGTTTTCCTCGATGCGCGTCAGGATGTAGTTGCACGTGCCATTCAGGATCCCGGTGATGCTTTCGATCGTGTCGCCGGCAAGGCCGCGCTCGATCGCGCGGATCACCGGAATCCCGCCGCACACACTCGCCTCGAAGCCGATGCGTGCACCGCTCTGCCGTGCGACCGCAAACAGATCGCGGCCGGAGTCCGCCAGCAGGGCCTTGTTGGCGGTCACGACGTCGCAGCCGTTGCGCAGCGCGCGGCGAACGTAGGCGCCCGCCGAATGCACGCCGCCGATCAGCTCGACGACGAGATCGCAGTCGTCGAGCACCTCGTTCGCATTCGTGGTCAGCAGCGACCGATCGACGCCGGGCCGCCGCTTGCTCAAGTCGCGCACGAGAATGCGGCGGATCCGCAGATCCCGAAACCGCTCCTCGTTCAGCAACCGAACGAAGCCCTGGCCGACGGTGCCGCAGCCGAGAAGCCCGATCTTCAGCGCGCGCATGCGACCCTCCCGACGAGCGCCTGCTCCAGGTCCTCGATGAGATCGCGAACATCCTCGAGGCCGACCGACAGCCGGATCAGCCCGTCGCCGATCCCCACCTTCTTCCGCACCTCGGCATCCATCGAGGCGTGCGTCATCGTCGCCGGATGACAGAACAGACTCTTCACGCTGCCGAGGCTTTCCGCGAGCGTCCAGAGCTCGAGCGAGCGGGCGAAGTCGACCGCGTCGCCGTCGATGTCGAACGAGACGATCGCGCCGAAGCCGGGGTAGTAGATCCGCCTCACCCGCTCCTGCTCGCGCAGGAATTCGACGATCTGCCGCGCATTGGCGCACTGCCGCTCGACGCGCAGCGAGAGCGTCTTGATGCCGCGCAAAATCAGGAAGCAATCCTGCGGCGCGGGCACCGCGCCGATCGCATTCTGGAAGAACTTCAGTTCGTTATAGAACAATTCATCGTTTGTTATGACACAACCGCCGAGGCAGTCGCTGTGGCCGTTGATGTACTTGGTGGTCGAGTGCACGACCACGTCGGCGCCGAGCGCGAGCGGCTGCTGCAGCACCGGCGTCGCGAAGGTGTTGTCGACGACGGTTCGGATGCCGTGGCGGCGCGCGATCGACGCGCTGGCGGCAATGTTCGTCAGCTTCAGCAGCGGATTCGACGGCGTTTCGAGCCAAAGCAGGCGCGTCGCCGGGCGGATCGCCTTCTCGATCGACGGAAGATCGGTCGTGTCGACGAACGTGAAGTCGATGCCGAACTTCGAAAAATATTTGACGAAGATGCGCCACGCGCCGCCGTAGAGGTCCTGCGTCGTGACGACATGATCGCCGGCACGGAGCGTCGACAGCACGTTGTGGATCGCGGCCATGCCGCTGGAGAACGCGAGGCCGAAGCGCGCGCCCTCGAGCGCGGCGAGATTGTCCTCGAGCGCTTTGCGCGTCGGATGGTTCGTGCGCGAGTAGTCGAAGCCGCGGCTGACGCCCGGCTCGATCTGCTCGAACGTGGAAGTCTGGTAAATCGGAACGGTGACTGCGCCGGTGGATGGATCGTTGGCCTGGCCGGCGTGAATCGCCAGCGTATCGAAACGGTAGGACATGCGTCCCCTCCTTCAATGTTCTTTGCGTGAGTGTGGGGAAAAACGCGGAGGGACCCGGGTCGAAGACGCGTTATGCGTCCGCGCCCGGGCGGCGCATCACCATTCGGCCCGAAAGCTGCGGGATGCGGTGCATGTTGGCGGAGGAGATTACGCGCCTTTGCGTGGGGCTGTCAATGTGATCCAGCACCTGCCGGAGGAGTTGACGAGACCGTGCCACTCGCGGTTCGGTCCAAACACGAAATAGAAATCGCCGGCGGGCGTGCCGTTCATCCGGCCGCCGAGGATCGGGTTCCAATCGGGAAAGTGGAAAGCGAACGGCGGTGGTGCGGCGCTCGCTCTCACTTCCGCCCAGCCAGCGGCGCGAACATTCGACCTCAGTGCCGGCTCCGTTTGTCGGTCGAGATCGCACCAGACCCAGACGCGGCCAGTGTCATGGTCGATGACCATGTGGACGTTCGTCGCCGAGTCGGGAACGCATTCCGGCAGCATGCCTCGCTCTGCGGCGCCGAAGAGCCTGGCGTCGTGCGCCGTTTCGTAATGTTCCTGATTGATGCCGCATCCGGCGGCGAAGAGGCCGAGCAGCAGAACGAGACAGCGAAGCGCGTGCGATGTCATTTCAGCCGCTCATCTTTCAGCCGCTCATCGAGGAAGGTGCATGAAGCGACCGGTGGGCGGATGGCGGTCGGAAAAGCGGCGGTCGGTCGTTCTCATACGATTTCTGCGAATCGAAAGGGCGGCGAGCCTGCCGCCCCTGTTTTTAGGTTCGAGGTTCGAATGAAGAGGTCAGAAGTTCTTCGCTTTCTGCTCTCTTCCCTCTTCCCTTGAACCTCGAACCTCAATACAGTCGCGCGACGCTTCCGGCTCTGGTCTTCGCGTCCGTAACGAACGTGACGTGCGTGACACTCTCACTTCGCCTCGAGGCGGCGCAGCATCTCGCGCAGCGCGTCGATGATCTCGCTCTTCTCGACCTTCGCTTTGCGGAACGAGAGATTCAGGCTGAACGGAAGCGCTTTGTCCTTGAAGTGAAACGTGAAGTGCTTCGGACGGCCGGCACTCTTCGCCGCCGGCTTCTTCCGCAGCTCTTCGCGCGAGGCCTCCCCTGCCGCGACGCGTCGCAGCGCTTGCTCCATCGCCTCTTCGCTGCCTGCGCGCGCGATCTGCACGAGGATCGACTTGTTCGAGATGCCGAGCTCGCGGCACATCGCGCGAATGCGATCGGGAATGTCGTTGAGCAGCAGTGTCTCGGTGACCGTCGAACGCGATTTGCCGATCACCTGCGAGATGCGGTCGTGCGTGTAGCCGAAGCGCTGCTGCAGCATCATCAGGCCTTCCGCCTCTTCGAACGGGGTCAGGTCCTTGCGCTGGATGTTCTCGATGAGCGCGATCTCGATCGTCTCCTGGTCGTCGACATCGAACTCGATGGCCGGGATCTCGTCGAGTCCTGCTTCGACCGCCGCGCGATAGCGCCGCTCGCCGGAGATGATCTGGTAGCGATTCGGTCCGATCGCGCGGACCAGAATCGGCTCCAGCACGCCCTTCTCGCGGATCGACGCCGCGAGCTCTTCGATGTTTCCGAGCTGCGTGCGCGGCTGTTCCGTGTTCGGCTCGATCATCGACAGCGGAATCACCGTGCCGATGTGCCGTCCGGAGCGCCGCGTCAGCTCCTCGACGAAATGCGCGTCGTGACGCATCGTCGCGCGTTCGGGCAAACCGCGTTTCATAGCCATGCTCTTCCTGATGTTGAGCGATGAACGACGAGCCGTGAACTCGCTCGAGCCTCATCGTTCATCGTTCCGCGCTCCTCGGTGGATTCAAACACGAGAAAGGATCTCCTCGCTGAGCGAGTAGTACTCCATCGCGCCGCTCGACTTCGGGGCGAACGTGAAGATCGATTCCTTGTACGCCGGGCTCTCCTCGAGCCGGATCGATTTCGTGATGATCGTATGGAACAGCCGCTCGCCGAAGACCTGTCCGATCTGCTCGTGGATGTCGCGCGCGAGCGTCGTCCGCTTGTCGTGCATCGTGATGACGACGCCGAGGAGCTGCAGGTTCGGGTTGGGCCGCGATTTGATTTTCTCGATCGTCTCCAGCAGATCGTCGGTCCCCTCCAGCGCGAAGTACGACGACTGAATCGGCACGAGCACGTGCGTCGACGCGACCAGCGCATTCACGGTGATCATGCCGAGAGTCGGCGGCGTATCGATGAAGATGTAGTCGTACTCGCCGGCGGTGTCCTTGATCTTGTCCTTGAGCCGGAACGGACCGTCGAGCTCTCCGATGAGCTTCGATTCGAGCTTCGCCAGGGCGATCTTCGACGGCGCGAGAAAAAGGTTCGGGACGTTCGTCGGAACGATGACGTCCTTGAACGACAGCTCCTCGCTCACGAGCACGTCGAACATCGACCTCGTCACCGACCGCGGATCGACGAAGCTCATCGTGGAGTTCGCCTGCGGATCGAGATCGATCAGAAGCGTTTTGAAACCCTTGTTGGCGACGGCGGCGGCGAGGTTGATCGCAGTCGTGGTTTTCCCAACTCCGCCTTTTTGGTTGGCGACCGTGATGATCATTCTGGACCGCTTGATTTTACACGAGCCACTCAGGACTGAGGACTGAGGACTGAGGACTGAGGACTGAGGACTTAGGACTTAGGACTTAGGACTTAGGACTTAGGACTTAGGACTGAGTCCCTCCACCCGCCGAGCACGGTGCATCGCGACGGTTTGATTTTTCATTTTTCATTTGAAATTTGAAATTCTGA
>DATIZY010000245.1:0-8102 GCA_035516895.1 Thermoanaerobaculia bacterium | reverse complement strand
CTCGCGGACGGCGGATGCGACGGCATCGTTTTCGAGAACTTCGGCGACCGCCCCTTTCACAGGCACGTCGGACCGGAGACCGTCGCGGCGATGACGCGCGTGATCGCCGGCGTGCGGCCGAAGCTGCCGTTCGGCGTCAACGTGCTTCGCAACGACGCGCGGGCCGCGCTGGCGATCGCCGCGGCGGCCGGCGCGGCGTTCATCCGGATCAACGTGCACACCGGAACGATGGCCACCGATCAGGGCATCCTCGAAGGAGAAGCGGCCGAGACGCTTCGATACCGGTCGGCGATCGCTCCGCGGGTGCTCGTCTTTGCCGACTTCCTCGTCAAACATGCCACGCCGATCGGCGTGCATTCCCCGCGCGATCTGCGCGAGCGAGGACTCGCCGACGCCATCATCGTCAGCGGCGTCGAAACCGGCGCGCCGGCCGAGGTGCAGCGGGTCGTTGAGGTGCGGCGGATGGTGGACGCGCCGCTCCTCATCGGCAGCGGCATCACCGCGGAAAACGCGGCCGACTACGCCGCCGCCGACGGCGCGATCGTCGGCACGAGCCTCAAGACGGATGGACGCATCGATCGCGCGCGGGTCGAGCGCGTCGTCGCCGCCTTCAAACGGCGCGGCGGCCGGTGAAAATCTGAAACAGCAGCACGATCACGGCGATCACCAGCAGCACGTGAATGAGCGCGCCGCCGATGTGCATGGCAAATCCGCCGAGCCAGAGGATCACCAGAACCCCGATGATCACCCAGAGCAAGTTCCCCATTCGGACTCAGCAGTGCCAGTGCTGTGCCATAGTGCGTTCCGCGTCCCGTCGTCCTGACGGCGGACGGCTCGACGTCGGGACGATTCGACCATGAGTAAAGGCGAGATCCGCATCATCCACATTCCGCGTTGGCTGACGATCGTCGTGTGGCTGATGGTGACGGCGGCGATGATCGCGAGCGTCGATCTGCTGTCGGGCCGCGCGTATGCGCGCGAAACGCCGATCCGCGACATTCTCGCCACGCTGCGGAGCTATCGCGGCGGATCGGCGACTTCGGGCAGCGTCCTCGCGGCGATCTCGCCCGCAATGGCCGACGTCCTTTTTTTTGTTCCGTGGGGCGCGCTCGCGTTCTTGTCGCTCGATCGCGAAACGCACAGCCGCAGGATCACCTATGCAGCGGCGATCGCGCTTGGCGTGGCATTTGCGCTTGCGCTGATGTCATGGCAGAACGTATTGCCGACGCGGATCACTCGAGCCGTCGACGCCGGATGGAACATCGCCGGCTGCGCCCTCGGTGTGCTCCTCGGTCATGCCCGCAAACGCGTTCGCTTTCGATTCGAGTAGGACTGTGATTCTCGTCGTGGAAGATGATCCGCAGGTCGCGCGATTGATCGCCCTCGTGCTCCGGCGCGCCGGACAGCAGTGCGAAGTCGTCGCCGACGGCCAGAGCGCGCTGCAGAAAGCGAAGGAGCTGCGGCCGTCGATGATCTTCGCCGACCTCACCATCAAAGGGATGGGCGGCGAGCAGCTGTGCAGCACCCTCAAGGCGCTGGAAGAGACGCGCTCGATCCCGTACGTGGTGCTCTCCGGCGACCGCGATCTCGCCCAGAAAGCGCGTCAATGCGGCGCGGACGACTACATGGGCAAACCTTTTGAATTCCCCGACCTGATTCGCCTCGTGGACAAATATGCAGGAACTGAAAGCCGAAAAGCCGATTGAATCTCCCGCGGGGAGCGATCCCGTCACCCGTCTGATCGCGCGGCTCGGCGAAGAAGGCTTCACGACCGATCAGAATCCGGACGACTGGCAGAACTTCGGCGAGATCATTTACTCGCGCCCGGAAAAGATCTCCGTCGCCAGCGGTGAGACGACGTTCATTTTCACGCGCGTGCCCGAGCTCAACGAGCGCATTCTTCGCCAGACCGCCGACAGCGTCGTGAACACGTACCGCGCGCGGCGGCCGATGCAGAAAGCGCTTTCCGTGCTGCAGTCGACGACGGTCTATCACTGCCTCGTCGTTTCCGGCGAGCAGCCACACAACGAGCCGCTGACGAATTACGTGACCCGTCGCGGCGGCGCGACGTTCATCCCGATCGTCTTCGTGCCGGAGATCAATGAGGTCAGCTACCCCGACGTCGAGGAGCGGCTCGCCTCGGTGCGGCCGCGGATCGAGTACCTGCAATACCTCATCGGCGAGCGCCGCGACAGCGTTGCGATGCATCGAACGACGATTCAGGCGTTCTACATCTCGATCGCGATCGTCGCGCTGCTGATTCTCGCCGTCGCGTTCTCGTTCATCCGGTAGGCGTGGGCCTGTTCTCCGTTGCCCGTTCGCCGTTAGAGTAGGATTTTCGGCCAACGGCGAACGAATGACAGTCGATCCGGCTCAAAACGAACCGCGGCCCGAAATCGATCTCGATCTCGGCTTCGGCACGGTCGTCTCCCGCGAGAGCCGGCAGCGCCTGCTCAATCGCGACGGCAGCTTCAACGTCCGCCGCGTCGGCCTGAGCGTGTGGCAGGAACTGTCGCCGTATCACTACTTCCTCACCATCAGCTGGCCCACGTTCCTCGGCATCGTGGCCGGAGCGTATCTCGTGCTCAACGTCGTGTTCGCGTTCGCGTACATGGCGTGCGGAGCGCACGCGCTGACGGGATTTCCGACGACGCTGTTCGCGCGTTTCTGGATCGCGTTCTTCTTCAGCGTCGAGACGATCGCCACGATCGGCTACGGCAACATCGTTCCGGTGACGCTCGTCGCGAATCTGCTGATGACCGTCGAGTCGCTCTTCGGCATCATCGCGTTCGCGCTCGTCGCCGGCATCGTGTTCGCGCGCTTCGCGCGGCCCACGGCGCTGATTCTCTTCAGTCAGCAAGCGGTCATCGCGCCGTATCGCGACACGAAGGCGCTGATGTTCCGCATCGTCAATCAGCGGCGCACGCAGATCGTCAATCTCGCTGCCCGCGTCCTGCTGACGCGGCGCAAGGACGGCGCGACCGGAGAACGCGAATATGTGGAGCTGAAGCTCGAGCGCGACAGCGTCACGTTTTTCCCGCTGTCGTGGACGATCGTTCATCCGATCGATGCCGACAGCCCCTTGCGGACGTACAGAGCGCCGGAGGATCTGCGAGTCTGCGATTCGGAGTTCCTCATTCTGCTCAACGGATTCGACGAGACCTTCTCGCAGACGGTCCACACGCGCTCTTCGTATCGCGGCAGCGAGGTCGTCTGGGGCGCGCGCTTCCGCAGCATGTTCAATCCGCCGGAGCCCGACGGATCGATCAGCATCGACGTCCGCAAAATCCACGAAATCGAGCGCGTTCCGCTGCCCGCGTGACACTTGTCACACGGCGATGTAAACGCGTCGGGCGAGATTGGAGTCCAACCTGCCATGAAGCACAAGTCGTGGGTTGTCCTCTTCGCCGCCGCCCCTGCCTTGCTGCTCGCTCAACCGAAAACGACCTGCCCCGTTTACAAACCCGCCGCGCCGGCAACCGCGCTTTACCACTCGCTCTCGATGGCTACGGAGGCCGTCGCGCCATCGCGCCGGCATTCGGCCGAGCCACCGCAGCAGGCGTCGGTGTTTCCCGCGGCGGTCAACTTCATCGACACCGACGTCTTCAACAAAATGCGGCAGGACGGCGTCGCGCCGGCGGCGATTGCCGGCGATGAAGAGTTCCTCCGGCGCGTGACGCTCGATCTCACCGGACAGATCCCCGACAGCGCGACCGTGCTCGCGTTCCTCGCCGACACGAGCGCCGGCAAACGGACGAAAAAGATCGACGATCTGCTCGCGTCCGACGCGTTCGTCGACCGCTGGACGATGTGGTTCGGCGATCTCGTGCAGAACGTCCAGCTCTCCGCCAACTCGCGCGAGTATTACCTCGGCCGCAACGCCTGCTACAACTGGATCCACGATTCGATCAAAACCGCCAAGCCGTACGACCAGATGGCCCGCGAGTTGATCTCCGGCAAGGGCGACAGCTTCTCGACGGGCCCCGCGAACTACTGGGTGCGGCAGACGCAGGCGAACGGTCCCATTCAGGACCAGTACGACAACCTCGCAGCCGCGTCCGGCCAGGAGTTCCTCGGGATGCCGTTCCTCTGTCTGTCGTGTCACAGCGGACTCGGGCACCTCGAGCTCGTCAACACCTACCTCAAATCGAAAACGCGCTACGACTTCTGGGGCGAAGCGGCGTTCTTCGCGCGCACGCGCGCGCAGCGCAGCCAGTACACCGACCCGGCCAATCCGAACGCGAAGCTGATCCAGTACGACGTCGAGGACATGGCGGCGGGTGCGTATCAGCTCAACACCGACTCCGGCAACAAGACGCCGAGGACGCCGGTGAACGGGGAGAGCTCGGTGAATCCGGCGTTTCTGCTCACCGGTGAGCAGCCGCGGTCCGGCGAAACCTATCGCGATGCGTTAGGCCGGATCCTCACCGCCAACGACGAGTTTTCGCGCGCAACGGTGAACTACCTCTGGAAGGAAATGTTCGGGCTCGGCATCGTCGAGCCGACCAACAACATCGATCTGAATGCGCTCGATACGCAGGCGGTGAATCCGGCGCTGCTGACCGACCTCACGAACGAATTCATCCGGGACAAATACGACCTCCGCGCGATTCTGCGGACGATCGCGATGTCGAGCACGTACCAGCTCTCGACCGTGTACACGCCGGGAACGTGGAGCGAGGCGTGGACGCCGTACTTCGCGCGGCATCTCGCGCATCGTCTGCCGGCGGAGGCGATGCTGGATGCGATCACGCGCGCGACGAGCGTCGGCGTTTCCTTCAACGTCAACGGCCTCGGTGCGGTGACGCAGGCGGAGAAACTGCCCGACACGATCGAGGCGCGCAACAACGCCTATGGCCGTTTCCTCGACGAGTTCGGCCGCGGCAACCGCGACGATCAGGCGCGCTCGAACGACTCGTCGATCGCGCAGGCGCTGTCGCTCATGAACGACGGGCAGGTTGTCGTCAGCCGCGTTCACCGCGGCAACGCGAATTCGACGGTCGCGAACGTGCTCGCGTCGACCACCGATCCGGGCTCGATCGTCGATCAGATTTACCTCGCGACGCTTTCGCGCCGCCCGACCGCGCTCGAGCGCGCGCAATCGATCGCGTACCTGAACGGCGGAAACCTCGGCCAGCGCGCGGAAGACCTGCAGTGGGTGCTGATCAATTCGCTGGAGTTTTTGTTCGACTGATGAGACGAGCCATGTGCATCGATGTCATCCCGAGCGTAGCGAGCGCACCACCCGCCCCGGGCCTCTCGCTCGCGCTCGGGATGACATGCGGAGTGACACGATGAAACGACCGAAGCTGCCGAAAAGCAAATTCGAATGCCCCGACTGCACGAAGGCCAGCGGGTTTCCGATCGGTGAGGCGAAGGGATTCTCGCGCCGCCGGTTCCTGCAGGTCGGCGCGACCGGCATCGTCGCCTCGTATTTTCTCGACGTGCTGAATCCGCGTCTGCTCTACGGCGCGACGCGGGCGCCGAACGTTTTCCTCCGCAACACGGCGAAGAATGCGATCTTCATCTTCCTCGCCGGTGCGCCGAGCAACATCGATACGTGGGACCTGAAGGAAGGCGCGTGGACGCCGTCCGATTTCGCGCCGACGTCGTACAACAACAGCGCGCTGCGTTTTCCCCAGGGATTGTTGCCTAACACTGCGCAGCACCTCGACAGAGTGAGCTTCGTGCGCAGCGGCCTGGCGTGGGCGGCCGTGCATCAGCTCGGGCAGGCGTGGGCGCAGATCGCCCGCAATCCGGGCGGTGCGACGGGCGCGATCGCGCCGCACATCGGCTCGGTCGTTTCGCTCGAGGAGCAGGTCGCGCGGAAAACCGGAGACGTTCTGCCGGGTTTCATCGCGCTCAACTCTGCCGGCATTCCCGCCCAGGGCTACTTTCCGGCGACGTATGCGCCGTTCCAGGTGATCCCCGCGTCGACGGGATTGCCGACGATCAGCCACCCCGACGGTCCGGCGCGGTTCACCGACCGCTGGAACTTTCTCCATCAGCTCGACAGCGCGCGAACCACCGGCGTCCGCGGCAAAGTCACGCTCGACATGAACGACTTCTACGATCAGTCGAAGGCGCTCATGGACGCGCCGAACATCAATGCGCTGTTCAGCTTTACGAACGACGAGCACACGAAGTACGGCGCGTCGACATTCGGGGATTCCCTGATCATCGCGCGCAATCTCGTCGGCGCGAACAAAGGCACCCGCTTCGTGCAGGCGACGCTCGGCGGCTGGGACCATCACAGCGGCATTTACGACGCGCCCGCCAGCGGCGTGAATTCGCTCTACACGCAATGCGCGATGTTCGATCCGGCGTACGGCGCGCTCATCTCCGACCTGCAGTCGATGCCGGGCCTCGGCGCCGGCAATACGCTGCTCGACGAGACGCTCATCGTCGTCGTCGCGGAGTTCGGCCGCACCGTCGGTGCGCTCAACAATCAAAATGGACGCGATCACAACCTGCGCATGACCACGCTCTGGGCGGGCGGCGGCGTTCGCGGCGGGAAAGTCATCGGTACGACCGACGCGACGGGAAACGACGTCGTCGATTACGGCTGGAGCGCGAACCGCGACGCGCGCCCCGAAGACGTCACCTGCACGATCTATTCGGCCCTCGGCATCGACTACACGACCGAGCGGCACGATGATCCGCTGAATCGCGGATTCGAGTACGTGCCGTTCGCTGCCGACGGCACCTATCAGCCCATCGACGAGCTGTTTTGACCCCACTACGTTGCGCGCGTGAACAGCTGCCGCTGCGAGACCTGATACGCGTGCGCGCGAATCATCTCGCGGACATTGCGCGGACCGGCGATGCCGCGCAGCACGTAGGCCGGCACCATCTTGTCGGACGAGACGATCATCACATTGCCGATGCCGAGCATGCGCTGAATGAGGCTCTGCGTGAATTGCGTGTCGTCGACATAGCGAAGATCGATGTCCTCGACCGTCTTCGACGCGATGCCCTTCTCGATGATGACGCGCTGATTCGTGATCGTGTAGAGCGTGGTGCGGATGCGGGTCAGCGCGATGAAGATCTCCACGATCTGCCAGAGAATAATGATCGCGATAATTACCCACACTATTGTTGCATATTGCGCGAGGAAGTCGCGCCCGACATAGTAGATCACCGGCAGCACGATCGCCACGATCACTGCCCGAATGATCTTGCCGAGGACGAGGAGCCACGACGGGGTGCCGTGCCAGAGCGTCTCTTCCTTCGCGCTGGCCATCGGCGCCGCGGCTGCCGGCGCGCTCTGCGAGCCGACGGCCGCCATCGGACGGCCGCAGTGAGGACAGGCAGGGGCAGCAATCGACACCTCTTTGCCGCAATCGGGACATTGGATGAGGGCCATGCCGCTGCAATTGTAGACTGATTCGCGAATGTCGATCGGCGCCTTCCTGCTCGCGCTCATCGCGATCTTCGCGGCGGCGAAACTGTTTGGCGAGCTTGCCGAGCGCATCGGTCAGCCGGCCGTTCTCGGCGAGCTGATCGGCGGCGCAGTCGTCGGCGTCTCGGGGCTGCGCCTCGTCGATCCGAACGACGCGACGATCTCGCTTCTCGCACAGCTCGGAATCATTCTGCTGCTGTTTCTGATCGGGCTCGAGACGGAGCTCGGAAAACTGCTGGAGGTCGGCATCGCGGCAGTCGCGGTTGCGGTGATCGGAGTCGCCGTCACTTTCGCCGGCGGTTTCGCCCTCGGCATGCTCCTCGGATTCGAGCCGCTCGTCTCGGTATTTCTCGGCGGCTCGCTGACGGCCACCTCGGTCGGCATCACCGCGCGTGTGCTGTCGGACCTCGGCCACCTTCACGATCGCGAATCGCAGATCATTCTCGCTGCCGCCGTCGTCGACGACATCATCGGCATCATTCTGCTCACGCTGATCGGACGCATCGGAGCGGGGAGCGGCGTGACCGCGTCGGGCGTCGTATGGCTGACGCTCGTCGCGTTCGGATTCGTCATTCTGGCGATTGCCGCGGGCTCGCTGCTCGCACCGTTCCTGATCCGCATCATCGATCGCATCCACGTCGCGCGCGGGCTTTTCTTCGCCTCGCTGATCTTCGCGTTCTCGCTCGCCTATGCGGCGCAG
>DATIZY010000244.1:0-7664 GCA_035516895.1 Thermoanaerobaculia bacterium | reverse complement strand
GGTTCTGATACATCTGCCGGAGCAGATCGAGCGACGCCTTGCCGCGCGCGAGCTTGCGCGAGATCCGGATTTCGGGCGTGGTCTTGACCACCGTGCCCTCGACGCTGTCGCCAACGTCGAGCCCATCCAGCTCCGCCGCGGCCATCACCGCCTCGGATGGGCCGCCGTAGGAGACGAACGCGTCATCGCCGGAGATCGACACGATCTGCCCGCGAAGCAGCTCGCCTTGTGCCGGGGTTTTGAAATTCAGACTCGCTTCAAACGCTTCCGCGAAGCTGTTCGCCTCGGCGGCATCTCTCGACTGGGTCATGGGTGGATGGCTGTGCCTTTCTGCAGGGGGTTGCGCAATTCGGGGTGCGTATCTTACTGGATTGCGCGCACCGAGCCAACGCACAATTTCGTGACTTTCTTCCGAGGGAAAGGACTCCGCACCAGGACTCAGGACTCGGGACTCAGGACCTCAGGACTTAGGACTTAGGACTTAGGACTTAGGACTTAGGACCGAGTCACCCACCCACCCGTGCGCTCGCGGGTTCGGGCGCGCACTCTGTCCTCATCGCGTCCCCACTCGCGAGTCCTCACTCGTGAGTCCTGTGTTCTGAGTCGTGAGTCCTAAGTCCTAAGTCCTGAGTCCTGAGTCCTAAGTCCTGAGTCCTAAGTCCTGAGCCCTAAGTCCTAAGTCCTAAGTTCTCAGTCCTCAGTCCTGAGTCCTAAGTCCTGAGTCCTAAGTCCTGAGTCCTTTAAACTATTTGAATGCACCCGTGGCACGACGTCTCGATCGGCGAAGGCGCCCCCGAGCTCATCCCGGTGATCATCGAAGTGCCGAAAGGATCGAAGACCAAATACGAGCTGGACAAAAATAGCGGGCTCATTCGCGTCGACCGGATTTTATTCAGCTCCGTCGTCTACCCCGCGAACTACGGCTTCATTCCCCAGACGTATTGCGAGGACCGCGACCCGCTCGACGCTCTCGTCCTCGGCCAGGAATCCGTGGTGCCGCTGGCGATCATGCGCGCGAAGCCGATCGGCGTGATGAAAATGCGCGATCAGGGCGAAGAGGACGACAAGATCATCGCCGTGCACGCCGACGATCCCGAATACCGCGCCTACAACTCGATCCGCGATCTGCCGGCGCATCGAATGGAAGAGGTCCGCAGATTTTTTCTCGACTACAAAGTGCTCGAGAAAAAAACGGTCGTGGTCGATGAGTTCCTCGACCGGGATGAAGCGCTCGCCGTCGTCCGCGATGCGATCGCGTTGTACAAACGCGAGGCGGCGCGTTTGCGCGCCTGAGCTTGCGGCACCCGCAGCTTCTGTTTCCAACTGCGAGCCGCGAACTGCGGTGCGTTTTCCGCAGTCGCGAATGTTTTTCCTAACTTTCCACAGACACGAGAGCTCGTTTTCCGCAAAAGAATTTTTCTTTTCCACATACTTGCGCGATCGAAAAACCGGACCTACATTGCACCCCGTCTTCGCGCCGAATGCTCCATGGCAGATGTCAACGGCACGAAGAAAAAGCTTCGAGACGCGATGGGTCGCGAAGCGGACACGGCGCGGATACTTCCTGGCAGTTGTCAACGCGCCGTAAAGCATCGAGAGGCCAGGGCTCTCGAAGCATGTCGATTCGGATGCCCTCTAGCGGCTGTTAACGGATCGAGAAAGGGCCCGCGAAGCTGGAGATCGCGGGCCTCTTGCTTTTCATGCAGAATGTCGCGCGTGACCACGCGCGTCTTTCTCATCCGCCACGGCGCCACCGAGCTCAGCTCTGAAGATCGCTTCGCCGGCGCCGTCGACGTCCTCCTCTCCGACACCGGCCGCGATCAGGCCCGCCGCCTCGGCCGCCGCCTCGCGCACGAGAACATCACCGTCGCCTTCGCCAGCCCGATGAAGCGGACGACGGAGACCGCCAGCCTGGTCGTCGAGCCGCACGGAATCGCGGTCAATCCTCTCGACGGCATTCGCGAGATCGCGCACGGGCGATGGGAAGGCATGAAGCGCGAAGACGTCGAGCGCCAGTTCCCCGAGGAGTACGCGCGGTACGAGCACGATCCGTTTTCGTTCTCGCCGCGCGGCGGCGAGAGCGGGCTGCAGGTGACGGCGCGCGCGCTACCCGCGCTGCTCAAGATCGTCGAGGAGCATTGCGACGAGCGGATCGTCGTCGTGTCGCACAAGGCGACCATCCGCCTTCTCCTGAGCACGCTGCTGGGGTTCGATCCGAGGAAGTATCGCGACCGGCTGGATCAGTCGCCGTGCGCGCTCAATATCCTCGACTTCAAAGATCTGGCGCACGCGCGCCTGACTTTGTTCAACGACACGTCGCACTACATGGTCGATGTGCCCGGAGTCCCGAGCGGACGGCTGTCGAAAGTGTGGGACCAGCGGTCGTAGCGCGGAGAGCGGCCCTCGCGGGCGGACGTTCAAAGGCCGGGCGCGTGGATCAGCGGACCTGAAACGCCGCGTTCGCCAGCGCGGGATCGGACGCGCCGTAGACCTTCAGGTTGTGGCCCTGGTCGGTCAGCTGAATCGAGACGATGCGCCAGATGCCGTGAGCGGCGCGCGGATCCAGCGTGATCTTTCCCGTCCATGTGCCGCTGTCGCCCGACTGCACGAGCGGGAAAAACCCGCCGCTGCCGGCCCCCGGGCCCACGTACTGACCGCTCGCGCCGGCGACGCCGCAATTGTCATCAGTCGCCGCTATAGTAACCGATACTACAGCGCCGCGATCGCCGAGGGTGATCTGGTTCGTGTCGAGGACGAGGGACTGGAGCACGGGCGGCGTGTTGTCGCACGCCGATCCGGCGATGTTGATCTTCGTCGCGGCGACGAGCGGGTTGTCCATGCGAAACGTGGCGATGTTGTTCGCTTTGTCCTGCAGTGTGACCTGCTCGAGCTGCCAGTCGCCGCAATCGACGCACGTCGGAACCGCGAGGTCGCATTGCCACGTGTTGCCGTCGCCGTTGTTCTGACATCCGGCGCCGACGCGCGCGAGGTTCGACGGACTGTGAAAGACGGCACTGACCAGCGCGACGCCGGAGTTGTCGTCGTCGGCCTGCACGAAGATCGTGTCCTTCTCGCCGCCCTGGATCGCGCGCTTGTCGACCCAGATGTTGCGCAGAACGGGCGGCGTGTTGTCGGAGTTCGACGACACGACCTGCAGGACCGCCGTCGCCGGCAGCATTCCCTGCGCGGCGCTGAGCGTGACCGAGTTGCTGGCGTTGTCGCTCATGTTGAGAAAACTCACACGCCACACGCCCTGCTCCGAATTCTTCGCGATCAACAGATGGCCGACATAGCGATTCGAATCGCCGTCGCGCTGCGTCGCGAAGCCCTGCAGCGCTTTGCCGCTCGGACTGCTGATCGTTCCGGAGATGCCGCGAACGCCGGAGAGATCGTCGGTGGCGGTGACGACCACCGTCGCGCTCTGCCCGTCCTGGATCTGCGGCGGCACGAACTCGATCGAGATCAGCTGCGGCGGCGTCGTGTCCGAGTTCGGATCGTTCGGCGTGTGCGTCTCCGCGGTGTGCGAGGTGTTCGTCTCCGACGATGACGATGAAGATGAAGCCAACGTCGTCGATGGCGATGATGACGAAGCCTGCGAGCCCTGACGCGGCTGTGCGGACGCCGATCCCGACGGCTTTGGAGTGGACGTGAGCGCTTTCGTGATCGGCGCGAGCACCCGCGAGATGAGCGACTGCGACTTCGAGTTCGGCGCAGCCGTTGCCGTTTGCCGCTTCGCGGTTGCGACTCGTGTGTTCCCGGTTTCCTGCTGTCGGTTGTCGATCCTCGGACGATTGTTTGGCAGCGCGGCGGGAGCGGACGCGCTCGGAACCGGAAGGCGCAGGCGTGCGGCCGGAGACGGCGAAGTGCTCGCCGGCGGCGGCGTCGGCTCAGCCGCGGCAATCGCAGGCTGGCGCAGGTCGCTGCGCAGGCGAACGACGAGCACGATCGCGAACGCGACTGCCAGAACTGCGAAAAAGGTCGGGAGAAATCGGGAGCGGCGCATCGGGAGCGATCAGCGATGAATGATGAACGATGAACGAGGATTGCGCAAAATTCATTCATCCTTCATCGTTTCGCACATGCAATACGTGAATCTCGGCGCCACCGGGCTCCGCATCTCCCGCCTCTGCCTCGGCTGCATGACGTATGGGTCGAAAAAGTGGCGGCCATGGGTCCTCGATGAAGACGAATCGCGGCCGTTCTTCCAGCGCGCCATCGAAGCCGGCATCAACTTCTTCGACACGGCCGATGTCTATTCGGTCGGCGTCTCGGAGACGATCGTCGGCCGCGCGCTGCGCGAGTACACGCGCCGCGACGACGCGGTGATCGCCACGAAGGTCTTCTTTCCGATGGGCCCGGGGCCGAACGACGGCGGCCTCTCGCGGCGGCACATCGTGCAGGCGGTCGAAGCGTCGCTGCGGCGGCTGGCCACCGACTACATCGATCTGTACCAGATCCATCGCCTCGATCCGTCGACGCCGTTCGAGGAGACGCTCGAAGCGCTGCACGATCTCGTCCGCTCCGGGAAAGTGCTCTACATCGGCGCTTCGAGCATGTATGCGTGGCAGTTCGCGAAGATGCTGCACATCTCTGAGACGCATCGATGGGCCCGATTCGTTTCGATGCAGAACCATTACAACCTCGTCTATCGCGAAGAAGAGCGCGAGATGATCCCGCTCTGCGTCGACGAGGGGATCGGAATCATCCCGTGGAGTCCGCTCGCACGCGGGTTCCTCGCCGGCAATCGCGCCGCGGGAACGGAGCGCGCGAAGACCGACACGTTCGCGCAGGAGTATTACTTCACCGACTCCGATCGCGAGGTCGCCGATCGCGCGGCGGAGCTCGCGAAGCGGCGCGGCGCGCGCCCGGCGCAGATCGCGCTCGCCTGGCTTCTGCACAAGCGCGGCATCACCGCGCCGATCGTCGGGGCGTCGAAGCTGCGCCATCTCGAGGACGCGATCGCCGCGCTCGAGATCAAGCTCGACGACAATGAAATGAACTTTCTCGAGGAGAGCTACAAACCGCATCCGGTGCTGGGGCACAAATAGCGCGCCTTCGGCGCGCGTTGTCCGTTGTCAGTTCTCAGTCCCGCCCACCCGCGACTGACGGCTCTGCTTCGGCCAGCTACTGACGACAATATTTCGAGAGCTTTGCGCGAGTGGCGCAAACCGTGCGCGTTCTGAGTTCTGAGTTTCGGTGTTCGTCGCCACGCTTGCGGGTGGGCGGGACTGACAACCGACAACTGATAACTGATAACTGACAACGCGCGAGCGAAGCGCGCGCTACGATTCCCCGCGGATCTCCGCGAAAAACGCCTCGCTCGAAACCGGGCGGCCGAGGAAGCGTTCGACGAGGTCGCGGGCGGGTTCTTCGCTGCCGCGGCTGAGAATCATCGAACGAAAGCGGCGGCCGGCCTCGCTGTTCATCAGGTTCTCGCCGAACGCGGAGACCAGATCGAGCGCGATCGCCTTCGCCCACATGTAGCCGTAGTAGCCGGCAGCGTAGCCGCTGGCGATATGCTCGAACGTGCCGGGAAACGAAGTCCCTTCGACGTGGCCCATGGGCGTTGCCGCTTCCATGGTCTTCCACACGCCGAGGCATTGGCCGGGATGCGCGCTCGACAGCGCCATGTCGTACGCGGCGTAGAGATGCTGACGTCCGTAATCGATGCCGTTGCCGAATTTTTTCGCCGCGCGGATGCGGCCGACGAGCGACTCGTCGATCTGCGGACAGCCGGGGCAGTGCACGCGCAGCAGCGACAGGCTCTCCATGCGGCTCGCCCACTCCTCGTACATCTGCGACGGCGCTTCGACGAAATCGCGCTCGACGCTCGTGCCGGAGTGCATGTTGTACTCGGTGTGCGAGAGCACGCCGTGCAGCACATGTCCGAACTCGTGCAGAAACGTTTCGAGCTCATCATGTGTCAGGCCGTTGCGATCGAAATTCGTGACGAGCGCGCTGATCGGCTTCCGTCCGGCGCGCCGGCTCACGCCTCGGACCGGCCACGCCGCCGCGTGTTTGTACTTGTCCTCGCGCGGATAGAGATCGAGATAAATCCCGCCGATCAGCTCTCCCGATTCGGCGTCCTGCACATCGAGATAGAGGACATCCTCGTGCCACACGGGAACGGCAGCGTTCTCGAACCGCACGCCGTAGAGCCGCTCGCTGATTTCGAGCATCCAGTGCAGCACCGGCACCGTCGGAAAATATTTTCGAAGCTCTTCCTGATCGACCGCGTAGCGCTGCTCGCGAAGGCGCTCGCGATAGAACATCATGTCCCACCGCTCGATGGGTCCGCCTTTGAGCGCGCGCAGCTCGGCGAGATCGCGCAGCTCGGCGTCCGTCACCGCGCTCTTCACCTCGTCGAGAAAGCGCGCCACGGTGTCGGGATTCTCGACCATCCGCCGCTTGGTCACGTAGTGCGCGAAGCTCGGCACCTCGTACAGATCGGCGATCTCTTTTCGCAGCCCGACGATCTCGTCGAGGATCTCGAGATTGCGCGACGTGCCGCGATTCGTGTTCGCGATGTAGTAGCGCTTGCGCGCCTCCTCGCTCTCGGAATTCATCATGAACGGGATGTAGTCGGGATAATCGAATCCGACGACGATGTCGCCCGCGTCGTCCTTCGGCACGCGATCGAGATACGACTGTGGCAGACCGCGGCACTCGTCGGGCGTGAAACGAAGCTGCGTCTTGTTCTCGCGGATGTTCTTCGCGAATTCCTGCGCGAGCTCGGTGAGGCGCTCGGAAATCTGCTTGAATCGCTCCCGTTTCTCCGGCGGCAGAGCGACGCCGCTGTCTTCGAACGATTCGATGAGGTCCTTCTGCAATTGAGTTTGGGCCGCCGTCCGCGGCGCGACGCGGCGAACGCGCTCGAACAGCCGCTCGTTCTGGAACAGCTCGGTCATGAACACCGATTCGTCGATGAGCGCGCGATCGGCGGTATCGCGCACGGCGGCTTCGGGATGCACGCTGTTGAGCAGGGAGATCGGACCGAACGCGTCCTCCATCACCGTCGCCGCGTCGTCCCAGCGGTCGAGCACGCTTTCGGGCGTCACCGAATCGAGCGGCAGCTCTTCGATCTCAGCGAGACGGCGCCGCGCTTCGTCGAGCGCCGCTTTCGATCGGCTCGCGACCTCGTCTGCGGTTAAAATCGGAATAGTGGGTCTCACGCGAAAGTCCGGCATTCTAATCGTGTTCCTGCTCGGCGTGTGTGTCGTGGCCGGCGCCAACGAACAGGCGAAGGCACATTACGAACACGGCGTCGCGCTGGGACATGCCGCCGAGCACGCGAACATCTTGAGGCGCGCGGCGCTGGCGCGCGAGGCGCGCATGGAGTTCGAACGCGCGGTCGAGGCCGATCCCGACTTCATCGACGCCCGCATCGCCCTCGTCGAGTACTACCTCCGCGCTCCCCGCTTCCTCGGCGGCGGCGACGAGAAAGCGATCGCCGAGGCGCACGAGATTCTGAAGCGCGACGCGGCGGAGGGCCATCGCGCATTCGCCGAAATTTACGAGCACCAGAAGAAGCATGCCGAGGCGGCGAAGGAGCTCGATATGGCGGCGGCTATCGACCGCGACCGGTCGAAGGAAGATCCGAAGCAGCCGTGATGCCGCGCTCCATCAGAATCGGATAGGGATCGATCGCCTGCCCTTTCCACCAT
>DATIZY010000243.1:0-5327 GCA_035516895.1 Thermoanaerobaculia bacterium | reverse complement strand
CGGCGGCTCGATCGACGTCGTTGCGCTGATGAAGCCGGAGCAGAAGAATCAAGTGGCGATGATGGCCTCGAACCGCGGATTTCGCGTCGATCGCGACGAGATCGAGCAGAGCGAGGAGCTCGATCTCGTCCCGCTGCATTTTGAAGAGGTGCGCATTCACGTTCTCGTCGCCAGCAATGCGCTCTACGCGAAGATGATCGCGGCCGCGCGCGTGGTGGATGACCTTCGCGTCGCCGCGCCGGAAGACCTCGCGCTGCTGCTCACGCTGTCCGACGATATCGCCGGCGCGCGCCGGCTGATGGCCGATGCCGCGTTCGATCGCGCTCGCTACAACGAAACGCTCACCGCCATCGGCCTTGGAGAGCTCGCGCGATGAACTGGATCGACACGCAGTCCGAGTTCGACGCCGCGATGCAGCGCGTCGCCGCGCAGCCGACGGTCGCCGTCGACACGGAAGCCGATTCGCTGCACTCGTACTTCGACAAGGTCTGCCTGATTCAGATCTCGATTCCGGGCGAGGACCTCGTCATCGATCCGCTGCGCAAGCTCGACCTCTCGGCGTTCGGTGCGGTCCTCGCGCAGCGGCGCATCACCAAAGTGCTGCACGGCGCCGACTACGATCTGCGGATTCTCAACCGCGATTTCGGATTCACCATCTCCAACGTCATCGACACGATGATCTGCGCTCAGCTCCTCGGCTACGAGGCGATCGGCCTCGCCGCGCTGCTCGAGCGCTACTTCGCGATCACGCTCGACAAGACGCATCAGCGCGCCGACTGGGCGATGCGCCCGCTGCCGAAGGTGATGCTCGAATACGCGTCGTCCGACACGCGGCACCTCATCGAACTTTCCACGCAGATGCGCGATGAGCTGATCGCGATCGGCCGCTGGGAATGGGCCGAGGAGGAGTTCGCGCGGCTGGAGGCGATTCGTTTTTCCGAGAAGGACTTCAACGGCGAAGGCTTTCGGCGGCTCAAAGGCATCAGCGCACTCGACCGCCGCTCGCTGGCGATCGTGCGCGCGCTCTACGACTGGCGCGACGAGCTCGCTCGCGCCGCCGACCGCCCGCCCTTCAAGATTTTCGGCAACGACCTGATCGTCGAAATCGCGAAGGCGAAAGCGAAGAGCGGCGAGGAGCTGGGAAAAGTCAAGGCGCTGTCCGTGCCGCACCGAAAGCGATATGAGCGCGAAATTCTGCGGCGCGTGCGCGACGCCCTCGCGTTGCCCGAAGAGGCGCTTCCGGAAAAAGTCGAAGGCAAGCAGTGGTTGCGCGACAAGACCCTCGAATCGCGGATCGCGAAACTGAAGGACATCCGCGACAAAAAAGCGAAAGAGCTGAAGATCGATCCCGGCGTGCTCGCGCCGAGGCATGTGCTGACCGCGATCGCGACGTCGCGGAGTCTCGACGAAGTGCCGGCGATGCGCGAGTGGCAGAAGCGCGTGGTCGGAAACGAGCTGCTTGCGGTCGCGTCATCCCAAGCGTAGCGAGGGGGGACGGTGTGTTAGTGCGGCGCGAGAACACATGAACCGTGTGCCACGCGCGCGCCGGCCACCGCCACTCGCCCCCTCAGGCCGGATGACAACGTGAGCCTTCGCGCGTCAATCGAGACGCGCGACGCAGTGCGCGCCCGGCATCCCTCGGTGCGCAACGCAATCGCGTAGAATCGCCGGCAATGGAACGCATCACCGATTACAAAGTCATCGTCATCGGATCGGGTCCCGCCGGCTGCACCGCCGCGACGTATCTCTCGCGCGCGAACCTCGCGCCGATGGTGCTCGAAGGGCTGCAGCCCGGCGGACAGCTGACGATCACCACCGAGGTCGAAAACTATCCCGGCTTCCCGGAGGGGATTCTCGGCCCGAAGCTGATGGACCTCATGCGCCGGCAGGCCGAGCGCTTCGGCGCGGTCTTCAAAATGGAGCAGGTCGAGAAGGTCAATCTCAAAGAGCATCCGTTTGTGATCACGACCGATCAGCGCGAGTACGTGTGCTATGCGCTGATCATCGCAGCGGGCGCGTCGGCGATGCAGATCGGCCTGCCGTCGGAGAAAGCGCTGCAGGGGTTCGGCGTCTCGTATTGCGCGACGTGCGACGGATTTTTCTTCAAAGGGAAAGAGATCGCCGTCGTCGGCGGCGGCGACTCGGCGATGGAGGAGGCGACGTTCCTCACGAAATTCGCGTCGAAGGTCATCGTAATTCATCGCCGCGAGGAGCTGCGGGCGTCGAAGATCATGCAGGAGCGCGCGCGCGGGAATTCGAAAATCGAGTTCCTCTTCAATTCGACCGTCGAGGAAGTCGTCGGCACGAAGGAAGGCGGCATCACTTCGCTGAAGATCCGCAATCTGCAGACGAACAGGATTTCCGATCTGCCGGCTCAGGGACTTTTCGTTGCGATCGGGCACACTCCCAACACTTCCGCGTACGCCGGACAGCTGACGCTCGATGAGCGTGGCTACATCGTTCTGCCGCATCGCAATTCGACGGTGACGAACATCCAGGGCGTGTTCGCGTGCGGCGACGTCGTCGACCACATCTACCGGCAGGCGGTGACGGCCGCCGGCACCGGCTGCATGGCGGCGCTCGATTGCGAGCGCTGGCTCACGCACGAGCGCATCACCGAGCGATGGGATCTTCCGAAAGGCGAAGAGGAGCGCGTTTGAGAGCAGCGCTTCGCGCTGCGTTGTCCGTGATCAGTTGTCAGTTGTCAGCAGTCTTCGGGCGGTCGGCGACAACTGACAACTGACAACCGACAACGCGCGGCGAAGCCGCGCATTCAATGAATGGAATCAACGAGCACGATCCTGATCCTCGGCGGCGCCGGCATGGTCGGCCTGCAGGTGGCCCGCGAAGCCGTTCGCGAGCTGCGGCCGGAACGAATCGTCATCTCCGCGCTGACGCAGGCGGAGGTGGATCAGGCGCTCGAGGTCCTTCGCGGCGAAACGCGCGACGTCGAATTCGAAGGCGCGCCGGGCGACATCTTTCTGCCGACGTCGCTGCAGGGAATCGACCGCGCGGACATCATCGCCAATCGTAAACATTTTGATGAATTATTTTCGCAGGACTCCTTCCTGCTGCAGCTCGTCGAGCGGCACAAGCCGGAAGTCATCGTCGACTGCATCAACACGGCGACGGCGATCGCGTACCTCGACGTCTTCACCGTCACCGAGCGCACGCGCATGCTGCTCGACGCCGTCGAAGCGCGGCGCGCGCCGATCGACCGGAACGAGCTCGAGCCGCTGATCCGTTCCGTGCGCGAGCTGATGATCGCGCAGGGCGTGCCGCAGATCGTGCGGCACATCGTCGTTCTGCATCGCGCGCTCGAGAACACATCGGTCCGCGTCTACGTGAAGGTCGGCACGACCGGCACCGGCGGCATGGGCATCAATATCCCGTACACGCACAGCGAGGACAAGCCGTCGCCGCAGCTGCTGTCGAAGTCGGCGATCGGATTCGCGCACACGGGCCTGCTGTTTCTGCTCGCGCGCACGCCGGGCGCATCGATCATCAAGGAGATCAAGCCCGGCGCGATGATCGGCTTCAAACGTCTCGGCGAAACCCACGTCCGGCTGCGCGGCGACCGCAAGCCGGCGTACCTCGTCGCGCCTCGCGAGGAAGCGCTCGGCAGCGCGCTCGACACGCATCAGCCGCCCGACTCGTACGAGAAATTCGAGGGCCGCGACGTGCCGCTGAAAATCATCGGCGCCGACACGGGCGAGAACGGATTCTTCTCGATCGGCGAATTCCAGGCGATCACGTATCCGAGACAGATGGAGTACGTGACGCCGGAAGAGGTGGCGCGCACGACGATCCTCGAGATCCTCGGCGCCTCGACGGGCCGCGATGTGCTCTCGGCGATCGACGGCGCGATCACCGAGCCGAGCTATCGCGCCGGCGTGCTTCGCGCCGAAGCGATTCGCGCGATGGAGAGACTCGAAGCGGCGGCGCGCGATCGTCTCCTGCCGTCGATCGCGGTCGGCCACCTCGGTCCCCCGAAGCTGTCGAAGCTGCTGATCGAAGCGTTTCTGCTGCGCGAGGCGCTTGGCGACGACTTCGCGGCGATGCTCTCCGTTCCTGCGAAGCAGGTGCAGCGGAGCGTTGAGACCCACCTCGACGCGCATCCGGAGATCGTGAGCCTCGTCGCGACGATCGGCATTCCGCTGCTTCGCGCGAGCGGCGCAGCCCTGCGGCTGACGCGCGGCCCGCGGATCAACATCCCGCCCGCGCATGCGGGCAATGCGCCGGCGCCGCTCGATCGGGCGTCGGTCGAGAGCTACGCGCGTACCGGCTGGGTCGATTTGCGCGTCGAAAATTTCGAGCTGTGGCGCGAGCGCATCGAGCGGCTCTCGAAATCGCGGCCGGACATCGTGGCCCAGGGGTCCGCGGCATTCGATGTCACGAAATACACGGCCGATCGCTTCGTTCCAGGCGACGTCGTCGGCTGGCTGCTCACGAACGAAGTCGACGAGGAGGGGATGGTCGGGCGAAGACTCTTCTAGAAGCTCGCCGCCTTCGGCGGCTCGCGTTGTCGGTTGTCAGTTGTCGGTTGTCAGGAGCGACAACAGAGAACAGACAACAGAGAACAGACAACAGAGAACAATGATCCGACGTCTTCTCGCACCGACCGATCGCGAGATCGAGCAGCTCGCCGGCGTTCTCATCGATTGTGTCGAAGGAGGAGCGTCGGTCGGCTTCATGCTGCCGCTCACGCGCGAGCGCGCGACCGCGTTCTGGCGCCGTGTGGCGAAAGACATCGATCGGCGCGTTCTGCTGGTGGCCGAGGATGAGCGAGGCATCTGCGGGACGGTGCAACTCATCTTCGCGGAGCCGGAGAATCAGCCGCATCGCGCCGACGTCTCGAAGATGATCGTGCATCGCCGCGCGCGGCGGCAGGGAATCGCGGCGGCGCTGATGCGCGAGTTGGAGCATGCAGCGAGGCAATGCGGGAAGACGCTGCTCGTCCTCGACACCGCGGATGCGACGGCGGAGCGCGTCTACGAACGGTCAGGCTGGATCCGCCTCGGCATCATCCCAAAGTACGCGCTTCTGCCGGACGGCGGCTTCTGCGACACGGCCGTGTTTTATCGCGACCTTGATTAGCTCGCGACCTTCGGTCGCTCGCGTTGTCGGTTGTCAGTTGTCGGTTGTCGGTTGTCGGTTGTCGGTTGTCGGTTGTCGATTGTCGGTTGTCGGTTGTCGGTTGTCGGTTGTCAGTTGTCGGTTGTCAGTTGTCGGTTGTCAGTTGTCGGTTGTCAGTTGTCGGTTGTCGGTTAACAGGGAGTAATAGCCGCGGAGGAATGTCCGCGCGGAATGGCTCCCGCGGGTGCCAT
>DATIZY010000242.1:0-5919 GCA_035516895.1 Thermoanaerobaculia bacterium | reverse complement strand
GGAACTGGAATTCGTCGAGATAGCGGTCAAGATGCTTCTTCGAAACCTGATGGTACGAACCGACAACGGAACGTTTGAACAGCGACCACGCGCCTTCGATGCCGTTGGTGTGAACGACGTGCCGCAGCTTTCCGCCGACATACGTCTCATCAACTTCGACCGTACCGGTGAGCGGAGCCGCGTTCACGGACTCCATCGCTTTACGGATGCGATGGCAGAGATACCACGCCGTTTTGTAGCTCACGCTCAGCGTGCGCTTGAGTTGATTCGCGCTGACGCCTTTCTTCGCTTCGATCATCATGTACGTCGCGGCGAACCACTTCCACAGCGGAAGGTGCGTGTCGTGGAGAACGGTTCCTGTGGTAACGCTGAACTGGTAATGGCACGCATCACAGTCATACTGCGGGCGATCTTTGATCGGAGATACCTTGCCGGATTCGCAGCGCGGGCACTGCGGGCCGTTCTGCCAGCGAAGCATCTCAAGGTACGTCCGGCATCGTTCGTTCGTGCCGAAGTCCTCGATCAGCTTCGGAAGGTTCATGTCCATCTTGATTTGCTTTGCGTTGCCCATAGGAGTCCTCTACATGCCAGCACGTAAACCGAAGAAGCATCCGAAGGAAATGACCACGGAAGAAGCGGTCAAGCACCTGTTCCATCCGAAGGTGGTCAAGCACCTGAAGAAAGAGGCCGGAAGTGAAAGCAAACGAACCACTAACAAGTAATTTAGGTCAGGATTCGCTTTGTGTCAAGTAGATAATCACGGAGGACTGAGTCACACCCGCCGCCCACATCGCAGGTGGCGGCACTCGCCCTGAAGTCCTAACCAGCGGCGTAAGAGTCGAGCCCTTTGAAGGCTGGTGAGTCTCCAGTTAGGACTTAGGACTTAGGACTTAGGACTTAGGACTTAGGACTTAGGACTGAGTCACACCAAGTCCTCTGAAGGCTGGTGAATCTCCCAATCTAAGGTCCGAGGCCTCAGTCCTCACCCTCAGCCCCTCAGTCCTCAGTCCTCAGTCCTCAGTCCTCAGTCCTAAGTCCTAAGTCCTAAGTCCTAAGTCCTGAGTCCTAAGTCCTGAGTCCTAAGTCCTGAGTCCTAAGTCCTGAGTCCTAAGTCCTGAGTCCTAAGTCCTAAGTCCTGAGTCCTGAGTCCTAAGTCCTGCTACTCCACCCAATCGGCGATGAACAGATTCGTCTCGTGGCTCTCCGGGTCGGCGCGATTGGAGGCCCACACGATCAGCTTGCCGTCGGGGCTGAACATCGGGAAGCCGTCGAAGCCCGGCGCGGTGGTGATGCGCTCGGTCGATGCGCCGTCCTTCGTCACGGCGTAGAGATCGAACTCGCGGCCCTTCGGATCGCCGGCGTTCGACGAGTAGACGATTCGTTTGCCGTCGGGGAAAAAATACGGACAGAAGTTCGCCGCGTTGTTGTGCGTGATCTGCCGGACATTCGAACCGTCCGCGTTCATCACGTAGAGCTCCATCACCGTCGGCCGAACGAGGCCTTTCGCCAGCAGCGCGCGGTAATCGTCGAGCTCTGCGCCCGTCGGATGGAATCCGCGGAACGTGATCTCGGTGCAATCGGCGTTGTAGAACGCGCCGCCGTCGTAGCCCGGCATGTTCGTCAGCCGCTTCACTTCGCCTTTGTCGTTCATCTCGTACAGATCGAGATCGCCGTCGCGATCGGACGTGAACACGAACTTCCCGCCCTTCGCGCACCACGTCGACTCGGCATCGTAGCCGTCGGTCGTTGTCAGGCGGTGCGCGTCGGAGCCGTCGGCCTTCGCCTCGTAGATGTCGTACGTCGGATACACGGCCCACACGTAGCCGTGCGATCGATCGGCCGCGGGCGGGCACGCGTCGCCGCCCGCCTCCGTTGACGAATAGATGATGCGATCGTCTTTCGGCGGCACGAAGTAGCCGCACGTCGTGCGGCCTTTCCCGTCGGAGATGCGTTTCGTGTCGCCGGTCTGGAGATCGAGGATGTATTCCTGATCGCACTCGGCGCCGCGCGGTGTCGCCTGGAAAATCAGCTTCGTTCCGTCCGAGCTGAAATACGCCTCGGCGTTTTCTCCGCCGAACGTGAGCTGGCGGATGTTCTTGAAATGCTTCTCGCCCTCGAACGTCTTCTCGAACGGCTTGCCGGCCTTGATTTGCAGCGTCTGCGATTCCGGCGGCGGTGCGCCGCGAGTTCCCAGCGTCGCCCGCAGTTTTTTCTGCTCGCCGCCGCGGATGACGATCACCTCGATCGTCTCGCCGGGCTTGTGGTCCTGCAGCGCGTAGGTCATGTCGTAGAGATTCTCGATGCGCGTTCCGGCCATCGACACGATTCGATCGCCGCCTTTGATGCCCGCGAGGTCCGCCGGGCCGCCCGGCCGGACGTCGGCGAGCAGCACGCCGCCCGAGGTCGCATCCATCGCGCGATAGTCGGGAACGGTGCCCAGGTACGAGCCGTATCCGCGGGAGTCGCCTTCGAACGCCGGCGCGACCGCGAGCCGCGCGTACGTCGGCCGGACACGGCCCCGCGCGAGCGACGACACGACATCCGCCGTGAACTCCGCGACCTTCGCCGCGCCGTCATAGTTCAGCGTGTTCCACTTGTCCTCGGGCGTGTGATAGCGCTCGTGCGCGCCGGTGAAGAAGTGCACGACCGGAATCCGCTTCGCGTAGAAGCTCGTCTGGTCGGAGGGTCCATAGCCGTCGCCCTTCTCCGTGAGCTTCAGATCGTCGCGCGCAGCGATCGGATCGAGAATGCTCTTCCACTCCGGCGCCGACTCCACGCCGAAAGCGATCAACTGGTTGTCGCGCAGATCGCCCACCATGTCGAGGTTGACCATCGCCACGACGCGGCTGAGCGGCCGGGGCGGATGATCGACGAACCACGCCGACCCGCCCAGCCCCACTTCCTCGGCCGAGAACAGCGCGAGGATGACCGTGCGCCGGTTCTTCGCGTTCTTCGTGAGCCTGGCGATGCGGCGGCCTGCGAGCAGAACGGCGACGACGCCCGACGCGTTGTCATCCGCGCCGTTGTGGATCGCGTGCACGTTCGGCTTCATCGACCCCTCGCCACCGTAGCCCAGGTGGTCGTAGTGTGCGCCGAGGACGACGATCTCTTTCGCGAGCCTGCCTGCGCCGGGAAGAATGGCGGCGAGGTTGGTGGTATGCGCGAATGTGTCCTTGAGCGCGACCCCTCCGGCGATCGACAGCGGAAGTACGCGCGATCGCGGCTTCAGATCGGCGTCGACGTCCTTCTGAAACTGCGCGAGATCGATGCCCCACTTCTGCGCGACGGACGTTTTGACCTGCAGCACCGGAATTCCGGCGGGACTCTGCGGCCCGTCATTTTTCAGGACGGGAAGAAAGTCTTTGCCGTCGTCCTGCAGCGGGCCGGTGATGAAGATGACAGCGACCGCGCCGCGCTCCCGCGCCTGCAGGACCTTGTACCGCATCGCCGACCAGCGGCTCGGACGCTTACCATCGAAGATCGACGTCTCGTCTTTCTCCTGCGGCTCGTAGCGCAGCATCAGCGCGACTTTGCCTTTCAGGTCGACTCCGGCGTAGTCGTCGTAGTTCAGCGGCGCCGCCGAGATGCCGTAGCCGAGGAAGGCGATCTCGCCGCGAAACGGGCCGGAGCTCGACATGCCGAGCGGAGTCCAGTCCGCGTCTGCGACGCCGTCGAGGCGATTTCCTTTCGCGAGCGCGACGCCGGTTTTCACCTTGAACGGCTGCCGGTACGAACCGTTGGCGAACGCCGGCTTGGCGAAGGCATGGAGCTGCGTTTCGATCCAGTCCGCCGCGCGCTCGATGCCCTGCGTGCCGAGCCCACGGCCCTCCATGCGGTCGGAGGCGAGGATCTTCACGTCGTTCTGAAATTGCGTAGCGAGAGTCATGGCCAGAAGGAGATGAATCACGCTACAGATTATTCACCACGGAGGCACAGAGAGCACAGAGGTCTGTGTGCATCGCCTCTCCGGAACCCGGGTTCGGCACGGCGCAGCCGTGCCCTACACGAGCCTTCCCGCAGCATGTGTAGGGTCGAGCTGCGCTCGACCGAACCTCCGGGTTCGGCGCGGCGCAGCCGTGCCTGCGTCGCAAGCCTGGGCGCATGTGGTCATCTGTCGATTTTGACCCGCGCCGTTCGTCTGTAGACTGAAAGGAGAGGCATTCATGGCTAAATACGTTTTGATGCTTCGCGACGATGGTGTGTGGCCGAAGCCGGGAATGAGCCCGGAGGAGATGCAGAACACGCTGATGCGTTACCGCACATGGGCGGACAAGCTGCGCGACCGCGGCAAAGGCGCGAGCGGCCACAAACTCACCGGCGGCGGCCGGGTGGTGAAGCGCAACAGCTCGAAGGTCGCGGTCACGGACGGTCCGTTCAGCGAGGCGAAGGAAGTCATCGGCGGGTTGTTCGTCATCGAGGCGAAGGACTACGACGAGGCGCTGTCGCTCGCCAACGACTGCCCGCATCTCGATTTCGGATCGATCGAGGTCCGCGAAATCGAGTTCACGCGCGAATGAACGACGTCGGCACGGTCGTGGACCATCTGTTCCGCCACAGCGCGGGCCAGATGGTCGCGACGCTGACGCGCATCTTCGGCCCGGAACATCTGCCGCTCGCGGAGGAGGTCGTACAGGAAGCGCTCGTCGCCGCGATGGGCCAGTGGAGCTTCCACGGCGTGCCGGAGAATCCCGCGGGCTGGCTGTTCCGCGTCGCGCGCAACAAAGCGCTCGATCAGCTGCGGCGGCAGAAGATTCTCGAATCGAAAGCCGGCGAGATCCGCGAAGCGCTCGGGCGCGAGACGATCGACGAATCCACCGACGACACGCTGGCGATGATGTTCATGTGCTGTCATCCGGCGATCCCGGACGAGAGCCGCATCGCGCTGACGCTGAAGACCGTCGGCGGATTCGCCGTCGACGAGATCGCGCGCGCGTTTCTCGCGCAAAGCACCGCGATCGCGCAGCGGATCGTGCGCGCGAAGAAACTGATCCGCGAGACGCCGATCCCGCTCGAGATGCCGTCCGCGCACGAGCTGCCGCAGCGCCTCGAGTCGCTCCTGCGCGTGCTGTATCTGATGTTCAACGAGGGTTACACGGCGCACGGCGGAGATGCGCTGGTGCGCGGCGATCTCTGCGACGAAGCGATCCGCCTCGCCTCGCTTCTCGCCGAAGCTCCATCGGCAGCGACGCCGGCGGTGCATGCGCTCCTCGCGCTGATGCTGCTGCAGTCGGCGCGATCGCCGGAGCGGATCGACGCGGCCGGCGAGGTCGCGCTGCTCGAAGAGCAGGACCGCTCGCGATGGGACCACGAGCGCATCGCCCGCGGCATGCGGCACCTCGAAGCGTCCGCGTCGGGCGACGAAATGACGACGTACCACATCGAAGCGGCGATCGCCGCGTGCCACGCCGCCTCGCCGTCGTTCGAGGAAACCGACTGGGGCCGCATCGTGTCGCTCTACGACGACCTCATCGCCCTGAATCCGTCGCCGGTGGCCGCGCTGAATCGCGCCGTCGCGATCGCGATGATCGACGGCGCGGGCGCCGGCATCGACGCCGTCGAATCGATCGAAGGCCGCGAATCGCTCCGCGACTACCCGCTCCTCTACTCGATCCTCGGCGAGCTCTGGCTGCGCCGCGGCGACCGCGAGCGCGCCGCCGAGCAGTTCTCGCGCGCGCTCGAGCTGCCGTCCTCGATGCCCGAAAAGCGATTTCTGCTGCGCAAGCTGGAGAGCTGCCGATAGCTCCGAGTTCGCAGTTCGTCGGTCGCCCGCTCGCCGCTCGCACGCCTCTGCGAGCTCGGGAACTGAAGTCAGTTATCATTCGCGCCCGATGAGCGGCCCGATTCACGATTTCATTCAGAAGCACTATCGCCACTTCAACGCCGCTGCGATGCGGGCGGCGGCGGATGACTACATCCGCC
>DATIZY010000241.1:0-9774 GCA_035516895.1 Thermoanaerobaculia bacterium | reverse complement strand
GCGGGTGGGAAGCCGGCGTCCGAGTCAAATATCGAATTAAGAATGGATCGTTGACCCCTGATTCGTCGTTTCTCATCCTTCATTCTTCATGCGAACTTCGCAATTCGAAATCGAGCCTTAAGCCAGTCCGGAAGGATCAATCCACCCCCAAGGTCGCGGATGTGCCGAGCGCGAGTGCTGCGTTCTCCCACCCGCCACCCGCCACCCGCTACCCGCTACCCGCGACCCGCATACAATCGTGCCGTGTCGATCATGGCCATCGACTACGGCAACCGCCGCATCGGTGTGGCCGTGAGCGAATCGGGCGTGCTCGCGTCCCCGCATTCGGTCGTGGCAAACGAAGGCGACGTTGTCGATCGTTTGGCGACGCTGGCGACGGAACTCGAGGCCGACACGATCGTCGTCGGCATTCCGCGCCGCCAATTCGCCGACGCGAAACAGAAGGTCTTCCGCGATTTCGCCGAACGGCTGCGGCAGAAAACCTGCAAAGCGGTCGTTCTCTGGAATGAGGAGCTGACCACCGCCGATGCCGCGGAGCGGCTGCGCGCGAGTGGACGCAAACGCCGCGAGGCGCAACGCGACATCGACATGTACGCCGCAGCCGTCATCCTGCAGTCCTATCTCGACGAGTTGCGCCGGGGGCGGCCATAGCCCGTCGCGGCGGCTGCCGGAAGTACGCGCAGTCGCTGTTCACGATCGTCGTGTTTCTCCTGATCCTCGCGGCGGGCGGCGGCTATTTTTTCTGGCGCGCGCTCACTTCGCCCTACAAAGGCTATTTGCAGCCGTTCAGAGACGTCGAGGTCCACAAACACGAGCGCACGGCGACGATCCTCCGCCACCTTCGCGAGCAGGGCGTCATCCGCGACGAGTACGTCCCGCTCGTCTACATCAAGATCGCGCGCCATGGCGAGTCGATCAAAGCCGGCATCTACCAGTTCTCGAGCGCGATCTCCGCGGCCGACGTCGTCGAGAAACTGATCCGCGGCGACGTGATCCTCAAGAGCATCACCGTTCGCGAAGGGCTCGACCGGTTCGCGGTCGGACGCCTCTTCGTGGCCGACGGGTTCGGACGTCCGGCCGAATGGGACAAGCTGACCGCAAACCCGGAGCTCGTCCGCGATCTCGCCCCCGAAGCACATTCGCTCGAAGGGTATCTCTTCCCCGACACGTACAAACTGACGCCCGGGATGCCGGCAGAGAAAATCGTCTCATTAATGGTGCAGAATTTTCGTAAGCATTTTCTTCCCGAGGTGCCGTTCATCACGACGGGGTTGAATGTGAATCAGACGGTGACGCTCGCGTCGATCGTCGAGGGCGAGGCAAAACTCCCCCAGGAGCGCCCCGTCGTCGCCTCGGTCTACATCAACCGGCTGCACAAACACATGCTGCTCGACGCCGACCCGACCGTCATTTACGCGCTCAAGCTCGCGAGCCGGTGGGACGGCAACATCCACAAGGCCGACCTGCAAATCGATTCGCCGTACAACACGTACCGCTATCCCGGCTTCCCGCCCGGCCCGATCGGAAACCCCGGTATGGCCTCGCTTCTCGCCGCGTCGGCGCCCGCAAAGACGAGCTATCTGTACTTCGTCGCCCGGCACGACGGCTCGCACGCGTTCTCGACGAACATCGCCGAGCACAACCGGAACGTGCAGATCTATCAGGTACAGTGGTACCGGGAACAGAAGGCGACCTCGACTGCACCGAAATAAGTGCAGCCTCCGAGTGGTATCCTGTTCCACACAAAAGTAACTCCGGAGTCAGCCCATGCCAGGGAAGACGCGTCCGTACGAGCAATTCGGGTCGTTCATCCTTTTCAAGAAGCTCGAGAGCGATGCTCTCGGCGACCTCTTTCGCGCCGCGCGCATCGACGACCGCCACCTCGGTCCGCTGATGGCGGTGCGCCGCCTGAGCGGCGGCAATCGCGAGGCGCTCGTGCAGAGCGCGGCCGAGGCGAAGGCAGTCGCGCCGCTGCTGACCGGCACCTCGTTCGTCAAGGAGCAGACGGTCGACGTCGCGAACGGAATCCCGTTCGTGGCGCACGAATACGGCGGCGGACGCTCGCTGCGGCACATCATCGATCGCGCGCGGGGCGGCGCAGGCATCACGCCGAATCCGATTCCTCTCGATCAGGCGATTCTCATCGCCGAGAAAGTGGCCCTGTCGCTCGCGACGACCGCCGAGCTCCGCAACGGCGGCGCGCGCCTGTCGCACGGCGGAGTCATTCCGCAATTCATCTGGATCACCGACGACGGCGAGATTCGCGTCGCCGGCCAGCAGCTCGGCAAGGGCCTCGTCGCGTCGATCAAGGACAGCAAAGTCGCCGCGGCGATCGGCCGCTACTTCGCGCCGGAGCTGCAGACGTCCGGCGATCCCACGCAGGCGACCGAGGTGTATGCGATGGGCGCGCTGCTGTATGTCTTGTTCACCGGCAACGAGCCGCCCGATGCCCTGCACGTGAGCGCGTTCTCGCAGGCGATCCGCGCGGCGAAGAGCGTCACCGGTGAGCCGCTGCCCGACGATCTGCGCGGGCTGCTGGAGAAATCGCTGGCGATCGATCCTTCACGACGGTTCCCGTCGGTGGCAGACATGAAGAACGCGCTCTCCGCGATCGCCCACAGCGGGCGTTATTCGGCGACGACGTTCAATCTCGCCTTCTACCTCACGACGCTGCTGAAGAAAGAGATCGAAGGCGAGACGATCGAGCGCGAAAAAGAATCGAAGATCAACATCGCGCCGTATCTCGAGCAGCAGGTCGAGCTTGCGACGCCGCCGGCTCCGGCCGCTGTTCCGAAAGCGGCGCGAAACAAAGCGCCGCTGTACGCCGCGGCCGCAGCGGCGTTGGTGGCGGCGGCAGGCGGGACGTTCTGGGCGATGCGATCCATGCCACGGGCCGCGGCCCACCCGGCTGTCAGGCCAAAACCGGCCGCGGTGACCCAGCGCGCGGCGCAGCTGCCTGCCGCGGCGGTGATGATTCCTCCTCCCGCGCCGGCTCCGCCGGCGACGGCGAGCGTCGATCCCGCCGAGCAGAAGAAACTCTTCGAGCAGGCGGTCAATCAAAAACTGCAGGAAGAGATGGCCAAGCTGCAGGCCGACTTCAACAAACAGATGAAGCAGACGAAAGCGCCGCAGCGCGCGCAGAGCGCCCCCCCGCCGGTGATGACTGCGTCGATGGCTTCGCAGCGCGATCCTCAGGTGCTCGACGATCGCACCGCCCCGTCGGCGGCAGCGCTCGACGAGCGGCGCCTGGCGGCCCGGCAGGAAGCAGCGCAGAATCCGCCGCTTCTGCCACAGCCGTCGCAGCAGCCCGCTCCTGCCGTCGTCCAGCCGCAAGCGCAGCCCCCGCTGCAGCCGCAGCCGCAACCGCAGCCGCAGCCGCAGGCGGCCGCTCCGGTCCAGCCGGCGGCTCCCGTGATCCATGAAGGGGACCTCGTCGACTTCAACGACGTCGACGTCAAGCCGCAGGTGCTCAGCCGGCCGATGCTCTCGTATCCGCCGATGGCCGTGCGTCAGAAGGTGCAGACGCTGCTGATTCTCAGCGTTCTCGTCTCGGAGAACGGAACCGTGCAGGACGTGCACATCCTCCGTGGCGATCCGCGATTCGGATTCAACGACGAAGCGGTGCGTCTGCTGCGCGGCACGCGATTCAGTCCGGCGATGAAGGACGGCAAGCGCGTAAAAACGTGGATCCCGCAGCCGGTCGAGTTCAAGCTGCAGTAGTCCAGACGATCGCGTTCAGACGCAGACCGAGCACGCGCGGATCCCTCGGCGGTTTCGCCACGCGATCAGTGTCGATCGTCAGCGTCCTTCCGCGCACGACGAGATCGCGCTCCACGTTCTGTGATGTCGCGGTGAATTGATCGACGATTCGGCCGTCGACGCGGATCGTGACGGTGGGACGCGCAGGAAGCGCGTCGAGCGGCACGTAGAACGAAAGCTCGAGCCGCGCGTTGCCTCCAGCCGCCGGCAGCTCGAGCTGCGAGTGTGCGGCCATCCAGCGCCACGGCTGCGCAGGCGACCCTTCTTCGGCGTACCAGCCGTCGCCGAAGACGATGCGCTCGGCGACCGGCCGGACAGAGACGTCGAAGTAACGATGCCGCGCGATGTCCCACAACCGGCCGTGCGGGACTCCCCGGGGATTCTCGGCGAGGTAGAGCGCTTGCTGTTTCTCGGACCACGCGGCGGGCGGCGGCGCGTCGCCGATGAATTCGACGCGATCTCCGCGGAGGTACCACTCGGCGAATGGCGCCATTGCCGTCTGAACGTACACGACGGCGTCGCGCGGAATCGACGTCACCGCTTGGACCGGCGGCGAGATCTGGGTGCGAAGCGTTGTCAGCGCCGGCCACGTGAACATGACGGAAAGAACCACCACAGAGACACACAGAACGCCGAGAGTATCGGCGACGAGAATCGCGACGAGCGGCGCATAGCCGATCGAGAATCGGCTCGCGCTGTAGCGGTCGAGCATCAGCCAGCTGAAGATGCAGAGCGGCCCGAACGCCGCGAGCGCCGCGAGGACGGCCGGGCGGCGGCGAAGAATCGCGATGAGCGCGGAGACGGCGACGATGGCGTCGATCAGCGGCGCGCGATACGGCATCACGAAGAAGTCGTCGAACACGCGCCAGAGCGGCGGGCGCTCGGGCGACAGAAACGAATCGGTGCGCACGATATACGCGCGATGCGCCTGCAGCGCGTCGCGATACGCGCTCCAGCCGGTGAGCCACGCCGCCGCACCATAGCTCGCGGCGAGCACTATACCAGCTAGTACTATAGCTCTGATCACGTCGCGTTTTCGAAAGCGGCTGGCGATGAGAAACGGCGCGAAGCCGACGAGCAGATTCTGCGGGCGGAACGCGGCGGAGATCGCCAGCACGAGCGCGCCGGCGAGGTATGCGTTCGCGTTTCGACAGCCGGCGAGGAGCAGCGCGATCGCGATCACGATCAGCGTCATCGACGGCACGTCGCTCAACGCGCCGCCGCCGTACAACCAGACATTCGGGAAAAACGCCAGCAGCAACGCGGCGGCGATCGAGGTCCAGAACGGCATGCGCAGCTCGCGGCAGAGGAAGAACATCGCCGGCACGATCGCGATCGCCGCGAGAAAACCGACCGCCTGCAGCGCGCGGAAGTCGCCGAGGCCGAGGAGCCGGAAAAGTCTGGCGGAGGCGATGTAGAGCGGAAATCCCGGCGGATGCGGATGGTGGCGCGCGACGTCGAAGTGATCGAGCGAGAGCATGAAGAGCATCTCGTCCCAATCCCAAGGCGTGCGCGCGATCGCGAAGATGCGGCTGATCGCGGCGACGAGCGACGCCGCCGCCACCGCGGCCCACTGGCTGCGCGTCAGCGGCTCGGGAGCGCGCTCGAGCGAGCGCCACCAGTCCACGCGGCACCATTCTCGCAAAAATTTTCGCCTGCATGTCCGCAAAAGCGGTTAGGCGGCGGTGGGTTCTCGATCTTCACGGCATCCGCCGCGAGGGCACGAAGGAGCACGGCTTCACATACCGCCGCGCCGACGGCATGCCGGTCGACGACGACAAAACGCTCGCCCGCATCCGCAAGCTGCGCATTCCGCCCGCGTGGCGCGACGTGCGCATCGCCCGCGGCGAAGCGTCGCCGCTCCAGGCGGTCGGCGTCGATAAGAAAGGGCGCACGCAGTACCTCTACCACTCGCGATTCCGCGCGCAGCGCGAAGAAGAGAAGTTCCGCCGCGTGGTCGAATTCGGCGAATCGCTTCCGCGACTTCGCCGCCGCGTCTACAACGATCTCAAGGGCCGCGACGAGGGCCGCGACCGCCTGCTCGCCGCGATCGTGCGCCTCATCGATCAGGGCTTCTTCCGCATCGGCAACGAGAAGAGCGCGCGGTCGGAGTCGACGTACGGCCTCACGACGATCCGCGGCGAACACGTCCGGGTCGACGGCCCGCTCGTCTTCTTCGACTACATCGGCAAATGGCGCAAAGCGCACAAGCGCGCGATCGAGGACGCGGAAGTCGCTGCGATCGTCCGTGCGCTCAAACGCCACAACGGCGGAAAACTCTTCGCCGACATCCGCGACCGCCACGTCAACGAATACATCCAGTCGATCATCGGCGAGAACTACACCGCGAAAGATTTCCGCACGTGGGCGGGAACGCTGCTCTGCTCCATCGGCCTCGCGATGGAAGGTCAGGCGCCGTCGAAAACGGAGCGCAAACGAAAAATCAAACGCGCCGTGCAGGCGACGGCCGAGCAGCTGGGCAACACGCCCGCGGTGTGCCGCTCGTCCTACATCTGCCCGCGCGTTCTCGACGAGTACATGGAAGGCAAGCCGTTCGAGCTGCTGCGCAAAAGACGCCACGGCAAACCCGTCGTGCGCCTCGGACTCTCGATGGAGGAGCGCTCGCTGCTCAAATTCCTGCGTGAGACGATCGCCGACCGCCGCCGCCATCCGCGGGCGGCGTGAGATCGGGCGTCAGGCGTTGGGCGTCAGGCCTTAGGCGTTAGGCCTTAGGCGTCGGGCGTCAGGCCCTGGGGGTCGGGCGTCGGGCGTCAGGCGTTAGGCAACAGGCGTTGGGCGTCAGCCCTTGGGCGTTAAACGTCGGGCTTTACGCGTCAGTTGTCCGTTTCGGCCTGGCCTTCCTAGCGCCTGAGGCACGGGAGCCCTAACGCACAGGCCCAACGTCTGAGGCCTAACACCTGGACCCTAGGGCCTAGCGCCTAACGCCTGGGGCCTAGCGCCTAGCGCCTAGCGCCTAAGGCCTAACGCCTGACGCCGACGCCCAACGCCGACGCCTGACCCGACCCCCGACGCCAGCTCAGAACGTCTCGCCCACCCAGAACTCCGTCCGGAACTTGCCGTAGCTCTGTTTCAAATCCGTCCGCTTCGCGAAATCCCAATGGAGCTCGAGGCCGAGGAAATTGAAGGAGACGCCGTAGCCGACGGAGGCGAGGCCGTCGACGAGCCGGCCGTCCTTGTAAAACGTGTACGGCTGACCCTGGAACTTCGCGCCGCCGATGTCGAAGAACAGATTGCCGCGAATGTCGCGAAACGCGAGGAACGGCGTCGCAAGAATGTCGATCAGAGGGAATCGGAACTCGAAATTCGCGAAGGCAGCCTCGTTTCCGATGATCGACTGGAAATCGTAGCCGCGCAGCGTATTCAGGCCGCCGAAGTAGTAGAAGTTCGGCACGTTGCCGTGCGAGTACCCGACAAAAAGGCGCGCCGCGAGCAAGCTGCGAGCCGTGACCTGCAGATATTGCCGTGCGTCGATGGTGAAGTCGTTGCTCAGCGTGCCGCCGCGTTTGATGTCGGGCGCGTACGACGTGGCGAGATCGTAACGGTGGCCGGAGAGCGGGCCGAACTCGCGGAAGATCGTCGTGTCGCCGCTGTAATCGACGCTCGCGACGGGGAAGGAATCGCGGTAGTTCTGCACAATCGGATTTCCGTTGTCATCGACGAGAGGAAAACCGGTCGTCGGATCCGTCAGCGGAAGGCTGAAGGTGCGCTTTTCGAAACCGATGCCGGCGTCGATGCGGTGGTAGCGATCGAACGGATAGCTCAAGAGACCGAATGCGCCGGTCTCGCGGTACAGCTGATGGCGGTCGAACAGGTTTCCCGACACATCCGTGGCGATGGTGTAGAACGCGCGGTCGTCGAAAACGCGGAATCCCCAGTTCGCGCGGTGCTGCAGGTCGAAGTAGAGAAAGTCGAAATTCGAGAAGGTCGACACCGAATCGAGCGATGCGATGAAGCGGCGGTTGCCGAGCATGTCGCTCATGTAGATCGACGAGCGCGAGACGAGCAGCTGATCGGAGGTGACACCGGCGTTGACCTCGACGTCGTCGACGAACAGCTTGAATCCGCCCGGCTTCTCGATCTTGTCTTCGTCGATCGCCACCTCGACCGGCGGCTGGAACGGCGTGCGCGCGTTGGCCTGCAGCGGCGCGGTGGGAAGCGTGGTCTTCTCGGCGGGGTGCAGCGGCTTGTCCGTCGTCGTCGAAAACAGCTGCCAGCGGCGCTTGTAATACGACGCGAAGACCATCCGCTCTTTGCTGTTCTGGCCGATGAACACGACGGGCGTGAAGCAACCGCCGACGACATCGGTGTACTGCAAGAGATCGCCGTTCTCGAGATTGAGCGAGTAGATGTTGTAGGCGGCGTAGCGCGTGAGGTCGGGCTTCTTGCCTTCCTTCCGCTGCTCGGGAGTCTCGGTCAGCTCCGCCGCGGCCTCCATGTTGCGGCCGGTCTGCTTGTCGGACGAGAAGAAGATGCGCTTGCCGTCGGGCGAGAACCACGCGTCGATGTCGTTCCAGTCGCCGGTCGTGAGCTGGTAGCGCTCGGAAGGGTTCGCGAGGTTGAGCTTGAACAGCTTCGCCCAGCCGTCGACGAACGACGAGTAGACGAGCCACTTGCCGTCGGGCGAGAAGACCGGCGAGCCGTCGAAGAACGAGTCGTTCGTGACGTTGGTGATCTCGCCCGTGTCGGTGTCGTACAGGAAGATATCGGGCTGCGTGCCGAGGTACGCGGCGAAGGCGATCTTCTTGCCGTCGGGGGAGTACGCCGGATTGAGCTGCTGATCCTGCTTCATCGCAACGGAGCGCTCGATCGTGCCGGTCAGCGCGTTGATGATCAGCAGATCGCGGCCGCGCTCTTTCTTCACGAATGCTGCGATGTGGTCGCCGTCCGGCGAGAACGCGATGTCGCGCCCCATCACCGGGCCGACCGTCAGCATCTGCGCGATCATGTACTCGTATTTGCTCGTGTAGCCGCTCGTCAGATTCCGCAGCAGCTTCCGCTCGGGAATGTTGAACAGAACGATGTCGACGTCTTCCTTGTACGTCGTGAACGATGCGAGCAGATCGCCCGACGGCGACGGAACCGGCGAGATCTCCTCGCTCTCGATGTCGGGATTGATCTTGAACGGCTCGCCGTACTCCTGCGGCTCGCCCTTCGCGATGAGCGCGGGCAGGTACTGTTTGCGCAGCCATGTGCGGAACTGGCTGTCGAATTCGTCGGGCGTGACGTCGAAGGCGCGCTTCAGCGCTTTGTCGACGCTGTTGCCGAGCGTGTTGCGGTACTCGTAGATGAAGTCGCGCACGCCCTCCCATCCGTACTTCTGCTGGATGTAGGCGAAGACCGCGTGGCCGAACCGGTAGGCGAAGTAGCCGCCGCCGTACGCGTGTGTGATCGGCGGAATCTCATCGTTGACCACCGCGTCGCGCAGGACCATGCGGTCCTTGCTGTCTTCGTCGTCGCCGAAGAACGACGCCATGCCTTCCATGAACCAGGTCGGCGGGCTCGCGGTGAACTCCTTCCCCAGTTTTCCCTGAAAGAGAAGCTCGTACTGGAAGACGTGCGTCAGCTCGTGCTGAATGACGTGCAGCAGCTTCTCGTCGGTCATGTCGATCGGCACGACCATGCGGTTGCGCGTCGGCTCGGCGAACGCTCCCACACCCTCGGGAATGAAGTTCAGGTCGACGTTCGTCTGCTCGAAGGCGGAGTGCGTGGCGTAGTAGATCAGCGGGATCTTCTTCGTGATCTGGTAATTGAGCTCGCGCGAGTCGGTGTCGTACGCGCTCTCGGCCATGTTCACGACCTTCTGCAGCGCGTCCTTCTCTTCGTCGTAGAAGTACACATCGAAATGCGTCGAGTGATAGATGTTCCAGTGGAACCGGTCGTAGACGATCTTGTTCTGTCCGAACGGAAACGCCGGCACGGCGGCAAACGCGACGATGATGAGCGCGACGAGACGCTTCAAGGGCCCTCCGGCGAGCGGCGAGCGGCGGGCGGCGG
>DATIZY010000240.1:0-6104 GCA_035516895.1 Thermoanaerobaculia bacterium | reverse complement strand
GAGCGAGAGTCCGGTGACCGTCGCGCCGGAGCCGTCGCACGTCACGCCGAACCACGTGCACTCCGTTCCCGCCGCGCCGTTCCATCCAGTGCTGTTCGTCCAGCTGCTGCCGTGAGTCGCGTTGTAGAAGTCGATGAGCGCCTGCCGCTGAGCGTCGGGAATGGCGGCGTGTGCGGCGATCGCGATGGACAGAAAGAGCAGGCAGAGGACGAAGGCAGATTTGGATCGCATTCGCGAATTGTACGTTCCGGCCATGAGATACCGCGAAGAACGCCGAGGTCCCGGCGTGATTTGGTAGGATTCCGGCGCACCACGATGAGCGGCAGCCGTACGATCGAGTCCTCGAACCGGGAGATCTCGACCACGAACTACATCTTCTCCGCGGTGCTGTTCGCGATCGCCGGTGGCGTTTACCTGTATATCAACTCAAAAACGCGGATCGATTTTCATTCGACGGACAGCATCCCGCTGCTGTTCATCCCCGGCTCCATCGCCTTCTTCGGCCTCGTCTACCTCGGCAACGCGATTCTCAACAACATCCGCGTCGCAAAATCAGGCGCGTCGTTCATGGACGTCGACGAGGCCGAATTCGGCAGCGCGGTGCGCGGCCGGATCCGCACCGAGAAGCCGCTCGACGCGCGCGGCGATTACACGCTGCACCTCGAATGCATCGAACATGTGCGCGTCTACAACGCGGCTCGCAGCGGTACGAACGCGTATCAGGACAAACGCGTCGTCCGCTGGCAGACGACTCAGGTCGTCGCGAAGCAGGGCGTCAGCTCGACCGCCGGGATTCCGGTGCACATTCCGATCGCGAAATTTCCGCTCGAGAAGTCGCCGGAGAGCAAGGGCATTCACTGGGAGCTGACGATCAAGGCGCCGCTGCGTGGAATCGACTACTCCGCCGTCTTCGGCATCGAGATCCGCGGCGGATCGGGTACCTGATCGGATCTCTGTGGTGAAATGAGCGCATGCTCCTCGCCACAATCATCGCCGTCTCCACTCTGCTCGACGGCCGCGGCGCCGTCCTTCACAACACACGCATCGTCGTCGATCACGGAAAAATCGTTCGCATCGATCCGAAAGCGGAGCCGGTCGGCATCGACCTGCGCGGCCGGACAGTCATGCCCGGCCTGATCGACACGCACGTACACATCAGCTGGACATTCACCAAAGACACGAACCTCATCGACCAGAAGCATGAAGATGCCGAGTGGTCGTCGCTGGAGATGGAGTCGAACGCCTGGAAGGACCTGCAGGCCGGATTCACGACCGTGCAAAGCGTCGGCGCGAACAGCGAAAAGGACCTTCGCGATGCGATCGATCGCGGCGACGTCCCCGGCCCGACGATCCTCACGTCGCTGCAGCCGATCACCGACGCGAAGCTCACGGTCGATGAGATCCGCGAAACGGTCCGCAAACTGAAGGCCGAAGGCGCCGACGAGATCAAAATCTTCGCGTCGACCGGACTCGGCTCCGGCGGCAAGCCGACCCTTTCGCAGGAGCAGCTCGACGCCGCGTGCGGCGAAGCGAAGGCGCAGGGCCTGCGCTCGGTCGTGCACGCGTTCGGCCATGCGGTGGGAATGTCGGCGCAGGCCGGCTGCACGTCGGTCGAGCACGGGCTGATGGCGAGCGACGACGATCTGCGCGCGATGGCGGAGCACGGAACGTACTTCGATCCGCAGGTCGCGCTCGTGTTTCGCAATTACATCGAGCGGCGCGCGAGCTATCCGAACATCAGCGACGAGGCGATCAGGATTTTGAGCGATGCGATTCCGCAGGCCGACGCGCTCGTCGAACGCGCGATGAAGATCCCGAATCTGAAGATCGTCTTCGGCACCGACGCCGTCGCCGGCGCGCACGGCGAGAACGCGCGCGAGCTCGTCGCGCGCGTGAAGGAAGCGCACGTGCCGCCCATGCAGGCGCTCGTCAGCGCGCAATCGTTGTCGGCCGAGGCGCTCGGGCTCGGCGGCAAAATCGGGTCGATCGCGCCCGGCTACGATGCCGACATCATCGCGGTCGACGGCGATCCCGTCGCCGACATCACCGCGACGCAGCGCGTGGTGTTCGTCATGAAGAAGGGCGAGGTCGTGCGCAGCGAACCGCAGCACTGACGTGCTCCGCTCCTGGCGAACGATCGTTCTTCTCGCCGTCACATCCGCTGCGATCGTCGCGCAGGAGATTCTGCTCACGCGGCTGTTGAGCGTGACGACGTGGTACAGCCTCGCGTTCATCGTCATCAACCTCGCGATGGTCGGCCTCGCCGCCGGCTCAATCGAAGCCGCGCGCGCCGACCGCAGCGGCGAGCCGGTCGCGCCGTGGATCGCGCGGCGGCTGCTCGTGATGTCGGGCAGCCTCCTCGCCGCCGACGTGATCACCGTCTGGACTCCGCTCTCGTTTGAGGCCGATCTTCTGTCGTTCGGCTCGATGCTGCTGCTTGCCGCGGCGAACATGCTGCCGTTCATTGCCGGAGGTTCGGTGATTGCGCGGCTGATGTCGCGCGCCTCGGAATCGATCCCGGCGCTGTACGCGGTCGATCTCGTCTCCGCTGCCGCCGGCGCCCTGCTGCCGCTCGCTCTGCTCGGACCTCTCAGCGATCCGAGCGCAACCGCGCTGCTCGCCGCGTGCGCCGCGGCGTGTGCGTGGATCGCCGATTCGAAGGTGATTCGCGGCGCCGCGGTTGCCTTCCTCGTCGCGATCGCAACGATCGTGCTGACCGAAGCGACGCCAGCCGGCCTGACGCTGCATCAGGCAAAAGGGGAGTGGTTCCGTGCGCCGCGGCCGCCGCTGCTGGAAGCATGGAATCCGCTCTCGTACGTCTATGCGCGTCCGTTTTTTCGCGGAGCCGAGCCGATCCTGTGGGCCGCGTCGCCGCTGTTCCGGCCGTCCGGCCGCTACCTCGAGAGTGTCGCTCGCATCGACGGCGACGCGTGGACGCCGATCTATCAATACCGCGATTTGAGCCAGCTGCGATTCCTTCGATACGACGTGGTCGCCGCGGCGCATGTCCTGCGGCCGCGCGGAACCGCGTGCGTGATCGGCGCCGGCGGCGGGCGCGACATCCTCACCGCGCTCGAGTTCGGCCATCCGCGCGTGTTCGCCGTGGAGATCAATCCGCTGATGCTCGATCTTCTGCGCCGCGTCGCGGACGTTTCGCCGCTGATCCGCGATCCGCGCGTGAAGATCGTCATCGGCGACGGGCGAGCGGTGCTCGCGCGAAGCGGCGTGCAGTGCAGCGTGCTTCAGGCGTCGCTGATCGACACGTGGGCCGCGACGTCCGCGGGCGCGTTCGCGCATACGGAGGGGACGCTGTACACGCGAGAGGCGTGGTCGCTGTTTCTGAAGCGCGTCGAGCCGGACGGCATTCTCACGTTCTCGCGCTGGTATGACCCGCGGCACGTCAACGAAACGGCGCGGCTGATCTCGCTGGCGATGGCGTCGCTCCTCGATCGCGGCGCCGCGAATCCGCGCGATCACATCGCCGTGATCGCCTCCGGCCGCATCGCGACGATTCTCGTGAGTCCCGCTCCGTTCTCCGACGCCGACCGAGCGGCCATCGAGTCGCTCGGACGCGATCTCGAGTTCCAGATCCTCGTGCAGCCCGGACGGCGTTCGGACGATCCGCTCACCGAGAGGCTTCTGGAAGCGCGATCGGCGGCGGCCCTCGCGCGCGCGGGACGGCCGTGGAATCTCGACACCTCCGCTCCCACCGACGACCGCCCGTTCTTTTTCCATCTCCTCGCGCCGTCGGCGTGGCTGCATCCGCGCGCCGCGATCGACAGGCTCGTGTCCGCCCACGACCTGACCATGAGCGGCGGCGTGATCCTCGGCAACATCACCGCGACCGTCGGAATCCTTCTCATGCTGACCGCTGTCTCACTCCTCGGCGCGATTCTGCTCGGCCCGACGATCGTCGCGTCCCTTCGTTCGTCGCAGCCGGCGCTGCCGGGTCTCAGCGCGTGGATTTATTTCGGCGCGCTCGGCGCCGGTTTCATGATCACCGAGATCGTCCTGATCCAGCGTATGCACGTGGTTCTCGGCCACCCGACATGGTCGCTGATCGTCGTGCTGTCGAGCCTTCTGGTCGCCACCGGCATCGGCAGCGCGATGTCGGAGCGATTCCTCCGCACGCGCGGCGCGGTGTCGGTCGTCGCCGCGATCGCCGCCGCGCTTCTCATCGCGCTGCCGATTCTGATCATCGATCCGCTCGCGCATCGCACGCTCGAGGCGTCGTTCGCTCTTCGCGCGTTTTGGACCGCGGCGTGCGCGGCGGCGCCCGGGCTCTTTCTCGGCACGCTGTTTCCGGCCGGATTGCGATTCACGAATCGGGAGCCGGGCGTGCCTGCCGCTCTCGCGATCAACGGGATCACGAGCGTTCTCGGCGGCGGTGCCGCGGTGATGCTTTCGGTTGCGTTCGGGATCCCCGTGACGTTTGCGATCGCCGGCGCGTGCTATCTCATTGCCGCGATCGCCGGGCCGCTGCGATGGCACGATGCCGCGTAGATCTCATCTGCGCCGGCGCGGGTGCAGCCTGATCTCGATCGCCGTGTCCGTGTTCGCGTTGACGACGAACCGTTGCCTCACCGGTTCGAAGCTCTCCGCTTCCACGCGGATGTCGTAGTGACCCGCCGCGAGATTCGGGAACGCGAAACGTCCGGTCGAGCCGGTCGTTTTCGGCTCGCCGGAGTCGAGCGACACCTTCGCGCCGGTCACCGGCGTGCCGGCCGCGTCGACGACACGGCCGGAGATCGAGCCCGACTTCGGCGCGGCGCCGACGGTCAGCGCGGCGGCGATCAGCAACGGCAGAATGCGACGCACGGTCGCGAATATATCAGGCTGTTAAAATCGGCCGCATCCGCGACCGATCGCTGAGCCGCCGCCGGTTTCTGAAGGGCAGCGTTGCGCTCGCGCTGGCTCCGCACGCGTTCGGGAAAACGCGATCGAATCTCGACAAGCTCGCGCGCCATCTCGAGGGGCGTCTGCATCGTCCGGGCGATGCCGGGTGGGAGCGCGCGCGGAGATTGTGGAACAGCCGCTTCGATCACGTGATGCCGCGCGCCGTCGCCGAGGTGGCGAGCGTGGAGGATGTGCAGAATGCAGTCCGCTTCGCTCGCGAGAACGGCTTGCAGCTCATTCCGAGGAACGGAAGGCACAGCTTCGGCGGCGATTCGACGGCGGACGGTGCGCTCATCGTCGACGTCTCGCGCCTCAATCATGTCGGCATCGACGGCGACAGCGTGCGCGTCGGTGCCGGTCTGACACTCTTTCCGTTGTATCAGGCGTTGTGGACGCAGAAGCAAGCGGTGCCCGCCGGCCGATGTCCGACCGTCGGCGTCACCGGACTGACGACGGTCGGTGGAATCGGCTACCTCACGCGACTGCACGGGCCGGCGTGCGATTCGCTCGTCGCCGCGGACGTCGTCGATGCGCGCGGTGAAATATTGCATACAAATGGGAACGAAAATCCCGACCTCTTCTGGGCGCTGCGCGGCGGAGGATCGGGGAGCTTCGGCGTCATCACGTCGCTCACGCTCCGCCTCGCTCCCGTCGACATGCCCTTCACCTCGGTCAATTACGATTTTCCGTGGAGCGCTGCGACGAAGGTGCTCGCGGCCTGGCAGGAGTGGGCGCACGCCTCTCCGCGAAGCGTCGCCAGTCTGGTCGAGATGATCACGCAGTCGCCGGCGCATGCGGCGCCGAAGATCACCGTGGAGATCGTCGACGGCGGCGACCCGAAAGCGCTCGAGCCGCTGCTCGCGGATCTCGTCGCTGCGGTTGGTGTCGCGCCGCTGAAGACTGAAAAATCGACGGCGCATTGGTTCACCGTCGCCGGCGACGCGTACTGCAAAGGGCTGCGTCCGCAGGAGTGCCAGGATGCCGAGATCACGCGCGAGGGGAAGTTTCCGCGGCTCGCGATCTACATCAAATCGGACGTCGCGTCGAAGCCGTGGCCGGCGGAAGGATTCGACGCGATCGTCGAGGCGTTGACGCGCCGCCAGCGCGATCGCGCCCTCACGCCGGAACATTTTTCCGCGACGCACGACATCGGCAAAGTCTTCATCGAGGCGTGCGACGGCGCGACGAACGACATCGCGCGCGACGCT
>DATIZY010000239.1:0-28207 GCA_035516895.1 Thermoanaerobaculia bacterium | reverse complement strand
CTGCGAAATCATGAACGAGGACGGCACGATGGCGCGCCTGCCCGACCTCAAGGAGTTCGCGGCGAAGCACGGCCTGAAGATCATCACCGTCGCCGACATCATTCATTACCGGATGCAGCACGAGAAGCACGTGCGCTGCCTCGCGTCGCCGAAGCTGCCGACGGAGTACGGCGAGTTTCGCGTTCACGCGTACAAGAGCGATGTCACCGGCGAGGAGCACGTCGCGCTGGTGATGGGCGAGATCACCGAGGACGAGCCGGTGCTCGTTCGCGTGCATTCGTCGTGTCTGACGGGCGACGTCTTCCGCTCGAGCCGCTGCGATTGCGGCGATCAGCTCGACCGCGCGCTGGAGCTGATCGCGGAAGAGAAGAAAGGTGTGGTGCTCTATCTGCTGCAGGAGGGGAGAGGCATCGGCCTGCTCAACAAACTCAAAGCGTACGAGCTGCAGGAGCAGGGGCATGACACGATCGAAGCGAACGCGAAGCTCGGCTTCCCGCCCGACATCCGCGACTACGGCACCGGCTCGCAGATCCTCCGCGACCTCGGCATCCGCAAGATCCGGCTGATGACGAACAATCCGTCGAAGTACGTGGCGATCGAGGGGTTCGGGCTGGAGATCGTGGAGCGGGTACCGCTGGAGATCGCGCCGACGAAGTCGACGCGGAAGTACCTCGAGGCGAAAAAGAAAAAGCTCGGACATATTCTCGAGCTGGTCTGATGTTGAAATGTGCCAGGCGCTGCGTCCGTCAGAGAGAGGACGCGGCCCTGATTTGCACCCGCCGTTTTCTTTTCGAGACGGAGTTGTGTCCAACGGTCGGAAAGTCGACGGAAAACTGCGGAAGAGTTCGCCGACAAAAACTTTCGGTTTCAGGTGTTACAACTTCTTGACGGTACAAAACTCGATCGGTATATTCGCTGCCCATTGTCTCTGGGCAGGTCAGGCCCCTGACGCACACGGCGCACGCTCTGTTGCGATCACTACTCTGGGGAGTTAAACAATTCATGAAACGGATGCTGTGCCTGATCGGGGCGCTGACTCTTACTTTTGGCCTGTTCGGCTGCGAAAAAATCAGGGCTCGCAGCGAAATCAAGGCCGCCAACGACGCCTACGAGCACGAAGATTACGGAACCGCCCTGGTTCACTACACGCGGGCCCGCCAGATCGATGCGAGCTTCGCCGATCTCGATCGCATGATCGGCTACTCCGAGATCGGACTGTACGTTCCCGATGACAAGTCGCCGAAGAACGAGGCGCACGCCGACGCGGCGATCGCCGAGCTGACGCGCTACCTCCGGAAGCGGCCCAACGATCGCATCGCCCGGGACGCGTTGATCAACATGTATCTCAACGCGAACCGCACGTCCCAGGCGATTGATTATTTCCGCAATTATCTCAACCAGCACCCCGCGGACCTCGACGCGGTGAAATCGATCGCCACCCTCTACGCGAAGCAGGGCAATTTCAACGAGTCGCTCAACTGGTACCAGAAGATCACGCTGCTCGATTCGAAGAATCCCGAAGCGTTCTACATCTTCGGGGTTGTGTGCTACGAGAAAGTGCACAAGAATCCGCCGGCGGATGACAACGAGAAGCTCTCCATCATTCAGAAGGGGAAGGACGCCCTTCAGCACGCGATCGACATGAAGCCGGATTACTTCGAGTCCATGGCCTACTTGAACCTCCTCTGGCGCGAGCAGGCCCTCGTCGACGCGAAGACCGATCCGGCAAAGGGTCAGCAGGACGTGGCAGAGGCGGACAAGATTCGCAATCAGGCGATCGCGATCATCAACGCGAGAAAAGCCGCGGCGAAAAAATCGAGCTGACATATGTTTGAAAGCACCGTCGTCGAATCGAAGAAACACAGGGTCGGCATTCAGCGTCTTCTGACGCTGCCGGTGTCGATCGGTCTCCACGTCGTCGTCATCCTGGCCATCGTCATCGGCGCCATCTGGAGCGTCTCGTTCCCGACCAACTCTCCGGCGCAGGTTGCGCAATACGCGCTCGCGGCCGCACCTCCGCCGCCGCCACCGCCTCCTCCGCCGCCGCCCAAAGCGGCGCCGACGCAGGTGGTCAAGCCCGTTGAAATCCCCAAGGACATTCAGGAGCTCGCGCCGACCGTCGTTCCCGAGAAAGTGCAGCCGGTGGCCCCCGCATCGGCCACACCGGCCGGCGTGGAGGGTGGAGTCGAAGGCGGCGTCGAGGGCGGAGTGGTGGGCGGCGTCGTCGGCGGCGTGATCGGCGGCGTCATGACCGACACCGCGCCGAAAGTCGAAGCGCCGCTGCGCGTCGGCGGCGACGTCAAGGCGCCCGTGGTCATCAACCGGGTCGAGCCGGTCTATCCCGAAGTGGCTCGCAAGGCGCGCATCTCCGGCATCGTCATCGTCGAGTGCATCATCGACAAGACCGGCACCGTGACGAACGTCCAGGTGCTCAAGCCTCTGCCGTTCGGCCTCGATCAGGCAGCCGTCGAAGCTGTCAAACGCTGGAAGTTCAAACCGGGGACGCTCAACGGCCAGCCGGTCGATGTCATTTTCAACCTGACGGTCAATTTCAAACTGAACTAGGGTTCGGAGGGAACTGAATTATGGATATGAGTTTTCAGGCCTTGTGGGCTTCGATGAACTGGTCGGCGAAGAGCGTCGTCATCCTGCTGCTGATCATGTCCATCTACTCGATCTGGGTCATGGTGGAACGCTTCATCACGTTTCAGAAGGCAAAGAACCAGTCGCTCAAGCTGCTCGGCGCATTGTCGAACGTGCTCACGCGCGGCGAATACGGCCAGGCGATCGACATCACGAAGAAATACAAGGACAGCCATCTGGCGAAGGTCATCTCCGCCGGACTGCTCGAATTCGAAGCCGCCCGCCGCGACAAGCGCACCGTCGATCCGGAAGTGCCGCTGGAAGCCGCACGCCAGGGCATGGATCGCACGGCCATGATCACCGTCGCCGAGCTGAAGGAAAATCTCGGCGTTCTCGCCACGATCGGTGCGACGGCGCCCTTCGTCGGACTCTTCGGAACCGTTCTCGGCATCATGCACGCGTTCTCCAAGATGGCCACCTCGGGCGGCGGTATCGCGTCGGTGTCGGCGGGCATCGCCGAGGCGCTCATCACCACCGCATTCGGTCTTTTCGTGGCCATCCCGGCGGTGTGGGCGTACAACTACTTCCAGAACCGCATCGATCGCTTCACGGTCGAGATGTCGAACTCCGGTTCGGAAATGGCGATCTATTTCCTGAAAGAAGCCGGACATGCTGAAAAGTCATCAGTGGCATAGCTCGGTCGGGAAGTTCACCAAGACGGCGCTGAACTCGGACATCAACGTCACGCCGCTGGTCGATGTGTGCCTCGTGCTGCTGATCATCTTCATGGTCGTCACGCCCATGCTGCAGAAAGGCGTGCCCATCAATCTCCCGGTCACCGAGGATCCGGAGAAGACGCCGGATACCGACAAGCAGCTGCAGATCTCGGTCAAGAGCGACGGCACGGTCTACCTCGGCTCCACCGTCGTGCTCAAGCAGCAGGTGCAATCGGAGCTCCAACAGATTCACGAGCGCACGCCCGACCGCGAGATCGCGGTCAAGGGCGATCGCACCGTCAAGTACGGCGCGGTGCTCGATGTGCTCAAAGCCTGCCGCGAGGTCGGCTTCAACAACGTGGGTCTCATCGCACAGCCGAAGAGGACGCCGAATCAAGGAACGTAATCCATGCAAGTTGGTGGCAGTGGTTCCCTTCGTTCAGATATCAACGTTACGCCGCTCGTCGACGTCGTTCTCGTTCTGCTGATCATCTTCATGGTCATCACGCCCGTGGTGCAGATGGGCTATCTGGTCCGTGTGCCGCCAAAGGCACCCGCGAACCTCCCGCCGGCCGCGATTCAGGACCAGATCGTTCTCCGTCTGCAGCCCGAAGGCCGCATCTTCATCAACAAGGAAGAAGTTCCCGCCGATCAGTTCCCGGCGAAAATGCGCGACCTCCTGCATGGCAACACCTCGAAGATGATCTTCTTCCAGGGCGCGCCGGAGAACGACTACGAGACCACGATGAAGTTCCTCGACACCGCACGTCAGGCCGGCGCGAAGAACATCGGCATCATCGTGGAGGCCGCGCAGTAAGCGTGGATGCCGAGGACAGGCGATCTCGCCTGTCCGGACAGGCAGGATTGCCTGTCGTCCACGTTCTCGCACCGCTCACGCTGTTCGTGTCGGTGTACCTCGCCGTTTTCATCGCCGCGGGTTTGTTCGTCGTTCCCCAATGGGCATGCCTGATCGCTGTCATCTGCGCAACGGCCTTCACCATTCGAGTGATTGACGGCGGACGGTGGCGGCTCGGATTCTTCGTGCCGCCGCTCACGGCCGCTCGAGATTTTCTCATCGGCGTCGTCTTTGCCGCGGGTCTGATTCTCGTCACCGACGCGCTGGTGATCGCATCATCGAATCTTCGGCAGGTCTTCGCCGGAGGATTTCCGCGGCTCGAGCTGATCACGGTGTTCCTGCCGGCCGCGTTTCACGAGGAGCTGGCGTTCCGCGGCTACGTCTATCAGAAGATGCGGCTGTGGAGCCGCGGCGGCGCGATCGCGATCACCTCGGCAGTGTTTTCGCTGATGCACACCGGAAACCGCGGAGTGACCATGATCGCCATCGTGAATCTCTTTCTCGCCGGCGTGCTGCTGGCGCTCGCGTACGAGCGCTTCGAGCGGCTGTGGTTCCCGATCGGCATTCATCTCGCCTGGAACCTCCTTTCGGGCCCGATTCTCGGCTTCGGTGTCAGCGGCTATGTGGCACGCGCGACGCTTTTTCACACAGTCGCCAGCGGACCGGGCTGGATCACCGGCGGGACTTTCGGCATCGAGGCGAGCGTATGGATGGTGCCGGTGGAGGTGGCCGGCATATTTCTGCTTCAAATGAACTTAAGAATCTCGAATGAAAAATGAAGAAGGAAAAAATTCTTCTTTCTCAAGGTTCATTTGAAATCTTGAATCTCGGAGTCATCAGTGAAAGACATCTTCATCATCAACGGAGCCCGCACTCCGATGGCCGAATACAACGGCCACTTCAGCGACATCACGGCCATCGATCTCGCGGCGATCGCCGCGAAAGAGGCGATGTCGCGCAGCGGGATTGAGCCGGATCAGGTCGACCATGTGATCGTCGGCAACGCGCTGCAGACGTCCGGGGACGCGATCTACGGCGCGCGCCACGTCGGACTGAAATCGGGAGTGCCGAAGGAAGTTCCCGCGCTGACGCTCAATCGCCTCTGCGGCTCGGGCATTCAATCGATCATCAGCGCCGCGGAACAGATCGAGCTCGGCGAAGCGGAGACCGTTCTCGCCGGCGGCATGGAGAACATGAGCCAGGCGCCGCACGTCATCCGCGGAGCGCGCAAAGGCTTTCGCCTCGGTCAGGGCACGATGGAAGATGCGCTCATGGTCGCGCTTCTCGATTCGTACTCCGGCCTGTACATGGCGCAGACCTCCGACAATCTCGCGCGCAAGTACGACATCTCGCGCCAGGCGCAGGACGAGTTCGCTCTCCGTAGCCAGCAGCGGGCCGCCGCCGCGCGAAGCGCATGCCGTCTCAGCGAGGAGATCGTTGCGGTGACCGCCGGGAGGACGCTGGTGAAGGAAGACGATCACGTGCGTCCCGACACGACGTTGGAGGGCCTCGCGAAGCTCAAACCGGCGTTCGCGAAAGACGGGTTCGTGACGGCCGGCAACGCCAGCGGGATCGTCGACGGCGCAGCGATGGTAACGGTGACGACAGCGGAAAACGCAAAGGACAGGAAGCCGCTCGGCCGCATCGTGTCGTGGGGCATCTCCGGCTGCGATCCCGACATCATGGGCATCGGTCCGGTGCCGTCGACGAAGATCGCGCTCCGGAAAGCGGGTCTGAGGCTCGATGACATCGATCTGATCGAAATCAACGAAGCGTTCGCCGGACAGATCCTCGCCGTGATCAAAGAGCTGGGCATCGACGAATCGAAGCTCAACGTCAACGGTGGCGCGATCGCGCTCGGTCATCCGCTCGCAGCGACCGGCACGCGTCTCGTGCTGACGCTGCTGAATGAATTGCGGCGCCGTCAGCAGCGCTACGGTCTGGCATCGGCGTGCATCGGCGGCGGTCAGGGCATCGCGATGATCGTGGAGCGCGCGGCGTGATCGCCGCGATCGTTCTCGCGGCAGCGCTGCAGCCGAGGAATGTGACGCTCGACAGGAGAGACGAGGACGTGCACAAGGTCCTCGAGTCGATGCAGCAGCAGTGCGCGATCAGGAACCTCGTGATCGATCCCGACGTGCAGGGGAAGGCGTCGTTCTACATGCATGACGTGCCGTGCGCGAAAGCGTTCGATGTCGTGCTCCACACCTTCCGCTTGAGGGCAGTGGTCGAGACGAACTCGCTGACAGCCGTCGAGCCGGAAAGGTAGACTGCCCCGCTCATGAAGAAACGGCTCTGGCTGCGAATCGCCACGCTCGTGGTGCTGGTTGGCGGCGTCGCCGCGCTTTATTTCTCGCCGCTGCGCGGCTACATCTCGCGCGAGCACCTGTCCGATGGGATCGCCTATCTGCGCGGGCTGTGGTACGGGCCGGTGGTGCTCATTCTCGCGTACGGGATCGGCTGCATCTTCGCCGTGCCGGCGTCGATCTTCATCATGTCGGCCGGCATCATCTGGGGCTGGAAGCTGGGGACCGTGTACGCGATGACGGGCGCGATGCTGGGCGCAAGCGCCGCTTACGTCGCCGGACAATTTCTCGGCGAGGGTCTGCTCGAGCGTTTCGGAAAGGCGGGGGAGGCGGTGTCGCGGCAAGTGAGCCGCAATGGTTTCGTTTCGATGCTCATCGCCCGGCTGATCCCCGGCCCTCCTTTCGCGGTGTGGAACTACGCTGCCGGCATCGCGCGGATGAACTTCGGCCAGTACTTTCTCGCGACGCTTCTCGGCACGCTGCCCGCGCACATCGTCTTCGCGTACTGCGCCGACGCGCTCTTCAACGGCACCATGACGCAAGGCGATGCCGTGAAGCGCCTGGCCATCGTCGCCGGCCTGCTGATCTCGATGATCGTGCTGACCACGGTGCTCAAGCGCCGCTTCGCGCGCAACGACGTGCAGCGCAGCGAAGATGAGCGCGGAGCCACGGCCCTTTAGGCCGGCGTAGCGCGGACGGAAAGCCCGGCCGTGTACGATTGCACAACTTTTTGTGCACCCTCATTCAGTGTTAAACTCCTCGATCCGGCATGATCGAGATCCAGATCGTCCCGAGCGACATCCGTCGCAACGTGCGCTACGTCTTCCTCGACCGAAGACGCGTGGTCATCGCCATTCTCATTCTGGCCTTCGCGCTCGCCGGCATCATCGGATCGATGGCGGCGGCGCCGACCGTCATCCGCCGCGTTTACAAAGAGAATTACGTGAAATCGATGCGCGTGGAGCGCGACATCCAGCGCGAGCGGCTGCACGAGAGCGTGGTGCAGATGAATTCGCTCGAGCGCAGCCTCGAGGACCATCGCGTCCGTGTGGAGAAGCTCATCACCGTCTACGGGCTCGAGCACAACCTCGGCCAGGGCGGCTTCTCGCTGCCGCTGCACAGCGACGCGGACAACCTGCAGCTGGATGACGCGCATCATCGCGAGACCGCCTTGCGGCACGCGATGGTCCGCCTGCAGCAGCAGCTCGATCTTCTGGCGCAGTACGAAGCGGCGAACGCGGCGCTCGTCCGCCACACGCCGTCGATTCTGCCGCTGCCCGCCGATCAATTCGTGCTCACGTCGCCGTTCGGGGTTCGCGTTTCGCCGTTCACGCGCGCCGGCGAATTTCACAAAGGACTCGACCTCTCCGCGCCCCTCGGCACTCCGATCTATGCATCGGCCGACGGCATCGTGAGCTTCGCCGGACGTTATCCGCTGCGCGAGAGCGCGAACTGGTGGCGGTTCGGGAACGTCGTGGTCATCAATCACGCCGATCGCTTCATCACCATCTACGGCCACTGCGACACCGTCAATGTGAAGCGCGGGCAGGAAGTGAAGCAGGGGCAGGTCATCGCCACGGTCGGCAGCACCGGCTGGAGCACGAACTCGCACCTGCACTACGAGGTCCGCAGCGATCTCGAGCAGCCCGGCACGTACGTTCCGATCGATCCGCGCATTTACATTCTGAACTATCAGTGGAGCAACGAGGCGAAGCTGCTCGTTCGCTCGCGCGCCACCAGGGACTACAGCGATTTCGATCCGCTGCCGCCGGCGTTCGTGAGCAAAGGGGATGTGCCGGTCCACACGAAACGGCACGGGCGAAGGAGGGCGTGATGACTGCAGCAGCCGACCAGTCGAATTTTCCCACCATGATCATTCCGCGCGGCACCGAGATCCGCGTGAATCAGCATGGGCAGCTCTCGATCAAGACTCCCGGCAATCTGGTGATTCAGAACTCCGGCCTTTATTCGGAGCTCGAATCGACGAACGGCTCGATCCGCATCGAAGAGAACGTCACCGTCGAGGCGGTGAGCATTCGCGCTGCGCAGGCGTGCTTCATCCAGGGCACGGTCACCGCATGGAAAGTCCACGCGCGTCGGATCACGCTCGAGGACCGCGCGAAGGCGTTCATCATGCTGCAGGAGTCGGAGACGCTCGAGCTGTCGAAGACGAGCCGCCTCGTCGGCAACTTCGCGAACGAGAAAGAGCTGTTCCTGATGATGGGCAAGTTCACATCGCAGCTCAAAGAGCTGCCGGGTTCCATGGACATGACCGCGCCGACGCCTCTCGCCGAGGCTGCGCGCACCGGGCCGCATCCGATCGCGGCGCCGCCGCAGCCGCCGCGCGACGAGGCCGCCGAGCATTTGCATGCGGCGCAAACGCTGCTGGAGCGCGAGATCGCGCGCCCCGACCTCGCTCCCGGCGAAACCGAGGCGCTGCGCGAGGTGCTGTATGCGCTGCGCGAGCGCAATCTGCCGCGAATCGCGAACGTCTATCGCGACGCGTTCTCGGAAGTGAAATCGCCGTCGGAGGGCCTGCGGCAGGCGCAGGACCATCTCGATCGCTACTTCCAGCGGTAGCGCACGCCCGGCCCGAGCGGCGGCACGGCGCGGCCGTGCCCTCCAACGTACAATCCCCGCGGCATGCTGCCGCTCAGCGACCACAATCCCCGCCGCACCACTCCCGTCGTCAACTATCTGCTGATCGCGGCGAACGTCTGGGTGTTCTTCTGGGAGCTGTCGCTCGGGCCGAATATCCAGCGCGACCTGATGATCATCTCGTTCGTGCCGGCGCGATTCTGGGCCGCGCCGCTCTACCCGCCGAACCTGCTGCGCATCCTCATCTCGATGTTCCTGCACGGCGGATGGCTGCACATCGGCGGAAACATGCTCTACCTCTGGATCTTCGGCGACAACATCGAAGACCGCCTCGGCCACTTCAAATACGCGCTGTTTTACCTGCTCTGCGGCTTCATCGCGACGATGAGTCACGCCGTGATGAACGCCGGCTCGACGCTGCCGTCGATCGGCGCCTCGGGTGCGATCGCCGGGGTGTTAGGCGCATACGTGGTGCTGTTCCCGAAAGCCCGCGTCACGACGCTGATTCCGATCTTCGTCTTCATCACCATTCGCGAGATTCCGGCCATCATCGTCCTCGGCTTCTGGTTCGTGCTGCAGCTGTTCGTCGGCGTGGCATCGATCGGTGCGAGCGGCGACGCGACCGGCGGCGTCGCGGTGTTCGCGCACATCGGCGGCTTCATCGCCGGAATGATCCTCGTGATCGCGATGGGAGGAACGCGCCGCCCGCGCCCGCAGCCGTTCGAAGAGTTCTGGAGGTGAGCGGTGTCCGTCGCCTTCGTCAGCGATTCACGCAGGATCTGAAATGGATCGCCGCGGACCGTGAATGGAGCACCGGCTTCAGCCGGTCTCGTTGCGGACTCGAGCCGCCGTCGACCATGAATGGAGCACCGGCTTCAGCCGGTCTCGTTGCCGGCGAAAGCCTGCGCTCCATCTCCGGCAAGAGCCGGAGCCAGCGATCTCACTCACGCACGGACGATCGCGCGGACGAGAAGCTCGATGACCTCCCTCGCGTCGTGCTCGAGCCGCCGCCGATCGCCGAGCTCCTGCGGGCTCAGCGCATACGGCAGGAACGCGCTCGTCGCCAGGAGCATCGATCGCGCGAGCCGCGCCGGATCGCCGGGAGCGAATTCGCCGCTGGCCTGGCCTGAGGCGACGAGCGAGGTGAGGATCGCCGACTCGCGTTCGAAGTGCCGCAGCCGCCGCTCCAGAAGCGTGGGACGGATTGCTGCCAGCAGCTCGTTGAGACTGACGCGATACGAGGCGACGCGATCGATGCGGATCGTGATTCGCGCCAGCAGAATCTCGCGAATGCGGTCCGCCGCGCTGCCGTCGCTTTGAACGATCCGCGTCATCTCCTCGCAGACGGCATCGACGATGCGGTCGACGGTGGCCAACAGCGCGGCCTCCTTGCTGTCGAAGTGGAGATAAACGGTGCTCTTCGCGACGCCGGCCTCGCGGGCGATGTCCTCGACGCGGATCTGCCGATACCCGTGCCTTCCGAGCAGTCTCTCGGCGGCATCGAGGATGTCGCGACGGTGAAGCGGGTCGGGCAAATTGCTTCTGGTTACGCTCTCGGCGCGACAAAGTTTCGGAAGCGCGCCGCGGCGTCGTCGGCGGTGACCGTATTGATCGCGCTGCCGGTCCCGAACTCGAACCCGGCATACGCGCTGAGCCGGGGAAAGAGCTGCACGTACCAGTGCGCATTCCTGCGCCGCGGGAAGTTGACGAACATCCAGTTGAACGACTCGGAAATCGAAAGCATCGCGCGCGCGGAGCGCTGCAGAATCGGCGCGAGCTCGAGCGGCTCGCGCATCTCGGGCTCGTGCCGGCGCGGCACGATCCATTGCTCGTACGCGAGCGAAGATCCGTGCGGCGCGATCCAGCGGTAGTTCGCGGTTTCCTCGATGACCGGATGGGCGATGCCGTCGCAAAGCGGGCAGCGCGTGACGAAGGCGATCGATTCGCGGACGATCCTCCGCGGCAGAAACGGCGTGCCGATGACCTGCGAATGCTCGTGCGGAATGGACGCGCCGGCCGCCGCGCCGTGGTTCTTGAAAATCGCCACGTACTCGGCGCGCACGCTATGGTAACGGTTGACATAGCTGCGCACCGCCGCCTCGGCCTGCTCCGGCGAAAGCTGATCGAAGGAGGCGCGATGGTCCGGAGTCTCGACGATTACCTCGTGCCACGGCGTCGCGGGATATTTGTTCGGAAACACGCGCACCCGCCACGGAGTCGCGTCGCGCCAGATCTCCGGCGGAGTCTCGGACTCGTGGCCCGGGCAGAACGGGCAGCGCTCCGCGTCTTCGCGATACGCGTTCGGCCGCTGATGCCGCTCGGGCGCAAGGATCAGCGGATCGCCCGTGATCGGATTGCGCTCGATCACGATCGCTCCATGCGTGCGGCGAGCGCGAACCGCTGCACGATCCCGAGGAGTGCAAAGGCGATCAGCGCCGCCGAGAGCCACTCGGAGATCGTGGCGCCGCCGAAGCGCCCCGCCGCCCACCCGTTGCTGAACAGAATGAACGACGCGATCGGAAAGACGATCAGCGCGAGCACGAACTCGCCGCGGCCGACCGAGTCGTAGTTGCGCCGGCCGAACGTCGCTTCGATCTGCGTGCCGAGGTAGCCGTTGAGCATGATGAGGATCGTGCCGGCGACGACGAGCGGCTCGCGCACGCCGTTTCCGATCATCCAGCACGCCGCGAGCGCCGTGTCGGAGAGGCGATCGCAGACGTGATCGAGAAAATCGCCGAAGCGCGTTTCCTTCTGCTGCTCCCGCGCGACGGTGCCGTCGAGTGCGTCGAGGAATCCGGCGATCGCGATCAGCAGAATCGGCCAGAGAAAAATGCGCGAGAGGAACAGCGCGGCCGCCCCGAGGTTCAGCGCCAGCGCGGCGATGCTGATCGCGTTCGGCGCGAGCGGACAAGAGCGTGCGACCGGCGTCAGCCAGCGGCCGAGTCGTTCGCGCCACGGGTGCATCAGCGCGATTGTATTCAGTAGATGATGACGGTGTCGCCTACGTTCGACATCGCGTAGAGCTTCGCGATGTCCTCGTCGCCGAGGCGCACGCAGCCGTGCGAGACGGACTGGCCGATCTTGTCCGGCTCGTCGGTGCCGTGGATCCCGTAGCCGTCGCCGAGCTCGAGCCGGTAGTGGCCTAACACGCCGGTGAAGTGACGCTGCTTCGTGTTGACCGGCGGAACGACGATCGTGTCGCCGGCGACGATCATTTTTCCGGGCGGCAGCTCGCGCTCCGTTCCGCCGTCGTCGACGACGACGGTGTCGCCTTTGACCTTCATCACCGGATCGCCCGCTCCGCCGTTTCCGCTGAACCAGCCCCACACGCCCTCGCTCTGGCCGCTCGCCGGCTGGCCTGTGCGCGCGTCGATCGATTCGCCGGGGCCGAGATGGACGACCTGCATGCCGTTCTTGCGCGCCTCTTCAACGTAGTGCCAGTCGGGCGGCACCCATTCGGGATCTTCTTCTTTCGCTTTGACGCGGAACTTTCCGATCGGCGTGTCGAACACCCATGTCTTTCCGTCGATCGCGAGCGTCGTTCCTTTTCCCGTCGAGCAAGGCGCTTCGAACACGACCTGTCCATCGCGACGCACGTACAGCTTGTTTTCGGCGGTGGAGACAACGATCGTCTGGCCGGTGTCGGGCGTGTCGTCGGTCTGCGCTTCGACAGTCCTGACCTCGTTCTGCAGCGCGTCGACCTGTGCCGCCTTCTGCGCGGCCGACTGCCGCAGCTCGCCGGCCTTGTCGCCGATGCGATCGGCAATCATTCGATCGATCACAGCGACGCGATCGAGCCGTCGCGCGTCACGAACGTTGATGACTTCACCGGCAACCGCGAATGATGCGAGCCCGAGCGCCAGCACCAGCAGCGCCCAGGAACCCAGGAATCCGACCCAGCGGGGCATTGGGACCTCCGTCCAGACTTCCTCCCGTCCAAACGCCTCGCGCAGCAGCATGTGCGCAGGAGGGCCGGACGGCGGAACGATTCAGAAAATGTACACACGCGTATTCGTCGTGATCCTCGGCCAGATCGCCGCGAGGTCGTCCTCCGGCACCATGAACGATCCGGGCTTCGGGCCCCTCAGCGGGCTCTCGGGCGGAGGAGGCGAGGCGATCACGTAATTGTTCGGCAGAAAGATCACATAGTGGCCTAACCAGTTGTGAATCGCCGGGCGCGTGGCCGGGATCGGCTGTCCGTTGAGCGCGTAGACCCATTCCGCGACCGGCGTGTCGTAGTCGTCATCTTTGCCGATGACGTTGAATCCACCCTTCAGCGGGTAGAACGTCCAGGTCTTCCCGCTGGAAGTGAGCGTCTTCGGCTCGCCAACCTGCACGTCCGCCTCGCGCACGACGTCTTTGCCGAGGCGGAACTGCATCTTCTTTTTCGAGGTGTCGATGGAGATCCAGAAGTCCTCGCTCTGCAGCGCCTGCAGATACTGCATCCGCGCGTCGAGATCCTTGCCGAGCTGAGCCTGCGTGAGGTCCATCTGCGCGAGATCGTTGCGGATGCGGTTCAGCTCCGCGGGATTGTTCCCGTTTGTCTGAAAGAGAATCGATGACTTCCGCTCGATCGCGTCGCGTTGATATCGCGCGTAGGCGAACGTGCCTGCGGCGATGATCAGCAGAAGCAGATTCAACCAGAGGGGTGGGCGGGGAAAGCTCCGCCGTTCCGGGCCATTGTGAACCATACTGAACGGAAGAATAGGCGAGCGGCGTGCCAACGCTTGTCGGGCGTCGGGATTCAGGCGTCAGGCGTCAGGTCTCGGGTGTCAGGCGTCGGCGTTAGGCGTTAGGCGTTAGGTGTCAGGCCTCAGGCCTCAGGTGTCAGGCGTCGGGTGTCAGGTCTCGGGTGTCAGCCGTCAGGTGTCAGGTCTCAGGTCTCAGGTCTCAGGACTCAGCAAGAACAAGAAAATGTCTTGACACCCGACGCCGACGCCTGACGCCTGACGCCTGAGGCCTGACGCCTGACGCCGACGCCTAACGCCTGAGCGCCTAAACGCCAACGCCTAGCGCCCGACGCCCGCCGCCCGACGAAGCCACTCAGGCCAGGCCTGCGATCGAGATCTCCCACAGCTCGGCGATGGCGTCGCTGGCCTGCTGCGAAGCGAGCGCGCTCGGATCGGCTATGGGCGCTTTTCTGCCGTGCCACGGCGGCGCGCCGCGCCGGCGGTCGAACGTGCCGCGGATCGTCTCTTCGATTCTCATGGCGCCGAGGTCTTTGATCGCCGGCTTGGTGCCGAAGAGAGTCTCCTGAAACCAATGCTTCGACACCGGATCGAACCAGCTCAGATATCCGCCTTTGAGCACCTGCAGCGGACGGGCGATCGCACCGCTGAACGAGTAACGCGTTCCGGCGGCCGGCGCCGGATCGAAATAGTGCGGCGTGAAGAAATCGGAGACCAGGATTCCGTTGACGTGATACGCGAACGCGTTCGCCTCGCACGGATCGCAGACCTCAACCAGGAACTGCACCTGTCCTTGTCCTTTTTTCGGCGAGCTGCCGGTCATCAGACGATTGCCGGACGGATCGGCAAGCATCTCGAGCGTCTCATGGCTCGCCGCGAGCTGCCAGAAATCCTCGGCCTGCACGAGCGCGTAGGGCTGCTTGTTGTCGTCGAGGTGCACGCCGGCCGCGCCCGGCTCGTGAATGTCGTCTTTGATGATCACCGGCCAGGAGCCGAGCGGCACGTTCTTCAGCGTCTCGAAGTAACTGACCGTGGCCTGAATCTCCCAGATCGGGGCGAAGTCGCGGCTGACCTGCTTCTGAATCGCAGCGGCGGCCGCCGCGACATCGGCGGATTTGATCTTCTTCGATTGCGAGACGACAGCGACGTGGCGCAGCATCGCTGTATTTTAATGATTTCTTTCCGCCAGTTCATAGCTGGCGGCGATCACGCCGGTCGCCGTCGTCAGGCTGGCGGCCAATCTGAAGCGCGTGAGCGGCAAACCGTCCTGAAACAAGCGGCGGCCTTTCCCGAGCACGACGGGATGAATCTGCAGAATGAGCTCGTCGATGAGGCCGCGGCGGATCAGCGATTGCAGCAGCACGCCGCTTCCGAAAATGATGAATGATTGATTGTGCTGTTTCTTCAGAGCGGCCACCGCTTCGGCCGCGTCGCCGTGGAGAAGCTTCGAGTTCTGCCACGGCAGAGGGTCTGTCAGGCGGGTGGAGGCGACGAACTTTTCGACCCGGTTGAGCGCTTCCGCCATCGGATTCGGAGCACGCTTCGGCCAGACGCTGTAGAAGTCCTCGTACGTCCTGCGGCCGGCGATGAGGGACCACGCGGCGCCCATGCGCTCGCCGATGAATTTCTGCAACGCGGGATCGATGCCCGGAATCGCCCAGCCGCCGAGGTCGAAGCCGTCGCGCGTGTCCTCGTCCGGACGCGCCGGAGCCTGCATGACGCCGTCGAGGGTGACGTGCTCGATTGCGATGACTCTGCTCACACCTCGAGTTTATCGTGCGGCCGCGCAACGATCGCATACAGCGCCGGCATCAGGAACACGCTGATGAGCAGGCGCGAGAACAATCCTCCGACGATGACCTGTGCGAACGGGCGCTGCGTGTCCGAGCCGATGCCGGTCGAAAGCGCGGCGGGAAGCAGGCCGAGCGCAGCGACGAGCGCGGTCATCATGATCGGCCGCAGCCGCAGAATCGCCGCCTCGCGCGTCGCTTCGGCGATGCCGAGGCCGTCACGGCGAAGCTCGTTCGCGTAGGAGATGTAGATCACGGCGGTCTGAACCGAGACGCCGAACAGCGCGATGAAGCCGATGCCCGACGAGACGGAGAACGGCGTTCCGGAAAGCTTCAGTGCGATCAGGCCTCCGATCGGATCCGACAGCAGGACCGCGAGGACGGTGATCATCGGAAACTTGATGTTGGAGTAGAGCATGAACAGCAGCAGAAAGATCAGGAAGAGCGTGAGCGGGACGATGATCTGCAACTGCTTGCGCGATGCCGTGTAGTTCTCGTATTCGCCGCCCCACACCATCCGGTATCCCTGCGGCACGCTGACCGCCCTGGCCACCTGCTGCTGCGCGTCCTGCACCGCGCTGGCGAGATCGCGGTCTTTGATCGAATACTGCACGCCGATGTAGCGGGCCTGGTCTTCGCGATAAATGAACGACGCGCCCTTCGCCGTTTGAATGTCGGCGAGCTCCTTGAGCGGGATCTGCTGACCGCCCGGCGTGGCCACGAGAATGTTCGCGATCTCCTCCGGCGTCTGCCGGTATTGCGGAAGCAGGCGCACGACGAGATCGAACGACCGCTCGCCCTGCACGACCTGGGTCGCCCCAGCGCCGCCAACCGCGGCCTCGATCAGCGTATTGATGTCGTCGATGTTCAGACCGTAGCGGGCGATCTTTTCGCGATCGGGAGTGATCGTCAGGCTTGGCTGCCCGAGCTCGTGCACGACCGAGATCTCGTCGATGCCTCTCACGTGCTGGAGAACGTCTTTGATCGCGTTCGCTTTCGCTTCGAGCACGGTGAGGTCGGGACCGAAGATCTTCACCGCGAGCGAGCTTTTCAGCCCCGTCTCCGCCTCATCCACGGCATCCTCGGCCGGCTGCGTGAAATTGAAGACGATTCCCGGGAAGGCTTTCAACTTGTCGCTGATCGCGTTGATCAGCTCCTCTTTCGTCTTGATCGGCCCGGTCCACTGATCGTACGGCTTGAGGCCGACGAAAAACTCGTTATTGAAAAAGCCGGTGGGGTCCGTGCCGTCGTCCGGACGGCCTAACTCATTCGCCACGACCGTGACCTGCGGAAACGACTGCAGAATCGCGCGGATCTTCGGCGAGAGTGCCGACGCTGCTTCGAACGAGATCGTCGACGGCATCGTGGCGCGCACCCACAGCGCGCCTTCATCGAGGTGCGGCATGAACTCCGCGCCGATGGAGGGGATCAGCAGCAGCGACGCGGCGAGCAGCACGAACGAGGCGATCGTAATCGTCCATGGCTTCTTCAGCGAGAAGTCCAGTCCAATCTCGTACGCGTCGCGGATTTTTTCGAAAAGGAAATTGCGCCGCTCGCGCACGCCGCGCCGCAGGAACCACGCGCAAAGAACCGGCAGAAGCGTGAGCGCCATGAGCAGCGCGCCGGCGAGCGCGAAGATCGTCGTGTCGGCCATCGGCCGGAACAGCTCCCCCGATGGACCCGCGAGCGCGTAGATCGGCAGGAATCCGGCGACGATCACGGCGACTGCGTAGAAGATCGGCCGGTCCACCTCCGCCGCCGCCTCGATGATCGTCCGGCTGACGGGCAGCGGATGTTCGCTCTCGGCATTCAGCGCGAGACGGCGGAAGATGTTCTCGACCATCACCACCGCGCCGTCGACGAGAATGCCGAAGTCGATCGCGCCGATCGACAAGAGGTTCGCCGGCACGTGTTTCAAGTCGAGGCAGATGAACGCGAACAGCAGCGACAGCGGAATCGTGACGGCCACGATGAGCCCCGATCGCACGTCGTACAGAAAAAAGATCAGGATCACGACCACGAGCAGCATGCCGCGGAGAAGGTTGTCCTCGACGGTGCGCGTCGTCAGCGCGATCAGATCGCGCCGGTCGTAGAACGGATGAATCTTCACGTCGGGCGGCAGGACCGACCGGTTCAGCTCGTTTGTTCTCTTTTCGATGTTGTTGAGGACGACCTGCGCCTGCTCGCCCTTGCGCATGAGGATCACGCCCTCGACCGCCTCGTCGCGCTTGTCGAAGCCGAACTGACCGAGCCGCGGTGCGGCGCCGATGACGACCTGACCGACGTCCTTCACCAGGACCGGTGTGCCGTTGTGCACCGCGACCACCACGTTGGCGATGTCTTCGGGCGTCTGCAGGCGGCCGAGGCCGCGGACGTAGTAAAACTGGCCGCCCTGCGAGAAGAAACCGCCGCCCGCGTTTCCGTTGCTCGCGCTCAGCGACGTGACAACGAGCGGAACGGAGAGCCCGACGCTCGCCACTTTCGCAGGATCGAGCAGCACCTGATACTGCATCGTCGGCCCGCCGAGGCCGGAGTCATCAGCGACGCCGGGAACGGATTTGTATTGCCGCTCGATGACCCAGTCCTCGAGCGTCTTCAGCTCCATCGGCGAACGATCGGGGCTGTCGAGAACATATCGATAAATCAGGCCGGAGGGCGAGAAGAGCGGCGCGACCGACGGCGTCACACCGCTCGGCAGGTCGACGTCGTTGAGCCGTTCGAATGCCTGCTGACGCGCGAAGTAATTGTCCGTGCCGTGGCTGAAGGTGATGATGACGTCCGACAGGCCGTACAGGGAGATCGAACGGATCACCGTCATGTTCGGGATGCCGTTCATCTCGACTTCCATCGGCACGGTGATCAGCCGCTCGACTTCCTCCGCCGCGTGGCCCTCCCACTGCGTGATGATCTCGACCTGCGGCGGCGAAAGATCTGGATAGGCGTCGACGGGCAGCCGTTTGAACGAGTACGCGCCGCCGAAGACGAGCAGAATCGCGAAGAAGATGATCAGGAATCGCTGCCGAAGCGAGCCGGCGACGACCTTGTTGATGATCGATGTCGCGGTCCGTTCCTTCGGCTCGATGCCGTTGCTGTCGACGGTCATGACTGTCCCTCGTTCTGGAGGAACAGGCCGCCCTCGGTGATGATCGATTCGCCCGCCGTTAGGCCGGAGCGGACCTCCTGGCGATCGCCGATGCGTGAGCCGAGGTCGATGCGGCGGCGCTCGAAGGAGCCGTCGGGCTTCGTCACGAACACGAACGGCAGGTTCTCGTCATCGCGCAGGATGGCCGAGACAGGAACCAGGATTCCCTGCCGCGGCACGCGCGAGTGAATGAGCACGCGAACGTACAGATCGCGTTTCAGCACTTCGCCGGGATTCGGCGTGTCGATGCGCACGGAAACGGCGCGCGTATTCGGATCGACGAGCGCGGCGATGTAGTCGACGCGCCCGCCGCGGATCGTCTGATTCCCTCCGGTGATCACGTCCGCCGGATCGCCGACATGGACCGAGGGCAGATCGGCCTCGAACACGTTCGCCATCACCCACACATTCGAGAGATCGGCGATCGTGAAACACGGCGTGCTCGTGGTCAGCAGCTGGCCCGGGGAGATCAGTTTCTCGACGACCGTTCCGGAGATCGGCGCGCGAATGACGCCGCCGCTGTTTTCGACCGGCTTGTTCGCGCGGATGTCGGCGATCATCGCGTCGGAGACGCCGAGGGACCGCAGCTGCTGAATCGCCGCGTCCCGGTCCGCCTCGGCGTTGACCGCGTCGGTTTCGGACTGCTCCATGTCGCGACGCGCGATCGCATCGTTTTTGAACAGCTGTTGATCGAGATCGGCGATGTGGCGCTCGTTCTTGGCGACGGCTTCCGCTTTTCGCAGCGCGCTGACGGCGCTCGCGAAATCGGGCGAGGAGACGATCGCCAGCGCATCGCCGCGGTTCACGCGGGTGCCGATGTTCGCGAGAATGCGCGACACGGGACCGGAGATCGGCGACAAGACTTGCGTCGAGCGGTTCTGATTGAAAGCGACGGTACCGGTGGTGTCGATCGTCGGCTGGAATTGCGACAGCGCGACCGCTACCGTCTTCACGTTCTGAAGCGCGGAGGGTTTCTGTTGTGATTGCGCCGATTGATCCGTCGCGCCATGGCATGCACAGAGCGCCAGGGACGCCAGAATCAGGAAGCGTTTCATGGACGTTCTCCCTTCGGAAGCGGGGCGCCGATTGCCAGCTCCAGTGCGGCGACGGCATCGTTCGCGGCGCCGAGCGCATCGACGTACTGGCTCTCGGCCGCGAGCAGCGTGCGTTTCGCGTCGAGGAGATCGAGCGCCGACGATCCGCCGAGGCCGTAGCTCACCGACGCCACGCGGTAGACCTCCTGCGCCTCGGGCAGAAGCTTGTCGCGGATGAAAATCGCCTGGCGGATCGCAGTCGACGCGCCGCTGTAAGCCGACTGAACGTCGAGGCTGACCTGCGCGCGAACGTCGGCGATGTTCGCCGCCAGCTCCTCTTCGCGATGTTGGGCCTGGGCGACTTCACCGCGCTGGTGCTGCCAGAAAAAAAGCGGGAAGCCGAATCCCGCCGAGCTGGTGTAACTCGTCGGATTTCCGCTCGCCGCGTTTCGCTCGAGGCTGAGCGTGACGTCGGGCTGCCAGAAACGATTCGCGAGCCGCGTCGCCGCGCGCGCGCCTTCGATCTGCGCCTGCGCGCTCTGAATCTCCGGCCGCGACGATTCCGCGATCGAGTCCATCTGTTCGACGGCGGCGAGCGGCGCGGGAATCTCGAGCGTGTCGGTCGTTTCGAGCGGGGCGCCGCCCGGGCGGCCGAGAAGGCGATTGAGCGAGGCGATGGCGGTGGTGATCGCGCGCTCGTTCGCGATCAGATCGTTTTCCGATTGGGCGAGATCGGTGTCCGCTTTGACGACGTCGACCTTTGCCACGGTTCCGGCGAGGAACCTCGCTTGCGTCTTCTGCACGAAGTCCGACGCGAGCTCTTTGCTTTGCAGCAGGTCCTCGCGGTGCCGCAGCGCGACGAGAACAGCGTCGTAGGCCTGCGCTGTCTGCGAGCCGACCTGCTGACGCAGCTGCGTGAAATTGAATTCGGCGCTGCGAACATCGGCCGTGGCGACCTGACGCCGCAACCCGATCTTGCCGGGGAAAGGAAGCGTGAACCCGACACCCTGGTCGCTCGCGTTGCCGGAACCGGGATTGAACGCGTTGGTCTGGCCGGCGACATCGACGAACGCCGACGGATCGGGAATCGCCGTGGCGACGACGACCGCCGCGCGCGCCTCGGCAACCTGTGCCTGCGCGGCCGCGAGCGCCGGATTGTGCGCGAGGGCCTCATCGATCGCTCGTGTTCGCGACAGCCGAAGTGGTGCGACGGACGGCGGGGAAACTGTTTGGGCAACGGACAACATCAACGAACAAGCAATCGAAAACACAGCGCTCTTCACCTCGCGGGGGAACGGAGAACGACGACGGGAAGGGTGCGAGGCTCAGACGGCGGGAGGGGCGCGCGAGGGGATCGCGATTGCGATCGCTTCAGCAGGCATCACGACCGCGACGGTCGTCAGCGTATCGACGACGATCTGAGGCGCGACGACGACCGGCACGATCGCCGGCAGATTGCTGACGCCCGTCGCGCAGATCGCGCATGCGGAGGGAATGCTGTCTTGTTCCAGGGGATGGTGATGCAGCAGCGGCTCGACCGCCAGCAGCGCGGTGACGATCAGAACGAATGCGGAGAACCGCCGAACCATCAGCAGCATCGAATCATACAGCGTAAGCGGATGGAGTATGTGGCCATTCCCCCGCTGGAATAAGGGTTCAACCTGAAACACTTTCGTAGCGCAGGAGATCGAAATGGCTGAGTCAAACGGAATCAAGCACGTCACCGACCAGGACTTCGAAACGGAGGTCGTCAACGCCGGCAAGCCCGCCTTCGTCGACTTCTGGGCGCCGTGGTGCGGCCCCTGCCGCATCATCGGACCGATCGTCGAAGAGCTCGCCCCGAATTACAAGGAGAAGGCGGTCATCGCGAAGATGAACGTCGACGACAACCCCGGCGTCGCGCAAAAGTACGGCGTGACTTCGATCCCGACGCTGATGATGTTCAAGAACGGCAAGCTGGTCGACCGCGTCGTCGGCGCGATGCCGAAGAATCAGCTGCAGAGCTTCATCGATCGGAATCTGTAATCGCGATTTTCGCAGTTATGATGAGCCGTCCCGCCGAGCGGGACGGCTTTTTTGTGCGCCGGCCCTCACACCGATAACGATGCTCTCCGATCTCGACAACCTCATGCGCGTCCGCGGCATCGACGCGGTGATCGTGCCGATGCACGAGTCCGCGCACGCGGCGTTTCAGTGGATCAGCCGCGGGGCGAAGGTGACGCGCGGTTACGTCATCAAGCGGATCGACCTCGCGCCGCTGATGCTCGCATATCCGATGGAGCGAGACGAGGCGGCGGCGACCGGCCTCGCGACACGGCTCATTCACGATTTCGGCTACGACGCGATCTTCAAAGCGGCTCCGAATCCGGTCGAGGCGTACGCGATTTTTTTCGACCGAGTTCTGCGTGAGCTCGGATCGGGTCCGACGATCTCGTTCGTCGGCAACGTCCCGTTCCATCTGTACTACGGCATCGCCGCAGCGATGGAGCAGCGCGCCTGGACGCTCTTCCGCGGCGAAGGCGAAGACCTCGCGCAGCTCGCGCGCAAGCGCAAAGAGGCGTGGGAAATCGAGACAGTCGCATCGGTCGGAGCGCGAACCGAGGCGGTGGTCGATCGCGTGAGGCGCGTGCTGCGGCAGTGCGTCGTGGAGGACGATCACGTTCTGTTCAACGGCGAGGTGCTCACGTTAGGCCATCTCAAGCAGCTCGTCTCCTCGGAGATCGCCCGCCTCGGCCTCGTCGAAGATCACGAGACGATCCTGTCTCAGGGGCGCGACGCCGGCATTCCGCATTCGCGCGGCGATGCCGCGGCGCGCGTGCGGCCGTCCGTTCCGATCGTGATCGATATTTTTCCTTCCGATCGCGACAGCGGCTACTTCTTCGACCTGACGCGCACGTTCTGCGTCGGTCCGATTCCGGCGGAGCTGCAGCGCGTGCACGCCGATGTCCTCGCCGCGTTCGAGCTTGCGGCCGAAGAGATGAGGGCAGGGATGAAGGCGTCGGCGTGTCAGGCGCTGGTCTGCGATTTTTTCGAAGCGCGCGGGTATGCGACGACGCGCTCGAATCCGCGGACGCTCGAAGGCTACGTCCACACGTTAGGCCACGGCGTGGGCCTCGAGGTGCACGAGAAGCCGTTCTTCTCGCTCAATCCCACCAACCACGACTCCATCGAGGCCGGCGATATCGTCACGATCGAGCCGGGCTTGTATTTCCCGGACCGCGAGATCGGCGTGCGGATCGAAGACACGCTGTTCGTGCGGGAAGACGGGCGGGTGGAGTCGCTCTGCCGCAGCGATCGCGGGCTAGTCCCCTAACTTCGCGAACTGCTTGAGCGCCTTCGTGAGCGTGTAACCTTTGAGGAAGCGCTCGCGGCGATAGCTGCGGCCGTCGAACATGTACACGGTGACGCCGCTCGGCTCTTCGAAGAAGAAGTGCGTGCCCATGGCCGCCGCCTTGAACGTGACCTGCTGCCTGCCGTCTCCGGAGAGCGAGGCGAGAAACAGCGCCGTAGGATGGGCGACAATGTCCGGCGCGATGTGCCTCGGCGGGTCGGCAGCGAAAGCGGTGGACGCAAGAAGAGCGATGACGGCGATCCAACGGCTGAGCATGGTCCGATATTGTAGCCACTTCGAATGACCGAATTCGTGATCGATGGGCCGAAGGACGCGAAGCGCAGCTACGTCTTCGCTCACGGCGCCGGCGGGCCGATGCGATCGGCATTCATGGCCGAAGTCGCGCGCGGGATCGCGGCTGCGGGCATCCGCGTCATCCGCTTCGAATTTCGCTACATGGCGGAGAAGCGGAAACGTCCGGATCCACAGCCCGTGCTGCTGGACTCATTCCGAGCCGTCGTACGGGAGATCGGGAAACCGGAACGGCTGGTGATCGGCGGAAAATCGATGGGCGGGCGGATGGCGAGCATGGTGGCGGATGAGTTGGGCGTCGCGGGGCTGCTGATTTTCGGATATCCATTTCATCCTCCCGGCAGGCCGGAGAAGCCGCGAACGGCGCATCTCGAGCGTTTGCGGACGCCGGCGCTGATCGTTCAAGGAACGCGCGACGCATTCGGGACTCCCGCGGACGTGAAATCGTACAAATTATCGTCAACGATTTCGATCGAGTGGATCGACGGCGGCGATCACTCGCTGAAGGGCGGTCTTCCGAGAGCGATTGAGGCGGGGGTGCAATTCATCACATCGATTTAGGAACGTGGTCAGCATTTTGCTGCAATAGAGAATTAAATGCGGCGAAAAGCGCTCATTGTCGAAGATGACGCTGCGACGCGCGAGCTCCTTCGAAGGCTCGTCGAATCGCAGCAATGCGACGTCGATGAAGCGGCGGACGGTCAGAGCGCGATCGAGCTGCTCGACAGAAATGATTACGGCGTCGTGCTTCTCGATCTCGTGCTGCCGAAATTGAGCGGCGCCGAGGTGCTCGATCACTTGTACCGGAACAATCCGTCGATGCTGGAGCGGATCATCGTCGTCACGGGACTGAACATCGAGGAAGTGCGCAAGCTCTTTCCGCGCGTGTGCAATGCGCTGCCGAAGCCCGTGATGCCGCAGCGGCTCATGGCATCGATCCAGAAGTGCCTGCACGTGACGACTGATGAATTTTTGATGTCGAACTGACTCGTCGCTGACACTTCCGCCATTTCTCGCCCTCACCGCGTTTTGTTTTTTGCGCTCCGACACACCCCTCAGTGATGCTCCGTCTCTATCTTGAGAAGTACCCGCGAGGGCATACAACGAGGCGCTTCCCCTCCGACAGCGTGTTGTATGAGAGAGAGACGGCAAGCGAGTGGGCGAGTCCCGCTCGCTTCGCTGTTTTCAGAAGTCGCGGAAGAACTGCTCGGGGTCCGTCATCGTCGACTCGTACTCCGCCTGCAGATCGGTCTTGTGCTTCCATTCGATCTCGGCAAGCTCGAAGAAGAGGGCTTCCAGCTCGGAGCCGTTCTCCGCGCGCTCGGCCATGAAGCGGTAGTAGGACTCCGAATCGCGCTCGCGCTCGAGCGCCAGCTTCAGCGCGCGCGACATGTCGAGATCGCGCACGTCCGGCGGCAGCTCGATGTTGACGGGCTGCGGAGTCGGCGGTGTCTGGCTCAGCGTCTCGCGGTACTTCCGTTCCAGCTTCGCGCGATGGAGCAGCTCCTCATCGGCGAGCTGCAGCATGCGTTTGCGGACGTTGTCGGAGCCGGCGCGCTCGGCCATCTTCTGGTAGTACGCGCGCGTCTCGATCTCCGACTGGATGGCGCTGCGGAGAACTTCTTCGACTGTGGTCTCGAGCGGTTTCATGCGCCGCGATAGAGATCCGGATTCGGCGCCGCGTTGTCGTCCTCGAAGGGCGCCGGACGAAGCGGCTGGCCGATGCCGGTCCCGCCGGCTGTGCCTTTCTTGTCCATCGATCCGTAGTACGGACGCCAGCCCATCGGCTCGACGGGAAAATTCGGCGGAACGACGAGGTCGCGAAGCCCGACGACGGCTCGCGCGCGCGTATCGATCGCCATCTCGTAGTCGCGCGTCATGTAGATCGCATCCTCCGGGCACGCGTCGACGCAGTAGCCGCAGAAGACGCAGCGCAGGAGATCGATGTCGTAGCGTACCGGGAACTTCTCGCGCGTGCGCTGATCTTCGCCCGCCTCGATCGTGATGCACTCCGCCGGACATGCGGTCGAGCACATGTAGCACGCGACGCAGCGCGTCGTTCCGTCCTCTCGGGCGGTGAGGATGTGGCGCCCGCGGAACCGCTCGGAGTAGATGCGCTTCACCTCCGGGTAGGAGATGATCGGCAGCCGTTTGATGTTGACCAGATTGCGGACGAGATGGCCGAGAGTCACAAACATTCCCGCCACGACTTTCGGCAGATAGAGGCGCTCCGTGAACGAAAGCTTTCGCGGAACGACCTTGACCACGCCCGGTTTGACGCGTTCGATCGGCATCAGTGGTCCAACTCTCCCGCGATGATGTTCAAACTCCCGAGCGCCGCGACCGCATCCGGAATCGTCTGGCCCGTGATCATGTGCGGGAACGCCGAGTAGATGGGGAAGCAGGGCGGACGGCATCGCACGCGATACGGATTCTTCGTGCCGTCCGAGACGATGTAGAACCCGAGCTCGCCGTTGCCGCCCTCGACCTGGAAGTACGTCTCGCCGACCGGCGGCTGAATGCCGTGCATGATCAGCTTGAAGTGGTAGATGAGCGACTCCATTTCGTTGTAGACCTTCGATTTCGGCGGCAGCGCGACGTACGGATTGTCGATCATGACCGGCCCCGGCGGCAGACCGCGATCGACCGCCTGCTGCAGGATGCGCAGCGATTGCCGCATCTCCTCCATCCGCACCAGATACCTCGCGTACGTATCGCCCCCCTCGGCAATGGGCACGTCGAATTCATAGGTCTCGTAGCCGAGGTAGGGGTTGGCTTTGCGAACGTCGTAGGGGATGCCGCACGCCCGCAGGCACGGGCCGGTGAAGCCGAAATCGATGGCGTCTTCGGCGGAGATCGGAGCGATGCCGACGACGCGGTCGAGAAAGATCTTGTTGCGGTCGACGAGTTTTTCGACGTCGTCGATGTATTTCGGCAGCATGTTGATCAGCCGCTGCGAGTTCTGCAGGAAATCCGCGGGAGCATCGACAGCGAGTCCGCCGACGCGGCAGTAGCTCGGCAGCAGGCGCGCGCCGCAGCACGACTCGACCAGACCGTAGATCTCTTCGCGCGGCTGGAACAAGTACCAGAAGTTCGTCAAGGCACCCATGTCGACGAGGTTCGTGCCGATGCAGACGAGGTGATCGGCGATGCGCATGAACTCGGACAGGATCAGCCGGATGGACTGTGCGCGCGCCGGAGCCTCGACGCCGAGGAGCTTCTCGACGGTCATGCAGTAGCCGACGTTGTTGATGATTGCCGACATGTAGTTGAGGCGGTCGGTGAACGGGATCGCCTGCTGGTACGTGTGCGTCTCGCAGCTCTTTTCGAAACACCGGTGCAGATAGCCGATTTCCTGATCGGCGCCGATGATCGTCTCGCCGTCGAGCGTGACGACGATGCGCAGCGTGCCGTGCGTCGCCGGATGCGAGGGACCGAGGTTCAGCGTGACGCGCTCGAAATCGGTGTCGACGTTCTCGAATCGCGGATCGATCTTCGGAACGATCTTCGCCACGTCTTTGTCCGTGCACAGCCAGCGCTGCGCGGGATCGTAATCTTTGCGCAGCGGGTGCCCCTGAAACGCTTCATGGCAGAGGATGCGGCGAAGATTCGGATGGCCGTCGAAGCGGACGCCGTACATGTCGAAGACTTCGCGCTCGAACCAGTCGAACGCGCGGAAGACCTGCGTCGACGATTCGACCGATTCGTTTTCGCCCAGGCGGACCTTGATGCGCACCCGCTCGTTGTTCTCGAGCGAGTAGAGCTGATACATGACGTCGAAGCGCTTGTCGCGGCGCGGATAGTCGACGCCCCAGAGATCGAGCGGCAGCGTGAACTGCTGCTGCGTCTTCAGCGCGCGGAGGACATCGACGATGCGCTCCGGGCCGACGAGGAGGGTCGGCAGATCCTGACCCGTTTCCTGCTCGACGCCGAGGTTCTTCGCCAGATCGGCGCCGCGAGCGTCCGCCTTCGGCGCATCGACGGGAACGTACGGCGTGCGATTCGTCGGCGCGGGGCCGGTGTAGGGGATCGCGGATTGGCGGGTGAGGGTGCTCATCTCGAGTTTATCCTGAGCGAGGGCGGGAGGAGGGCGGGAGCGAAGGATCTCCTGTGGCGCCGCGATTCCCTTGGCACCTGTTGCGTCACGCGGCGCCACCGGGGACCCTTCGGCGCTTCGCGCCTCAGGATAAACTGAAAGCGCATCATCGGCGAATCTCCCCGCGCTCGATCTTCTCTTTCAACTTGAGGATTCCGTACATCAGACCTTCGGGCGTCGGCGGACAGCCGGGGACCCAGATGTCGACAGGAATGACTTCGTCGATGCCCTGCACGACGTGGTACATGCGATAGAAGCCGCCCGAGGTCGCACAGGCTCCCATGGCGACTACGTACTTCGGCTCCGGCATCTGGTCGTAAATCGTTTTGAGGACCGGCGCCATTTTGTCGACCACCGTCCCCGCTACGATCATCAGGTCGGCCTGCCTCGGCGAGAAGCGGACGACTTCGGCGCCGAAGCGCGCGATGTCGTAATGCGACGAGACCATCGACATGAACTCGATCGCGCAGCACGCCGTGCCGAACGGCAGCGGCCACAGCGAATTGCCTCGAGCCCAGCCGACCATCGTGTCGAGCTTCGTCGTGAGATACGTCGCGCCGGAAAGGGCTTCGATCTCACGCTCGGATTCGCCGGGAAGAGTGATCAGCCCTTTCTCGGCCTGTTCGCCGGGAGCGAGGGCTTCTTTGCGCGCAATGATCGAGTCGGGCTTTTCGATTTTCTGAACAGGCATACCAAGATGCGGCGCGGAATGATGTCACACGCGCGGGCTTGAGAAAAGTTTCACAAGCCCGAGG
>DATIZY010000238.1:0-3557 GCA_035516895.1 Thermoanaerobaculia bacterium | reverse complement strand
CTTAAATCTTAAATTTTCTGCGATTCGTAGAGCATCGCCGGTTTGTGCTCTACAACGCGTAGAAAACTTAAGATTTAAGGTCTGACCCCACGACCGCGCCGACGACGTCGTACGGATGCGCGTCGTTCACTTCGACGCGCGCGAACACCGGCAATTCTTTCGGCAGCAGATCGATGCCGTCGTTGATGAGCAGCCGTCCGTCGATCTCGGGCGCCTGGCCGACGAGCCGTCCTTCGAGCAGATGCTCCGTCTCTTCGCACGCGCCGGTGATGATCGCGTCGAAGGTCCGGCCTAACTTCGCCTCGTTTCGTTTTCGCGAGATCTGCTGCTGCAGCTCCATGAGCTTCGCGCGGCGGCGCTCGGCCGTCTTTCGCGTCGGCATGTCGTCCATCTTCGACGCCGGCGTAAACTCTTCCGGCGAATAGACGAACGCGCCCATCTGATCGAACTCGGCCCACTCCACGAAGTCGTGCAGCTCGCCGAAATCCTTCGCCGCCTCGCCGGGATGCCCGGTGATGAATGTCGTTCGCAGCGAGATGTCGGGAACGAGAGCGCGCATGCGCGTCACCATCTCGCGGTACTCCCCGGGTGAGCCGGGACGGCGCATTTTCGCCAGCACGTTCGCGGAGACGTGCTGCAGCGGGATGTCGCAATACGAGACGAATCGCTTCTCGCGGCCCATGAGCTCGAAGAGCGACCAGTCGAGCGAGCCCGGATACGCGTACAAAAAGCGGATCCACTGAAAGTCGGTCTCGCGGAGCAGCGTCTGCACGAGCTCTGTCAGGCCGTGCTGCAGGCCGAGGTCCTGACCGTAGCGCGTGGTGTCCTGCGCGACGAGGCAGAGCTCTTTCACGCCCTGCCGGTCGAGCGCCTGCGCTTCGCGAACGAGCGAATCGATCGTGCGCGAGCGGAACTTCCCGCGCATCTGCGGAATCGCGCAGAACGTGCAGGGATTCGAGCAGCCCTCCGACACTTTCAGGTACGCGTGCGCGGTGCCCTGCGCGAGAACGCGCGGCAAATCTTCGTACAGCCGCACCGACATCTTTCGTTTGACCGGAGCCGCGTCGACGTCACCGCTGACCGCGCGAGGAATTGCTTCGAGATGATCGAGTCCGACGAACGCGTCGATCTCCGGGATCGACTGCTGCAGATCGGCGCGGTACTTCTGCACCATGCATCCCGTCACGATCAGCCGCTCGACGCCCTTGCCTTTCCGTCCGGCGACTTCGAGGATCGTGTCGATCGACTCCTGTTTCGCCGCGTCGATGAAACCGCAGGTGTTGACGATGACGACATCGGCCTCTTCGAGGTCGTTCGTGATCGCAACTTCCGACTCCTCGCGCAGCTGGCCCAGCATGATCTCGGCATCGACGAGATTCTTCGGGCAGCCGAGGCTGATCATTCCGACGCGTTTGGTCATGAAGTGGAGGACAACAGGCGCGGCGGCATGGCTATTCTGGAGATCACTCCGTCCGCCAGATCGCGCCCGCGGCGCCATGAAAGGTCACGTGCTCCAGAAGGCCCGTGTTCATGAGCGTGCTGTCGAGCAGCAGCTGCTCGTCGTCGCGAGTCGCCGGCTTGAGAGCGATCTCCAGCCCGCTCGTGACATTCGCGACCGTGCGATTGTGCAGGTCGATGATCGTTTGCGACACCGGCTTCGATGGATTGACCTCGTGCGTCGCCGCGAGTGCCTCGCCGCGAAGAATGTAGACGCGAAATCTCTTCGACCGCAGCCATTCGAGCGCGGCGACGAGCGTGATGATGTGCCAGTTGCGATGGCGGCGATACAGCCTGGCAATGTTGCGATTGCGATCGCCCGCCGGCTTGTAGACGTTCGGCTGGATCTCCCAGATGAGCGCGAGCGAGCGTTCGCCGTCGAGCGTGCCGGTCGTCTCGCCGACCGAGCCGGGAAGCGTGTGCTGCTGGCCGAGGGCCTGACCGATCGCGATCGCATCGGCGAGGTCCGGCGGGATCAGATCGAATGAGATCGTTCCTTCGCGTCCGCCGAAATGCGCGTTGCGGCTCTGCATCAGGATGCCTTCGGGCACCGGCTGATCGTCTGCCACTCCGTTCGGCGTCACCGGTCCGAGCGGAATCGCCAGTCCGGAGGCGCGTCCTTCGAGCACGCGCGGACGATACAGGCTCGCCGTCGGATGTCCTTCACACCAGAGCGGATGATTCCGCGTCAGATAGCGTTCGACGACGCGGCTGCGAACTTCGGCGCAATGCTCGGGCCGAAGGTTCGACGGCGAATCGACGCTCTCGGCGATCTCGCCGAAGACTTCGAGCGCTTCCTCGCCCATCGCGACGTACAGCTCATAGATCGCGTTCTTGGTGTCGGGAGGAACGCCGAAGATCTCGAAGACGCGCTCGATGTGCGGCGGAAACGACATCCGCGATCAGGCGGCGAGCCGCTCCCGTGCCTGATCGAGCAGACGCTGCACGTCGCCGACGCACGTGATGTCGGCGAGTCCGTTGCGAATGTCCTTGCCGTGCGCGATGCCTTTCGAGAACCACCCGATGACCGTGCGCGCCTTGTGCAGCTTCCACTTGTCGGGCTGCGGCGCGCCGTCGATTTTGCCGAGGTAGCGCTGCATTGCGTCGATGCGGCGTTCGAGCTCCCGTGCGCCCGACGTCAGCCGGTCGTCGGCCGGCTGAAGCCGGCCCTCACACATGATGTCGCGGAAGATGAACGGGTTGTGCAGCGCCGCGCGGCCGATCATCACGCCGTCGACCTTCGTCTGCTCGAACATCCGGCGCGCGTCGGCGGGCGACTTCACGTCGCCATTGCCCCACACCGGAATCCGCAGCTCGCTCTTGACCTGCGCGATGTAGCCCCAGTCGCTCGCGCCGGTGTAGGCCTCGTTGCGCGTGCGGCCGTGAATCGCGATCGCAGCGACGCCGATCTCTTCGAAGCGCTTCAAGAGCGGAAGAACGTCGTCGCTCTCCCACCCTTTGCGCACTTTCACCGTCACCGGAATCTTCACGCGCCTGCGAATCTTTTCGACGACCTTCGCCGCGCGATCGAAGTCCTTGAGCAGCGCCGAACCTGCGCCGCTGCTCACGATCTTGCGCACCGGGCAGCCCATGTTCACATCGACGATGTCGACGCCCTCGGCCTCGACGATCGCGGCTGCGTCATCCATGCGTTCGGGGTCGCCGCCGTAGATCTGGATCGCGACCGGCCGCTCGGCCTCGCTGTACGCGAGCATCTGCTTCGTCCGCGCGTTGTCGCGCGTGAGTCCCTCGGACGAAATGAATTCGGAGACGACGAGGCCAGCCCCGCCGAGCTCTTTGATCAGAGATCGGTAATGCGTATCCGTCACCTCGGCCATGGGAGCGAGGGCCAGGGGCGGATCGATGCGGACGTTTCCGATGCTAAACGGCTTCATTTGTAGGGGGTCAGAGCTGTACTTGTGACTTTTCTACGAAGAGTAGACATTTTTCTACGCCAGCGAGAGAAAGTCACAAGTACAGCTCTGACCCCCTACAAATGAAGCCGTTCAGCATCGGAAACGTCCGCATCGATCCGCCCCTGGCCCTCGCTCCCATGGCCG
>DATIZY010000237.1:0-16027 GCA_035516895.1 Thermoanaerobaculia bacterium | reverse complement strand
CGAGCTGCACGTGACCAATCGCTGGGCATTCGAGCCGTACCGCACCGGCCTGTGGTGCGTAAAAGTCGCGCGCGACGTGAACCCCGAACAGTTCGACTGGCGGCGCGAGACGTACGAGTTCGTCTCCGACCGGCTGGCCATCGATCTCCTCGCCGGCAGCGCTCGCTATCGCGAGATCGTCGAAGCCGGAGGCAATCCCGACGACTGGGTCGCCGAGTGGGAAGAATCGCTGCGCGACTTCGCCGCCACGCGCGAAGAATTTCTCCTCTATCGCGCGACGGACCCGCACTGGGCCTAACAGCTACGCGTTGTCGGTTGTCAGTTGTCAGTCCCTCCCGCCCTGCCAACTGACAACGGACAACCGACAACTCTGATGCTCGACATCCTCTACGAAGACGAATCGCTGCTCTTCGTCAACAAGCCGCCGAACATCGTCGTCCAGCGCGGATACGACCCCGACGAGCCGGTGCTGCTCGAGATCGCGATGCAGCACGCCGGACATCTCTACCTCATGCAGCGGCTCGACCGCGGAACGAGCGGCGTCATGTTCTTCTCCAGAAGCGCGGACATCAACGCGCGGCTCACCCGCCAGTTCGAAACAAAGCAGATCCGCAAACGCTATCTCGCGCTCTGCGAAGGCGAGCTTCGCGAACGGCAAACGATCGACACCCTGCTCGCGCGCGTCGGACCGATCTCGTTCGGCGTTCGCGAACATGGTAAGCGATCACTTACCATTGTCACGCCGCTCCGCTCGACGCCGAACGGATCGCTGCTCGCGATCGAGCTCCTGACCGGACGCACGCATCAGATTCGCGTGCATCTCGCCGCGATCGGGCATCCGCTCGCCGGCGATTGGCTTTACGGCGACCGCAACGCCGCGCGGCCGATGCTGCACGCGGCTGAGCTCGCAATGCTGCATCCGCTGACATCGCAGCCACTTCGCGTCCTCGCGGCCCCTCCAATGGACTTTGCCGAGGAGGCGGGCAAGCGTGGGGTTGTGTCGCGGGGCGAGGACATCATGACCGTTGCGGAGTGCAGCTAAATGATTGAATTTGTTAGAATAAACACCCGCGACACGCCGTTACCGGACGCATAGGAGACTGCCATGAGACTCTGGAGCAAGACCGCAATCCTCCTTGCATTCCTGCCACTGGTCGCATCGGCGCAATACCGGGACCTCGACACGGCGCTCTCGAATCTGAATCGCGGATTCGGAAGCGGGGACTCGCAGGCGATCGTCTCCGGAATCGCCGGCGGCGACAAGGTCCAGCTGGCGTTCCCCGGGCTCATCGATCAGAGCGGCAACACGTTCTACGGCCGCGAGCAGGCCGGATATCTGCTCGACAGCCTCTTCGGCAAAGTGCACCCGAGCGGATTCGAACAGGAGAGCGCGCGCAAGGAGAGCTCCGCCGGTCAGTACCACATCACCGGCACGTGGACGATTCAAAACGCCGGCAAAGCCGAGAGTCGCGAGCTCTACATGACGCTCCAGCAGAACAAGAACGGCTCGTGGTCCGTGCTTTCGGTTCGATCCGCGGGTAAGTAGATGTCAGGCGATGAGCGAGCCGGGAGCGGCGAGCCCGCGGGCAACGTCCCGCGTGCCACTCGCCGTACTCTGCTCGCCGGTTTACGCACGGCTGCTGCACTTTTCGTGGCGATCGCGTTCACGTACATCGCGACGCTCATCGCCGTCGCGCATGTCGCCGGCACCTTCGATCAGGCCTCCGCTCTCCACCTCGGCCGAGAGGTCGATCGCGTCCGCCAGCAGATCACCGGCGATGAAGCGCAGCTCGACGCGATGGCCGCGCACGTCGCGACGACCATCACGCGCACGGCGGTGCTCTCGCGGCCCCAGCTTTTCGAGCTGCTTCACGATCAGCTGCGGCACACACAGAGCCGAGGCATGCGGATCGTCGGAACGGACGGTCAGGTGCTTGCGTGGTGGGGCGAAGACCTCCGCGTTTCCGGCACGCTGACGTACCAGTTCGACGCGAACGATCTGTACATCACGAAATCGCGAGCGCTGCCGACGGGCGTCGTCGTGCAGGCGTTCGAGCGCATCGTCAACCAGCCGCGCGCGCATTCGCTGTTCGATCCCGACGACGATTGGGTGAGCAGCACGGTCTTTCACGGCGGGGCGCTGCGCCTCGAATCGGGGCGGCGGCGCTATCTCGTCGAGGCCCGCCGCGACTCGCGCCTCTACGTCGACGTCCTTCCGCGGACGAGGAGCGACGTGGTCGACGGCACGCGCGCGGTCGGCTTCGACATCGCATCGATCCTGCTCGCGCTCACCGCAATCGTTTTCGCCTGGCGTCTGCGCAAGCACCGCGTCGTCGCCTGCGCACTCATCGCGGCCGGCCGCGCCGCGCTCCTGCCCCTCAAGTTCGACGCCGACACGTGGCACGTCTTCGGTTACGACATCTACGCGTCGCGCATGCTCGACGGATTCAGCAAGTCGCCGTTCGATCTGCTCCTCACCGCCGCCGCGTCGCTCGCGATCGTGCTGATGCTGGCGCGTACCGCCCGGGCCTCCACGCGGCAGCATGTCATCCGCGGAGTCCTCGCCGCGCTCGCCGCCGCCGGATTCATCGCGCTGGTCCGGAATCTCGTGGACAACGCGCGCATCTCGCCGATCCCCGATCACATCGTGCCGACGTCGGCGGCCCAGGCGTTTCTTCTGCTCGCCCTGCTTCTCTTCGCCTTCGGCGTCGTCTCCATCGCTCCGCACCTCGGGATCCGTAACCGCACGCTGCGGCTCCTCGTCGCGATCGTGATCGTCGTTCCGCTCCTCTACATTCCGCTGCAGAGCTTCGAGACGTCGAGCTCGCGCCAGTTCATCGCCGAGACCTACGCGCCGCTCGTCATCGGCGAAGCGGGACAGCTGCGGTCGATGATCGAGGACACGCTCCGCACCGAATTCACGACTGTCGATCTCGGCGCCGTTCTGCCCGACGACTACACGCGCATGAACCTCGACGACCTCGCGTACGCGCTCTGGCTGCGATCCGACCTTTCGAAGTGGCGCATCCCGGCGGTGATCACGATCAACAACTTCTTCGGCCGCGCGATCAGCCGATTCGGCGTCGGCCTGCCGCAATTCAGCGAACGCTCGACGTCCGTTGGAAGCGAGGTGCTGCAGGTCGGAAGTCTGCGCCGCGTGCTCATGCATCACGATTTCCAGATCGCCGCGTTCGGAATGCCGGTCGGCTCCGGCAGTGTGCACGTCGTCAATCCGGCGGACCCGGGCGCGATGACGTTCTCCGACACCTATCGCGATTTCTTCGAACCCGATTTCGCCGACACCACCACCGGCCTTCGCGCGCAGCCCGGCCCGGTGGTCTTCGACCGCAGCGGCATCACGCACGGAAACCCGTCGTTTCGACTCCCGCAGAGTCCCGATCGCTATTTCGCCACACTCAAGCCGGGACAGGGCGAGTGGGTCACGGCCGCCGACGCCGCCGGCACATCGCTGTACCTCCGCCGCACGGACGCCGCGCTGTACGCGTTCCCGCTGCAGGAGGCGACGCTCGCGGAACAAATCCGCGACGCCGGGAGCGTCGGCATCTGGGCGCTCGCGCTCGCTCTCGCCGTGATCACGCTGCGTTCGCTGCCGGTGATCGCATCGGTGCTGCGCCGCTTTCCGCGCTCGATCGATTTCCGAACGCGCACATCGGTCTATCTGACGGCCGTCGTGATTCTGCCGCTGATCGTGTTCGTCATTTTCATCCGCGCGTATCTCGCCGATCGGATCAACGCCGCGTACCAGGACAGCGCGCGGGCCGCACTGACGTCCGCCGAGCGCGTGATCCTCGACTACCTGGCGTCGACGAACCCCGCGCGGCCGGAGCAGATCCTCGACGACGACGTCCTCAGCTGGCTCTCGCTCGTCATCGGCCACGATCTGCATCTCTATCGTGACGAGACGCTGATCGCGTCCAGCCGCCGCGATCTCTTTGCCGCTCACGTCGATTCCGAGCGGCTGCCCGGCGACGTCTACTCGGCGATCATCCTCAACGGGCAGCAGATCCGCACCTCGCACCGCTCCTCGGGATCGTCGCGATTCATCGAGATCTACAGCCCCGTCGCGCTCGCACCGGGCGCGCACTACACGCTCGCGCTTCCGTTCATCGTGCAGGCGCGGCAGATCCAGGCGCAGGTCAACGATCTCGCCACCACCATCTACATGCTCCTCGTCTTCATCGTCCTCGGCGCGATCATCGTGGCGTATCGCGCGGCGCGAACGGTCACGAAGCCGGTGCAGGCGCTGGTCGGCGGGGCCCGTGCGGTCGCGCGAGGCAATTTCGACGTCGACGTCACCGTGCCGCACGATCCCGACCTGGGCCTCCTCGTCACGACCTTCCGCGACATGGCCCAGTCGATTCGCCGGCAGCAGAACGACCTGCGCCACGAGCGCGATCGCCTGCAGACACTGCTCGAAAACATCAACGCCGCCGTTGTCGTGCTCGACGGTGAAATGCGCGTCGCGGCCACGAATCTCGGCGCGCGCAAGCTGTTCGGCGACGGCGTGAAGTTTCCGGCGGAAGTGCGCGACTTCCTCGAGGGACATCGGAAGCGCGAATCGGAAGCGGCGGAGATCGAGCTGAGCGTCGACGGCGCCATCCGCACGTTTCGCGTCTCGATCGTGCCGCTGCCCGACAGCGACGAGGAAATGCTGATCGCCGAAGACGTCACAGAAATTCTCCGCTCCAACCGGCTCGAAGCGTGGGGCGAGATGGCACGGCAGGTCGCGCACGAGATCAAGAATCCGCTGACGCCGATTCAGCTGACGGCCGAGCATCTGCGCGCCGTCGCCGAACATCGCGACGCGAATCTGCCGGAGCTCGTCAAAACGGCGGTCGACAACATCCTGCGGCAAGTGGTCACGCTGCGCGAGACATCGAAGGAGTTCAGCGACTACGCATCGCTGCGGCAGGTGCACAAGCAGCCGATCGATTTCCGCAAACTGCTCGAGGACATCGCCGCGAGCTACGCGAGCAGCCGCGAGCGCGGGATCGACTTCCGCGCGGAGATCGAGCCGTCGACTCCCGCCCACTTCGCCGGCGACGCGCGCATGCTTCGCGGCGCAATCGCGAATCTCATCGAGAACGCGCTCCAGGCGGCACCCCGCGGCCACGTGCGCTTCGGCAGCCACGCCGTCGATTCGAAGATCGTCGTCTCGGTCGAAGACGACGGCCCGGGGGTCCCGCAGGAATTGTTACCGAGGATTTTCGATCCCTATTTTTCAACGAAGTCGGCGGGGACGGGCCTCGGCCTGGCAATCGCCCGAAAGGCCATCGAGGAGCACGGCGGAGCGGTTCGGGCAGAGAATCTGAATCCCGGTTTCCGGGTTTCGATTGAATTGCCGATGCGATAGCCGGCCTGCGGCCGGCGTTGTCTGTTGTCTGTTCTCTGTTCTCGAGAGTGCCGCAAAACGACAACTGACAACTGACAACTGACAACTGACAACTGACAACTTGTACAATCACAGGTTCCACGAATGCGCAAACTGCTCCTGCTCGTATTCGCCGTGATCGTCAGCGCGCCCCTCGCGCAGGGCGGCGCGCCGATCGACGAGACGCGTTTTGCGCTTCGCGAGGAGTTTCTGCGGCTGATCAACCGGGATCGGCACCAGTTCGGCCTTCAGCCGGTGCAGATCGATGCGTTGGCGTCGTCTGTCGCCGACGCGTACTGCCGCGAGCAGATCCGCAACGGAACGACGGGCCACTTCACGATCGACGGCGAAGCGCCGTACATGCGCTACTCGTTCGCCGGCGGCAACGACGGATTGAGCGAGAACGCCGTGGCGTGGTCGGCGAACTACGGCTTCAGCGATCGCGCGCTGTACGAGATGGTCCGCCGCTCCGAGGATGCGATGATGCGCGAGGTCGCGCCCGACGACGGCCATCGCCGGACGATTCTCGATCCGTACGCCACAGACGTCGGCATCGGGCTGGCGTGGGAGCGAGGAGAGTTCCGCCTCACGCAGGAATTCGTCCGTCATTACATCGACTGGAAACGCGAGCTGCCGCGCACCGCGGGGATCTCCGATCAGATTCTCTGCAGCGGCGTTCCGCGCCGCGGCTATGACATCGACGCGATCACCGTTCATCACGAGCCGCTGCCGCAGCCGATCGCGGCCGTGACCGCGAATGCGATCGACTCGTACGGCCTGCCCCGCGCGCGGCGGCAGTATTCGCCGCGGCTCCGCTTCGGTGAGCAGTACATCGACGGGAGCCGCGGAGATTTCGCCGTGTCGAAGGACGGCAGCTTTGCGTTCGTCGTACCTTTTCCCGACGGGCCGGGCGTCTACACGGTCGTGGTTTGGGTGCGTCCGCATGGCTCGCATGCCTCGATCGCCGCGAGCAATGTGTCGATCCGCGTGACCGATCGCAGCGGCTCGACGATTGCAGCATCGCGATAGTTGCCTGATCAATCAACCTACGATTGCATCATCGTCGGCGGCGGTCCGGCCGGACTGACGTGCGCGATTTTTCTCGGCCGCTATCGCCGCCGCGTCCTCGTTCTCGACAACGGCCGGCCGCGCAACTACGCCGCGCGCGGAATCCACGGCTTTCTCGGCCAGCACGGCATTCCGCCGCGCGAGCTGCTCGACCGCGGCCGTGCCGAGGCGCAATTGTTCGGCGCGGAGATTTGCGAATGCACGGTGCAGCGCGTCGAGCGCGTCGGCGACATCTTCGAAGTGACGGCCACCGCCGGCACGATGTCGGCGCGCCGCATCGTTCTCGCGTACGGTCTGCGCGATCGGCTGCCCGGCATCCGCGACATCGAGAGCTACTACGGCGCGAGTGTGTTTCACTGTCCCGATTGCGACGGCTACGAGACGACCGGCAAACGCGTCGGCGTGATCGGCTGGGGACAACGCGTCGTCGGCCTCGCGCTGAAGCTGTTGCAGTGGAGCGACAATCTCACCGTGTTTCTCCACGGACACGCGCGCGAGTTTTCGCAGGAGGAGACGAGCAAGCTTCTCGCGGAGCAGATCGCGATCAAGGACGAGACGATCATCGATCTCGTCGGCAAAGACGGCGTCGTGCGCGCCGCGGTGCTGTCGACGGGCGAGCGCGTCGACGTCGACGCGTTCTTTTTCACGATCGGCACCGAGCGATCGTGCGACCTCGCCGAGCAGCTCGGCTGCGCCCCCGTCGAGGGCACCGCGTGTCTCGCCGTGAACGATTTCAAGGAGACGAGCGTCGAAGGCGTGTACGCGATCGGCGATCTCGTCCCCGGCTCACAGCTCGCGATCACCTCGGCCGCCGACGGAGCGATCGCCGCGATCGCCATCAACCAATCGCTGCTGCCGCCCGCGCGGCGCGTCTGACATGAAGAGCATCCGCGAGATGTACGACTCGCTCTCGCCGCGATACGAGAAGCGCTGGGGGAACTACGTCCGCCGCTCCGTGCGCGAGACGCTGGCGCGCGTGCGGGCGGCTCGCGGCGAGCGGCTTCTCGACATCGGCTGCGGCACCGGCGCCCTTCTGCGCGAGCTCACCGCGGCGGGCGTTCGCTGCACCGGCGTGGATCTCTCGGTCGGAATGCTCTCGCAGGCCCGCTTTGCGGCAGCGCCGCTCGCCTGCGGTGATGCCGAGGCGCTGCCGTTTGGGCGGGAGAGCTTCGATGTCGTGGTCACATCGAGCTCGTTTCACTTCTTCCCGCATCCCGAGCTCGCGCTCGAAGAGATCCGGCGCGTCCTTCGCCGCAACGGCCGTCTCGTCATCACCGACTGGTGCGACGACTACGTCGCGTGCCGGATGTGCGACGCGTATCTTCGCTTCCGCGAGCCGCAGCGCCGCAAGATTCTGAGCCGCAGTGAGTGCATCGATCTTCTGGAGGCCCGTGGTTTTCGCGTGCTGCGGGTCGACGCGTACAAGATCTCGTGGTTGTGGGGGCTCATGACCGCAGTCGCCGAAGCGGCCTAACTCACGATCCAAAGCGCCTGGCCCCGGGCCAGCGCCTGCCGCGCCGAGAGCATCAGCTGCACGTACGTCTGTACGTCGAGGTCGGCATCGACGAGATCGTCGTCCTCGAGATATTTCGCGGCGAGCTGCATCAGCTCGACTTCGTCGACCGGCAGCTTCGCTCTCGCCGCGAACTGCTGCAGCGCGCCGACGAGCGCCGGCAGGCTCGCGACGTGGAACGGATCGGCGACGTTCGGCACCGAGATCTCCTCGATTCCGCCGAGCGGGGCTGACACGAACACGGCTTGATAGGCGTCGATGCCGGCGATCTGCGGGACGCGGTTCTGCAGCGCGACCCAGCCGCGCGAATCGACGGCGTCCGAGCGATAGGCGTCGACGCTGGAGCCATCGTTCATGGGAAAGCGCTTCTGCAGCGCGTCCTTGACGGCGCGCGCGAGATCGGGCCCCAGGACGTCGTGGGCCGAACCGGCAACGAAGGTGAGCGGCACGGCGCGTCAGCTTAACATGCTCGCGCTTCGCGCTCGCGTTGTCGGTTGTCAGTTGTCAGTTGTCAGTTGTCAGTGGGTTACCGGTTGACGGTTACCGGTTCGCGGTTACGTTGTCTGTTGTCTGTTGTGTGTTGTGTGTTGTCTGTTGTCTGTTACCGGTTGACGGTTGCCGGTTACCGGTGGCCGGTTACCCGTTGCCGGCTGCCGTTGCCGGTTGCCGTTGCGCGTTTGGAGGCTTGCCGGTTAACGGCTGACGATTGTCCGGCGACGGCCGTGTCGACGTATGGGAGACGACGAGCAGAGACAAACCGACTACAGACTACAGACAACAGACAACAGACACAGACAACGTAACCGGTAACCGGCAACCGGCAACCGGCAACCGATCACCGGCAACGCACGCGCAGCGCGCTTACAATCCGGCTCGTGTTCGAGCGGCTCAAACGCGTTGCACCGTTCGTCAAACCGATCGTCATCCTGGCGCTCTTCGCGATCGCGCTGCGCGTTCTGCAGGAGAGCCTCAGCCGCTATCGGTATCGCGACATCATCGCGTATCTCAGCTCGTTGCCGATCGACCAGGTCATCCTCGCCATCGCTCTCACACTCCTCGGCTATCTCGTGATGACCGGCTACGACACGCTGGCGTTCGAGTACATCCGCCATCCGCTGCCGTATCGAAAAATCGCTCTCGCCTCGTTCATCGGCTACGCGTTCAACAACAACGTCGGGCTTTCGGGCCTCGTCGGCGGATCGCTGCGCTACCGGATGTACACGGCGTGGCGCCTGAGCGCGGTCGAGATCGCGAAAGTGATCGCCTTCTGCACGCTGAGCTTCTGGCTGGGGTTCGTGCTGTTAGGCGGAACGCTGTTCATCGTGGTGCCGCCCGAGGTCCCGACGGCGGTGCATCTGCCGTTCAATTCCGTGCGGATTCTCGGGATCCTCCTGCTGCTTCCGGCGCTCGCGTACTTTTTGTGGATCTCGATCCGGCGCGAGCCCGTGCGCGTGCGGCAGTGGGAATTCGATCTGCCGACGTTCGGCCTCTTCGTCGCGCAGGTCACGGTGTCGGCGATCGACTGGTTCATCGCCGCGTGCGTGCTCTACATCCTGCTGCCGGACAACCTGCCGATCTCGCTGGTCCGCTTCCTGTCGATCTTTTTTCTCGCGCAGATCGCCGGAGTCGCCAGCAACGTGCCGGGCGGGCTGGGCGTGTTCGAGGCCGTGGTCCTGCTGTTTCTCGCGCCGTTTTTTCCGGCGGCGGCGATCGTCGGCTCGCTCGTCGCGTTCCGCGCGATCTACTACCTCATCCCGCTGATCGTCGCGACGATTCTCCTCGCGACGCACGAGATCCTCGAAAAACGCGAAGGCGTCGCGAAAGCGTGGCGGATCTTCGGACGATGGGCGCCCGGCATCGCGCCGAACGTGATGGCCTTCTCGACCTTTGTCGGCGGCGCGGTGCTCCTCATCTCCGGTGCGACGCCCACGCTCCCGAGCCGTCTCTACTGGCTGCGCCGCATCGTTCCGCTGCCGGTCGTCGAGATCTCGCATTTCTTCGGCAGCATCGCCGGCGCGCTGTTGCTGCTCATCGCGCGCGGACTGCAGCGGCGGCTCGATGCCGCGTACCAGATGGCGTTCGTCGTCCTCACGGCGGGCATCGTTCTGCAGATCTTCAAGGGCGGCGACTTCGAAGAGGCGATCATCCTCGCGATCATGCTCTTCGGCCTCGTCGCATCGCGGCGCCACTTCTATCGAAAAGGTCTTCTCGTGAACGAGACGTTCGGTCCGGGCTGGATCTTCGCGATTCTGCTCGTTCTGATCTCCTCCGCGTGGCTCGGCTTCTTCAGCTACAAATACGTCGGCTACTCGAATGATTTGTGGTGGCGCTTTCAGTTCCGCGCCGACGCGCCGCGATTTCTGCGCGCGGGCGTCGGCGTGCTCGCGGCGATGCTGATCGTCGCCGTGCGCCATCTGCTGCGCCCCGCGATCCCCGACCCCGACCCGCCCGCCCACGCGGAGCTCGAGCGCGCGGCGGACATCGTGAAGACCGACGCCCACAGTCAGGCCAACCTCGCGTTCCTCGGCGACAAACCGTTTCTGTTCAGCGACAGCGGCCGCGCGTTCATCATGTACGGCGTCGAAGGACGCAGCTGGATCGCGATGGGCGATCCGGTCGGCCCCGACGAGGAGAAGGCGGAGCTGATCTGGAAATTTCGCGAGCGATGCGACGTCCACGCCGCGTGGCCGGTGTTCTACGAAATCGGCCGGCGTCATCTGCATCTCTACCTCGACCTCGGCCTGACGCTGCAGAAAATCGGCGAGGAGGCGCGCGTGCCGCTCGAGGACTTCTCGCTCGAGGGAGGATCGCGCAAGTGGATGCGCAAGATGCAGCGGAAGGTCGAGAGCGAAGGCGGCAGCTTCGAGATCGTGCGCGATGCGACGCCGATTCTTCCGGAGCTGCGCGAAATCTCCGACGCGTGGCTCGCCGAAAAGAAAACGCGCGAGAAAGGCTTCTCCCTCGGATTTTTTGCCGAGGAGTACATCCGGAGGTTTCCGGTGGCGGTGGTGCGCCGCGAAGGTCGCATCGTCGCGTTCGCGAACATCTGGACCTCGGGCGATCGACAGGAGCTGTCGGTCGATCTGATGCGCCAGCGGGCCGACGCGCCGCCGGGCGTCATGGACTACATCTTCGTCAACCTGATCGTCTGGGGACAGCAGCAGGGCTACCAATCCTTCAACCTCGGCATGGCTCCGCTCGCGGGCCTGGAGAGCCGCAATCTGGCGACGGTATGGAACCGCGTCGGCGCGCTCGCATACCGCATCGGCGAAAACTTCTACAACTTTCAGGGCTTGCGGCAGTACAAGGAAAAATTCGATCCGAAGTGGGAGCCGACGTATCTCGCCTCGCCCGGCGGTCTGGTGCTGCCGAGGATCCTCACGAATCTGGCGACGCTGATTTCGGGAGGATTGCGCGGAGTGGTGGCGAAGTGATCGGATACTGAAATTTCAAATTTCAAATTTCAAATTCAAAATGAAAAATGAAAAATGCACCGAACAGTCGAGTCGGAATTTGTTCGCATCGCGTTTTCATTTTTCATTTTTCATTTGAAATTTGAAATCCGAAACCTGATGCTTTCTCTCTTTCTTGCAGTCACCGTTGCAACAAAGCTCCCGCTCATCGAGGTCCCCGCGACGCGCGGCACATCCGACACGCTCGTCGTGCTGATCTCCGGCGACGGCGGCTGGGCGGCAATCGACAAAGCCATCGCGCGCGAGCTCGCCGCGAACGGCATGCCCGTGGTCGGTCTCAACGCGCTGCAGTACTTCTGGACGAGGCGCACGCCCGAGTCGGCGGCGCGCGATCTGCAAACCATCCTGGAGATGTACCTGGCGGGGTGGAAAAAGGAAAGGGTGCTGTACGTCGGCTATTCGCGCGGCGCGGACGTCCTGCCGGCGATGATCAATCGCCTGCCGGCCGGGCTGCGGGCGAAAACGCGCGCCGTCGCGCTCCTGGGTCCCAGCCCGACGGTCGAGTTCGAGTTCCATGTCGGCGACTGGATGCGAAGCTCGAAAGGCGGTCTGCGAGTGAAACCGGAAGTAGATGCGTTATCATCACAAAATATCATGTGTATTTATGGCGAGGACGACAACGACTCGCTTTGTCCCGAGCTGAACGGCCCGCGTTTCGACATCGTCAAGCTGAAGGGCGCGCATCATTTCGACGGCGGCTACGAGCGGCTCGCCGCGATCATTCTTCGCAATCTGCCATGATCCCGCTCCTCTTCGCGCTTCTCACGAACTGCCCTCCGGCGCCGGTCCGGGAATTTCCGGCGCACGGCGCCATGGCTCGCCTGGCGATTTTTCTGAGCGGCGACGGCGGTTGGCGGCCGGTCGATCGAAAGATCACGACGGTGCTGACGAAGAACGGCGTCGCGGTGGTCGGTTTCGTCACGCCGCCGTACTACGCGACGCGCCGCACCGCGGAAACGAGCGCGTGTTCGCTCGCCGATCTGATTCGCGCGTATCAGCAGCGCTGGAACAAGCAGAAATTCATTCTGATCGGATTCTCGCGCGGCGCGGACGTGCTGCCGTTCATGATCAATCGTCTGCCGCCCGATTTGCGATCGTCGATCGACCTCGTCGCGCTCCTCGGTCCCGAGCCCACGATCAACTTCGAATACCACCCGTTCTGGAGCATCCTGCGCTACGTTCGGCATCCGCCGCTGTTCGAAGTGCAGCCGGAGATCGAGTCGCTGCGCGGCCTCAACGTGCTCTGCGTCTACGGCGAGCGGGAGAAGGACTCGCTTTGCCCGACTCTCGACCCGTCGCAGTTTAGAATTCTCCGCGAGAAGGGCGGTCACCACTACGCCGGCCGATACGATGAAGTCGCTCACGCGATCCTCGACGCGGCTCCTTAGCGCCGCGATCCTCATCGCCGCTGCGTGTCACAGTCCGACGGCGCCGCTCGACCAGAATTCGCAGGCACGCGGCCGCCTCGCCGGCATCGTCACGATCGGACCGAACTGCCCGGTCGATCAGCCGGGGCAGCCCTGCCCGACGCCGCCGAGCGCGTATTCGCTTCGAAAAATTCTCGTGTACGACGCGGCGAAGACTCAGCTCGTCTTCACGGTCGACATCGACAGCCAGGGACTCTATGCGGTCGACCTCGTCCCGGCGGCGTATCTCGTCGATCTGAAAGGCGTCGGTCTCGATCGCACGAGCGACCTGCCGAAGACGGTCGACATCCACGCGCACGTCACCACGACGCTCAACGTGAACATCGATACTGGATTGAGATAGCGGGAAGGAATTGGCAGGTGGCGGGTGGGCAACCCAACCGCCACCCGCTACGCGCTAGCTCAGGTGTTTGTTCACAAGCGCAGTCATCTCGAACATCGAGACCTGCTTCTTGCCGCCGAAGATCTTCTTCAGATTGTCGTCGGCGTTGATCATGCGCTTGTTCTGCTGGTCCTGCAGGCCGTGGGCCTTGATGTAGTCCCACACCTTCTTGGTCACTTCGCTCCGCGGAATCGGTTTGCTGCCGACGATCGCCGCCAGATCCGCACTCGGCTGCACCTCCGCCGCCAAACCTTTACCGCCCCCTTTGGAGCTCGATCCCTTTTTCGCAGTCGCCATCTATTCTTCTCCCGTCAAATTTGTTGGTCGATTGTCGCGTAGCGCCTCGCGCGCGTCAAACGGAGCGCGCTTTCGAGCATTTCCGCCGGCGTCCCCGGCGGGACTTCCATGCCCAGAAACTGCAGCGCGCTGCCGAGTGTATCCCGAACGCGCGATTCGTCGAGGTCCGGCAGCGGCAGCGCACCCTCGCGCTTACCGAGTTTCCGTCCATCCTTCCCTAAAACCACCGGCAGATGAGCATACTCCGGCTGCGGAAGAGCGAGGGCGCGCTGCAGGGCGATCTGCCGCGGAGTCGAGGACAGAAGGTCCGCGCCGCGAACGACCTGCGTCACGCCCTGCTCGGCGTCGTCGACGACAACGGCGAGCTGGTACGCATACGGACCGTCGGCGCGTTTGATGACGAAATCGTCGACGCTCGCTTCGAAATGGCCGGCGATCGCATCCTCGAACGCGATCACATCCTCCGGCGCGCGAAATCGCACCGCGCGCGCTGTGCGTCCCGGCGGAAGCCCGTTCCGGCACGTGCGCGGGTATACCGGCTCGGCCCCGGCCGGCGCGGACGCGGCGCGCTCGACTTCAGCGCGCGAGCAGCCGCAGTCGTATGCGAGCCCGCGCTCGCGCAGCCTCGCGAGCGCCGCGTCGTAAAGCGCGGTGCGCTCCGACTGGCGCACCACCTCGCCGTCCCATTCGAGTCCGTATCGCCGGAGCGAGCCGAGGATCTCCTGTTCCGATCCGGGGACGACGCGCGCCGTGTCGAGATCCTCGATGCGCACGAGCCACCGCCCTCCCGCCGCGCGTGCGAAGAGCCACGACCCGGCCGCGGCAACGAGGCTGCCGAAGTGCAGCGGGCCGGTCGGCGACGGGGCGAATCTTCCGGCGACATTCACCACGGAGACACAGAGTACACAGAGTTCTCCGTCTTCTCTGCGCCGTCTGTGGTGATTCTCATGCCGCCGGCAGCGAAGCCTGAATCTGCTTCGCGCGCGTGAGGTGCGTCTCAACCAAAGTGCGGAGCGCGGTGAGCTGCTGCTTGACCAGCTTGTTGCGCGCGTTCGGCATCAGCTTCGTGTCGATCAGGTTCAGCGCGTTCTGATGCGCCTCGACTTCGCGATCCATGTACGCGCGATCGAACGCGGCGCCGCTGAGCGCCCGAAGCCGGTCGGCCGCGGCGCCGGAGGCTGCATCGAGCTGCCGGCTGAGCGCCGTGTCTTCGGAGTTGATGTCCTTCGCCGACAGCGCCGCCTCCGCTTTGTTGTTCTGCGCGTCGTGCTCGTTGATCATCGTCTGCGCGAAATCGCGGACGGCCGTGCCCGCCGCTTTGTCGCGCGCGAGCTCGCCTTCACGCACCTCGCTCAGATTGACGACGCGCATGACCATCGCAATCTGCGGATCGGTCAGCTTCCCGGGCTGCTGCGTGCTCGCGCATGCGGCGGCGAGCATCATCACGATCAGGGCACTTCGGAATTTCATCGCATTCCACTCCGCGCTATTCTTTTCGCATGGCTCGCGCCAACCACGAGCTCATCGGCGCACTGCGACAAACGGCGCAGCGCCTTGCGAGCAACGTATCGTACCAGTGGGGGCACATGGGGATGTGCAACTGCGGTCACCTCGCGCAGTCGATCACCGGCCTTCGCAGCTCCGAAATCCACTCCTCGGCCCTCGTTCGCGAAGGCGACTGGGAGCAGCAGGCGAACGACTACTGTCCGGCGAGCGGCAATCTCATCGACGTCGTCCTCGCGGCGATGTTCGACATCGGCCTGACCCGCACCGACGTCCGCAATCTCGAGAAACTCTCCGACCTCGATGTGCTACGCCGTGCCGGACGGCACTTGCGCTTCAACAGGCGGGAGGACGTCGTGCTGTACATGAGCGCGTGGGCCGACCTGCTCGAGCAGGAGTTCGAAGAACAAGGCGTAGAAGTGCGAACAGAATGCAGGGCCGGCTCTCAGCCGGCCGGCACGGGCTGAGAATCGGCGCTACGTTGCGGCCATCCATGCGTCTTCGCGTTGTACTCGTCGAGCCGAAAGAGGCCGGGAACGTCGGCGCGGCGGCACGCGCGATGAAGAACTTCGGATTTCGCGAGCTGGCGATTGTCGGTGCCCGGCCGCAGATCACGCGCGACGAGTCGGAGTGGTGGGCGAAGGGCGGCGCGGACGTCGTGCAGTCGGCGCTTCGCTTCCCGTCGCTGCGCGAAGCGCTCGCCGACGTGCATCTCAGCGTCGCGACGACCGCCATACGCGGCCGGCACGTCTACGAGCAGCTCGCGCCGGTCGAAGTCGCGCGACTCGCCGAGGAGACGCTCGGCGACGAGCACACGCTGGCGCTCGTGTTCGGGCGCGAAGAGTGGGGCCTCAGCGGCGAGGAGATCGCGATGTGCCAGCGCACGGCAGTGATTCCCACGGCGCCCGACACGCCGACGATGAACCTCGCACAGGCGGTAGCGATCTTCTGCTACGAGCTCGCCAAAGGGCT
>DATIZY010000236.1:0-6826 GCA_035516895.1 Thermoanaerobaculia bacterium | reverse complement strand
CTCGATTCGCTCTCCGAGATTCGCCTGCTCGCGCAAAGCACGCTGCGCTATCGGAAGCAGATCCTCGCGCTGAAGCAGTTTTTCGCCGGACGGCACATCACCGTTCTGTTCCTCGACGACCGCACGGCCGAGGTGAACGATCTGCAGCTGCAGAGCGTTCCGCACGGCGTCGTGGAGCTCGAGCGATACACGCCGCTTTACGGCGCGGCGCGGCGGCGGCTGCAGCTCGTCAAAGTGCGCGGGTTGAATTTCAGAGACGGCTTCCACGACTTTTCGATCAAGACCGGCGGCATCGTCGTCTATCCGCGCCTGGTCGCCGCAGAGCACCGGCGCATCGTCGATCTCGAGCAGATGCCGAGCGGACTCAAAGTGCTCGACGGCATGTTAGGCGGCGGCGTCGACCGCGGCACGAGCACGCTGATCATGGGTCCGGCGGGATCGGGCAAATCGGCGCTGGCAACGCAGTACGCGATCGCCGCCGCGCGCCGCGGCGAAAAGGCGGCGCTGTTCATTTTCGAGGAGAGCCTGTCGAGCCTCTTCAACCGCTCCGAGTCGCTCAACATGCCGCTGCGCGAATTCTGCGAGAGCGGGCAGATCTCCATCCGCCAGATCGATCCCGCGCAACTGCAGCCGGGCGAGCTCGCGCACCTCGTTCGCGAGGTCGTCGAGCGCGAGCAGGTTCGCGCTCTCGTCATCGACAGCTTGAACGGCTACCTCAACGCCGTCCCCGAAGAGCGATTCCTCCTTCTGCACCTTCACGAGCTCCTCAGCTACCTCGGCCAGAACGGCGTGGCGACGATCCTCGTCTTCGCGCAGCACGGCCTGCTCGGTTCGGCGATGCAATCGTCCGTCGATGTCAGCTATCTCGCCGACTGCGTCATCCTGCTGCGCTACTACGAGGCGAGCGGACGGATTCACAAGGCGATCTCGATCGTGAAGAAGCGCAGCGGCATTCACGAGACCGCCATCCGCGATTTCACCATGGACCATGGTTTGAGGATCGGCGACCCGCTCGAGAAGTTCCGCGGGATTCTCACCGGCATTCCCGCGTTCGACGGCACCATGCGACGGCTGGAGGACACCTCTGCATGACCGCGCCGCGCGCGGCCGAGCGCGTGCTGATTCTCGCGCCGATCGGTCGCGATGCGGAGCTGATGTCCACTTACCTCGAGCGCGGCGGCATCGCCTGCCGGATCTGCGACGACATGCCGATGCTGTGCGATGAGGTTCGGAACGGCGCGGGCGCTCTCGTCCTGACCGACGAAGCGCTGGCACAGCCGAAGAGCACGACGGCGCTCGCGGAGCGCTTGCACGAACAGCCGCCGTGGTCGGAAATCCCGATCATCATTCTCACCGGCCTGCCGTCGTTCGAGGCGAAGAACCGCACGTTCGGAGACCTCGGCAAGCGCACGAACATGACGCTGATCGACCGGCCGGTGCGCATCGCATCGCTCGTCAGCGCGGCACAGTCGGCGCTCCGCGCGCGGCAGCGGCAGTACGAGATCCGCGATCTGATGCAGAAGCTCGAGGATCGCGTTCACGAGCGTGACCGGTTTCTCGCGATCCTCGGCCACGAGCTTCGCAATCCGCTCGGCGCGATCCTGCTCGCGTCGCAGATGACCGGCGACGACGGCCGGCTCGACCCCGAGCACGCGGAGCTCATCGAGCGGCAGGCGCGCCATCTCACGCGACTCGTCAACGATCTGCTCGATCTGTCGCGCGTCGTGTCCGGCAAGATCGTGCTCAAGCGGCAGCCCGTCGATCTCCGCCAGACGCTCAATCAGACGATGCAGATGATCCTGCCGCACGCGAAGGTCCACAAAGTCAGTCTCGACGTGCGATCGCCCGCCCTGCCGGTGATCGCCGACGCCGATCCGCTGCGAGCGGAACAGATCGTGTCGAACATTCTCACGAACGCGGTGAAGTACACGCCCGAGGGCGGTCACGTGATCGTCGCGCTCGAGCGGGAGGGCGACCGCGCGGCGATTCGCGTCGCCGACGACGGCGTCGGCATCGCGCCCGAGCGCATCGGCACGATCTTCGAGCTCTTCGCGCAGGCCGAAAACGCGATCGGCCGCGCGCAGGGCGGCATGGGCATCGGCCTCGCGCTCGTGCGCAACCTCGTCGAGCTTCACGGCGGAAGCGTGACCGCGCGCAGCGACGGGCTGGGAAAAGGCAGCGAATTCGTCGTGACGCTGCCGATCGCGGACGTGGAAGCGATGCCCGAGGCAGCGCCGGAGACGAGACAGCCCGAGCATGCCGGCGTGCGGCGCATCGTCATCGTCGAAGACAATCCGGATGTTCGCGAGCTCCTCCGTCTGAAGCTCCGACGTCTCGGCCACTCGGTCGACGCCGTGTCGGACGGCAACGACGGCGTGCAGAAGATCGTCGACGCAAAGCCCGACATGGCTCTCATCGACATCGGTCTGCCGGGCATCGACGGCTATCAGGTCGCGCGGCAGGTCCGCATGCGAATCGGCGACGGCGTCGTGCTCGTAGCGGTGAGCGGTTTCGGGCAGCCGGAAGACAAACGCAAAGCGATCGAGGCCGGCTTCGACGACCACCTGACGAAGCCCGCGGACGTCAACGATATCGAGAATCTTCTCGCGCGCTTTCCGCCGCGAAATTCCGCGTTCAGGATGACGGGTGTGACCGGACCGTCATGACACCGTCCATTCTCGTGGTCGAGAACCATCACGACCTCTGTTCCGCAATCGTGGCGGCAGTCACACGAGAACACCTCGCCTGCGACGCGGTCGAAAGCGGAGATGCGGCGCTCGTCAAACTTCGCAACAACGAATACGACTACGTGCTCGTCGACGATGATGAAGCGACCGCGGCGAGCGCGCTGGTCGACGATCTCATGAGACAGCCGAACGCGCCGAAGCTCGTGATCCTCACCGAGTTCGAGCGCGAAGACGGCGTACCGTTCCTGCGCAAACCGTTCGACTCGCGTCAGCTGCTCGCACGCATCGGTGTGCGGGCCGGCTTCAGCCGGCCGACCGGCTAGAGGCGCTCCCACACACTTTGCAATTGCACGAGGTCCGACTCGGGCACGTCGCCGATCGCGACGCAGTGCAGCCCCCCGCTGTCCCACGTCAGCGTGCTGACGTTCGGCGGCTCCGTGCCGCCGATCGGCCGCGGCGAGACGAACACCGAGATTCGATGCGCACCTTTTCCGATGAGAAGGTAGGCCATCTGCTGCCCGCGCCAATAGACGACTCGTCCGCCGATCAGGCGGAATGGCGGTTCGAGATCGGGAACGGGCACGGCGAACGGCAGACGCGATTCGAACCACGGCTTTACGGTGTGCTTGTCGGTGGAGACGACATCGACCGGATTCGCGCTCGCGAGGAGCGTCGCATGCATGTCGGCGAGCTCGGCGAGCGCGCCCGGCTGCCGCTGACGGGCAATGAGCAACGCGCCGGCGACGATCGCCACGATCGCGGCCGCAGCGGCGAGCCACGTCATCGGCGATGGACGGCGCCGGACGGCGCGGCGCAACGATGCCGGCGCGGGGTCGCCGCGCATCGCATCGCGCACCGCGCGCTTGAGCTGCATCGCGTCGAGGACTGCGGCGGCGCAGCGGGCGCATTCGCGGACGTGCGCGGGCGGCTGCGACTCGCCGTCGGCGATCCGCTCGATGTCCCCGATCGTCAGATGCTCGTTCATGAAAGCGCCTTTCGAATCTTCGCCCGAGCGCGCAGAAGGCGCGACGTCACCGTGCCGATCGGAATCGACAGCGTGGCGGCGATCTCCTTGTAGCTCATCCCTTCGACGTCGCAGAGCAGAAGCACTTCGCGAAACTCGACCGGCAGATTCTCGATCGCGGTCCCAAGCGCTTCCGCGTTGAGACGCTGCAGAAACTCCGACTCCGGCGTCGCTTCGTCCGCGATCGCCTCGGCGATCTCCGGCTCGTCATCGAGCGACAGCGGAGGAATCGCGCGCAGGCCGGTGCGCGACGTCAGAAACGTGTTGCGCAGAATCCGAAACATCCACGCCCGGATGTTCGAGCCGGCGAGAAACGATTCGAATCCGCGCAGACCTTTGAGATAGGCCTCCTGCACGAGGTCCTCCGCATCCGACGCGTTCTTCGTCAGCCAGCGCGCGTAGCGATAGAGCGAATCCAGGAGCGGCAGCGCCAGCTCTTCGAACGATTCGCGTTCCGGCATCCGAAGCACTTCTACACCTTGGAACCGGCGAGCGGATGAAAAAACCCCGTGACCAGTTCCTGGAGACGGAGGGACGAGCGCCAGGGCGTTGCCGCACCGCGCTCAATCGCCGTCCCCACGCACACGGGAGGTGCCATGAATCGACGCGATTTTCTCAAGATCTCCGGGGCGTCCCTCGGCGCAGGGGCGCTGATCTCCGTCGCACCGGCGATGCGCGCACACGCCGGCGTTCGCGACTGGTTCCGCCGCAAGAACGGCGAAGAGCCGGCGCCGTTCACGCTCGTTCAGCTCTCCGACGCGCACGTCGGCTTTTCCGGCCCGCCCAATCCGACCGGCACGAAAGCGTTCGAGCACGCGATCGACATGATCAACGGACTCGATCCGCAGCCGGAGCTGGTCCTTTTCACCGGCGATCTGACCCACGAGTCAGATACGCCCGGCGAAAACGCGAGGCGGATGCGAACGTTTCAATCGATTGCCGGCCGCTTGCGCGCGAAGAAAGTGATGCACGTTCCCGGCGAGCACGACGCGGCACTCGACGGCGGCGCGCTCTACCGGCAGTTCTTCGGCGAGGCGCATTACTCGTTCGACCATCGCGGCGTTCATTTCGTCGCGCTGGACAACGTCTCGCGCGGAAAACCGGTCGTCGGCGCGGAGCAGCTGGATTGGCTGAAGCGCGATCTCGCGCGCTATTCGACGGCGACGCCGGTCATCGTTTTCACACACCGGCCGCTGTTCGATCTGCGGCCCGACTGGGAGTGGTTCACGCGCGACGGAGCCGACGTCCTGACCGCGCTCGCGCCGTATGAAAACGTGACCGTGCTGTACGGCCACATCCACCGGCACGACGTGCATCACACCGATCGCGCGACGCACTACGCGTCGCGATCGCTGATCTTCGCGTTTCCCGATCCGACATCGACGGCAGAAAAGAAACCTCTCGCCTTCGACCCTGCCGAACCGTTCCGCAACCTCGGCCTGCAGCGCGTCAGCAACCGGCGTCCGCTGCAGGTCGACGACGTGGAGCTCACGCTTACGGAGTTCGGCGGCACCGACGGCGCGCAGCAGATCTCGAAAACAGGAGCATTTCTATGATGCAATTCTTATTAACGATTGTTCTGGCGGTCGCCGCCGCACAGCCGCGGGTGGTCGAGATCGCGGCGAAGAAGTTCGCATTCACGCCGGACTCGATCACGCTCGAGCGCGGCGAGACGGTCACGATCCGCGTCACATCGCAGGACCGCGATCACGGCTTTCTGCAGAAAGAGCTCGGCGTCGATCTCGACGTCGAGCCCGATCGCGTGAACGAAGTGACGATCACGCCGCAGAGCGCCGGACATTTCGTGGCGATCTGCGACGATTTCTGCGGATCCGGTCACGGCAACATGAAGATGACGATCACCGTCGTCGATTGAACGTGCCGAGGTCGCTCAGCCGGCCGACAATCGCCTCGACGTCCAACTACCGCCCGCCCGATGCCGCAGCCGGCGTTCCGCCCGTGTTGATGTCGCGGACCTCGAGCGAGATCGACGGCGTGCCGACCACTTTCCCCTTCGCTTCGGCGCGCGGGTAGAGGAAGTAGTTGACCGGCTCGGACGTCGGCGGGTTCAGCGTGAGATCGCGGCCGCGCGTGAACTCGATGCGATCGGCGCCAAGGTTGCCGAAGAGGAACGCGCGGACAGCGGGGTCAGTCGACTTGGACGCCTCGCTCGCGTCGATTGGCACCCAGGCGTGGCCGTCGTAGAACTCCGCCCAGCAGTGGTAGCCGGGCGATTTTCCCGACGCCGCCGGGAGCGGGAAGCCGATGAGAAAGCGCGCCGGAATTCCTTTCGCCCTCGCGAGCGACATGAAGAACGAATGGAAGTCGGTGCAGTTCCCGGCTTTGATGTCGCAGGCGCGCTCCGTGTCGCCGTTTCCCCAGCCGGGAATGGTTTTGTCGTATTTCATCGTGCTGGCGAGGTAGTCGTAGATCGCCCGCGCCTGATCGGTGACGTTCGTCTTTCCGGCGGTGATCTGGTCCGCGAGTTTGACGATGCGGGGCGAGATGGTGACGAGGCGGTCGGCGCGGAGCGCGCGCGCGAGCTCGCGCTTGCTCAGCGTGACGTTTGCGAGATCGCTGTACGCGACGTTGTGCCGCGTTGCGCGAAACGTGACTTTCACCGTGAACTCGCCGGTTTGCGGAGCGGGAATCGTCGCGACGATGTACTCATCGCCGAATTCTTTCTCGCGCATCCGCTTCCACGAGTACGCCGAATCGATCTTCACATCGGTGATTTGCTGATCCTCGCGAGTCGTGGGAATCGGAATCCAAACGTTGAGCACGCCGGCGTCGACGGGAATCTTCGTGATGGTGGCGGTGTAGGTGCCCTCGAACGAGCGTGTCGCGTTTTCCGCGAACGCAAACGTCGAGGCGAGCAGCAGCAGTGAAGCGAGAGCAAACGTACGGCGCATGAACAACCTCCGAGGCGGCAAAGCCTAACACGGCCGCCGATTGACAGAAGGTAAACGATCAGCGACCATCGCTCCTCTCCCGACATGCTGTGGTGTAGCTCAGCTGGTAGAGCGGCGGATTGTTAATCCGTTGGTCGGAGGTTCGAGTCCTCCCGCCACAGCCAATTTGGGGGTCAGGTCTGCCCTTCGTCCTTTTTTCTACG